>JACRFI010000003.1 GCA_016217965.1 Candidatus Kaiserbacteria bacterium
TCCTCAAAATCCATCGAAGGCGATCTGCTGGAAAAAACTGTAACACAGTAAGGGCGACCACGAGGGTCGCCCCTGCAAAACCGTTTGATATCGCTGGCGTCCTAAACATCTTTGGCTGACCGAGAGAGCTCTGGTCCCAAATCCCGTTTTAGTGTCAGGACGCCGTTGATATTTTTTCGTTGAACTCCATTGCATTCCCCCTTTTCAGATCAAGCTTAAAACGTCCAATTCGTATTGCCGCCCAAATTGACTGAGCCTGTTCCGGCAGTGATTGCAGTCGCATTATTATTTTTGCTGTGCATCACATTTACATACGCAATATCGCGGGCACCCTGCGCGTCAATTTCCCATTGAGGCGTTCCAAAATTGGACACCAGCGAGAGTGTTTGTCCCGTCTCGCCTCTAAGTGTCAGAGCGCCCTCGATAATTTGCGTTTTACCACTATCAAAATAAAGCGTATCCGCCAGCGTAACTATCTTTGTAAAATTATAAAATGTATTGTTGCCGATAATCATTTGATTGGTGCCGTTTAGAATCACCGTGCCTGAGTTATGATTGAATGTTCCGGCCGTGTGGAGGAAGCTACCCGAGAATGTCAGATTCGCAGACGGCGCAGTGAACGTTCCTCCACTCACGGACACATCCCCATCCACGATCAAATTGCCGCCTGAGCCAATCATTTGACCCGAAATAATCGAAAGGTTCCCGGTAACAGTAAGCGTTCCCGAGCTGGGCCCATTCACTGTCACATTCGGCGCATTAATCACAAGCGAGTTAATCGCGCCCGCGCTCAAATTAATGGTTCGGGTAGCATTACCGACTATTTGAATCACGGTATTGCCGCCGTTATAGGTCGCTGCATTCGTTAGCGTCGATTGCGCTTGAACAATCGCGTTACCCAAAATTCCGTTCAAAAGTGAAAGATTTCCGGCCACCACAACGGATTGATTATTTGCGATGACCAATCCGCCCGAAGTTTTGGAAACGGTGAAATCGTGGAAAGCTATGCTGTTGTCTATAATCAACGTCGCACTGCCTCCGTCAAATACCACCGCGCCGTTATTATCACTCCAAGTCACGCTGGAACTGGCCGTGAACACCCCGGCAACATATAAACTTCCAGAAGGCGCAGTGAACGTTCCACCCAGCAAACTAAGATCGCCATTCACATCAAGATTACCGGCAAGCCCTGTGAACGTACCCGAAGAAAGCGTGAAGTTTTTATCTAACGTCGTCACTCCCGAAGCAGGTCCCTGAATCGTCACATTCGCGGCATTAACAATGACGTTCGGCAAATGGCCGGCTGCCGTCAAATCAATAGTTCTTGTTCCCGTTCCCGTAATTTGAATCGTTCCAAATGTACCTCCATCGAATAACGCGCCATTGGTCATAAGA
>JACRFI010000007.1 GCA_016217965.1 Candidatus Kaiserbacteria bacterium
AAGCGACAGCGGAGACTCCTCAGGAGACAGCTCAGGAAGCGATAGTTCCGGAGGTGACAGTGGTGGCGATAGTGGTGGTGGCGATGGAAGCAGTCCATGTTGCGACACCTATGCACAGTCAAGTTACGCAGCGGAATCGTCGTATGGGGATTGTTGCATCGTATACAGCCAAAGCGCGTACTATTCCCAAGGCTACTACCAAGCAACCTACTACTCACAGGCAACATACTATTCGCAGGGGACGTACTATTCGGAAGGAAGTTACTACTCCGAGGGAAGTTACTATGCAGAAGCGTATTACGAGTCTGAGTATTATTCAGAGGGAAGTTACTATTCTGAGGGAAGCTATTATTCTGAAGGAAGTTATTACTCTGAATCTTCATATTACAACCAAGGAAATTATTACCACCAAGGCAACTATTACAACCAAGGAAATTATTATTCCCAGGGGCAATATCAGTCCCAATACCAGTCGACGTACCAGTCGCACTATCAGCCGTACTATCAGTCGCAGTACCAATCTATCTACCAATCGCTCTATAATCTTCCGTACGTTGCTCTCACACAAATTCCATACACAGGCCTCGGATTCGGACCGGCAGGTGACGCTGCGGTCTGGGTTTTGATTATCACAACAGCGCTCGCAGGCATCTATGCGCTTGTTCTTGCGAAGGGGAGCGTGCTCTTGCAATATCTGAGAAATGTGGTAAGGTAGCTGCTCATTTGATTAATAACACTCTCAGCCGAAAGGCATAATTTGTCTATACTATGAGCCATTATTTCAGTGTTTCAGCGAAGGGGCTTGGGACAGTAGCTCTTGCACTTGCACTCGTTTCTTCGTTCGCTTCCTTTGCGGAAGCGGCGTCGTGTTCAATTTGGTCAGAAAATGCTACGAACGGGTCAGCGACACTTCGCTGGACTTCAACGAGCGATGCGACATCTGCACATATCGATTACATCGGTTCCGTAAATCTCAGCGGCAGCCAATACGTGAGCGGCATTATGTCTAATCGCACATACACGATGCGTGTGTACGACAATTCAGGCGAATCCCACACGTGCCAAACCACAGTTAATGGCAGCGGCTCATACGGCAATACCAACTACAACAATAGTTACCAGCGCCCAACATGCTCTGTCACCTTTACGCCGAACTACAATTCCGGCTATCAGTACGGAACATCGGGCACTCTCAGCTGGTCCACCTGGAATGCTACGTCGGCAACTATCAGTCCGAATGTTGGCTCGGTCGGCCTTAATGGCTCGCAAGTTGTATACCCATCTTCTAATCAGGTCTACACAATGACGGTGAACGGACAGGGTGGCAGCAATACATGCACGACTGATTCGTATAACTATACCCAGCCGAATTATCCGTACAGCGGGGAACTTCGCTGCCAAATAACAGCGAACCCGGTCTCCATACAGAATGGAGGGGCTTCAGCACTCTCTTGGACAAGCTACGGCGCGACACGTGCATGGCTCTCTGATGGCATCGGAACAGTGGCAGCACAAGGTACGCTCACTGTTCGCCCGGAATCGTCTCGAAATTACACGCTCACCATCTCCGACGCTTCAGGCCGGACGCAAACGTGCCAAGCCACCGTTTCCGTTGCTGGCTCTCACGTTCCTCTTACGCAAATCCCGTACACGGGCGATTTTGGTCCGCTTGGCACTTCGCTCGCATGGCTTGCTGTAACACTTGCAGCGGCAGCTGGCGCAACAGTGATCGCAGCTCGAGGCGTGAGGCGGTAAGAAAGGTGCTCGTATTGTTGCGTCTGTAGCAGTGGGGATACGCGCCTGATAACTTTGCTCATCATCGTGATACTATGAACGCATTAATAACCAATAAGGGAAACTGGCGGCTCACTATGAGTCATATATTGGTTGCACCCGCAGGATATAGGCGAGCGATGTCCTTTGCGGCAGCGCTTCTCCTTTCGCTCATGCTCGCAGGTCCAGCAGAGGCAAGCGGATCTTACGATTACTCGTATCCGTACGATTACGGCTACAACAATAATTACTACTCGCAAGGAACGTACGGCGGTACCTACGATGGTAGTTACTACAATAATTATTACGGAGACAATTATTTCAACGGCTATTACGACTACAATACCAGCGGATACTACGACAATTACCATGGAGGCTACGGCTACGGCCGCCGCCCGACGTGCTCGATGACGCTTACGTACGATACGAATAACAGCACGCACTACTACAATTCGTACATGCATTCTCCCGCGACACTGACGTGGACAACGTGGAATGCGACAAGCGGGACTATTTCGCCAGATGTTGGTTCAGTAGGCCGCAGCGGCTCGCGAACCGTATATCCGTACGGGCAGCAAACGTACACGATGACAGTCTATGGGCAAGGTGGTTCGAACACGTGCCAAGTGACGGCAGTGTCTCCGTACATCTCGAACTACTTCAATCAGTATCCGTATTATTACAATACGAGTAATTTCAACTACTCGTATCCGTACAACTACGGCAGTTACTATAACTACACATACCCAACTTCGTACACGTATCCTACGTACACGCCAGCCTACACGTACCCTGCGACGAGTTACATCGCGCTCGATAAGGTGCCGTACACCGGAGATGGATTTGGGCCTCTTGGCACGATGCTCGCCTGGTTCTCTGTGGCGCTCGCAGCGGGTATCGGCGCGACATATCTAGGCCTTCGTCTCGGTTTGGGGCAGAAAATTCTGGCACCTGTCCTTCGAAGCCTTGGCGTAGGAGGAAGAGTTCGCGGTTAGCGGCGCTCTTTTATCTCCGCGGAAATCGCGGATAGAAAATCGGCAATTGGAATTGCCGCCTGCTTTCCGTCGCCTGCCCCGTTAGAGGCTGGTCGCTCTCTAATGGGGTCACGACGTTCAACAGTGACGGTTTGTGCTGCAACTTCTTGGTCGCCGACGACAAGGAGATAGGGGATTTTCTCAGTCTTTCCGTTGCGCACTTTCTTGCCCAGCGTTTCGTTTGATGCGTCTACTTCGACGCGGACTCCTGCATTGCGAAGTAACGTTGAAATCTCATTGGCGTATGCGACATGCTTTTCCGATACCGGAAGGACTCGTACTTGCTGGGGCGAGAGCCAAAGGGGGAACGCGCCCGCATATTTCTCGATGAGGAATGCCATGATGCGCTCGATGGCACCGATAGATGAACGGTGCACAACGAACGCGCGTTTTTGAGAACCATCGGAAGCTGTGTAGGTGAGGTCAAACCTATCAGGCATGCAAAAATCGTACTGCACCGTGAACGCAGTATCTTCCTTCCCGTTCACGTTCTTCATCTGGACGTCAATTTTTGGCCCGTAGAATGCCGCCTCATCTTTTGCTTCGACGAACGTTCCACTACGCTTCTCAAGCACTTCTTTGAGGAGTCTTTCTCCCTTTTCCCACGCGGCATCATTCTTGTAATATTTCTCGGTGTTTGTGGGGTCACCGAGCGAAAGTCGATAGTGGTAGTCATTTCCATACGAGAGCCCAAATATACTCGCGACATATTCGATGAGGTCGAGTGCGCTTGATATCTCATCGGCCGCTTGCTCTTCTGAAGCGCAGACGATGTGTGCATCTGCGAGACAGAATGTGCGTACACGCTGGAGGCCCATCAGCTCTCCTGATTGTTCATAACGGTAGAGCTGCGCCAATTCCGCGATGCGCATAGGGAGGTCGCGATAGCTACGTGGCTTCGACAGGTACAATTCAAAGTGATGCGGACAGGTCATCGGGCGGAGCATGAATTCCTCCTCGTCGATCTGTATTGGCGCATACATTGAATCCTTGTAGTGCGGGTAATGCCCGCTTTTTTTGTAGAGGTCCAATTTCGCGATGTCGGGCGTTTTTACATGTTGGTACCCGCGTTTTATCTCTTCATCAATGACGAAACGTTCGAGTTCGCGGTAGATGGCAGCACCCTTCACGGTGAAAAGGGGAAGGCCTTTTCCGACTGTGTCGGAAAACGTAAAGAGGTCAAGCTCTTTGCCCAACTTCTTATGGTCTCTCTCATTCATCCCATTAGAAGCGTTACCGTTTTTGGGTTCTTCAGGTTTTGTAGTGTTCATACGGTATGAAATTTATGTCATTATTGGTTGGCTTCTAACGGGACAGGTCTCTGTTCTGCCATAATCTAAAATTTATGTAATTAAAAACGCCCGAGCGAATGCACGATCTTCATCGTGAACTCGCTAGGGCGATCTCGTGTCGCGGTTCCACCTAGCTTTATGCCTTTCGGCATCTCTCTTTCTTCAGATTAGTCCGCCAATTTGGCGGATTCGCCTGCGCGATTTCGGTTGGTAGCCGAAACAATCTCTGGTTTCCCAATACTACTAAAGGGCTTTTACTCTGTCTACCACGAAACTCGATTCGCCGTTCCTGCTAGAGAATTTTCCTTTGAGCATGACGCATGAGCCAGGTGTGAAAAGAGCCTCGTTTTCTTTGAGGGTACGGGGAAAAGCGACGATCTCGATCGAGCCCGAATAATCCGCGAGCTTAGCGAACATCATCCGCTCGCCGTTTTTTGTCAGTATCGGTTGCACGGTTTCCAGAAAGCCGGCGATGACCGTCTCGACTCCGTGTGGGAATTTTTCTTTCGCTTCTTTGAGGCTTATCTTCTGCCTTGATAATTTTTCTTTGTGTTTATCCAGCGGGTGTCCGGATACGTAAAAGCCGAGGAGCTCTTTTTCCCACGCAAGGCGCTGTTCCATTGTTGCAGGTCCGTGCTCCTTTAGCGGAAGTTCTCGAGAGATAGCCGAGCTTGCCCCGAAAAGCGAATCCTGGCCTTCCGGCGCGCTCATGCTTTCGCGGTGGTACGCGAGAAGTATTTCAATATTCCCAAGAAGTGTGGCGCGTTCGCCGTATTCATCGAGCGCGCCGGACATGATGAGCGCTTCGAGGGATTTCTTGTTGAGGTTCTTGTCGTGAATGCGGATAAGAAAATCTGTGATGCTTTCGTAGCGTCCGTTTGCCTCGCGCTCCGTGATGATGGAATCTGCGACGCCAGTGCCGAAATTCTTTATGGAATAAAGCCCAAAGCGGATTGCTTGCCCTGAGGGATTCGAAGGGTCGGGAACAACCGTGAATGTGCCTCGGCTCTCATTTACCGATGGCGGCAGTATCGTGAGTCCCATGCGCGAGCATTCTGCGACGACCTCTGCAATTTTCTCGACGTCGCCCGCATCGGCGGTGAGGACCGCCGCCATGTAATCCACTGGATAATTTGCTTTCATGTATGCGGTCTTGTACGCGAGGTTGCCGTAGCTTGCTGCGTGTGAATTGTGGACAAAAATACCATTTGCGACAAAATTAGATGGACCAGGCACAGTGAGATCATACGTCATTTCCTCTCCATCAGGCTCGATAGTGACCACTTCATCCCAGAAAATATCAGACCGTGCGTACTGGCGCAGTAATGACGAGTCGAGGGCATCGGCGATTCGTGTCAGTACTGAGCGCGTGTATCCTTTCTTCCGAGCATCGTATCCAAGCGTTCTTTCAGATACGTGCGCCATTTTTACTACCGACGAAATTGAGAACCCGCTTCTTACAAGTTCTCTTCGTATGTGCGTAAATATTGGTGCGGGAACAGTATCTGCCGTTCCGCGGCCACGATTATTACTGCGTACCGTGGAGTTCTTTGTGACTGCCTCGGCTGCATCTCTTTTTGTCCCGATCAAATGCTTGCCGATCGCATTCATGAATGAAGTTAAATTCTCGCTCCCATGGATATGCACTGTCCATCCTGGCCTCAAAGAATCACGATATTTAAATTGCTTTGCATGGATCGTGCTGACAATGCCAAAACGTAAGAGCAGGTGCTGGAGGTCATCCGAAAGGCGGCGAGAACTTGTCGCATAGTAGAAAAGTTGATTCTTTACATCTGCGCATCCATCGCCTTGCCACATTTTGCCTAGAAGAATTGCAAGCGAGTGGTTATCGGCTTGGAAAATCGCATCGGGTATGAATTTTTCTGTAGCTATTTTGTTTGCTAAACCAAGTTCTGACAGCCACACTCGAAGTGAGTTGCCTTTCTTTTGGTCAATTTGTCCGACGTATACGCTTGTGGCCGGTTTATTGCGATTTATGCTGATTTTTGTATTCGAAAATTGTGAGGCTGCCGCAATAAAATCGCGAATTTCATCTTCTTGCGTTGAATAAAAATACACTCCGTGAGGATGGCAAAGATTTCCTTCTGCGATCAGGTACCCAAGGGCTGCGGCTTTGTATGAAGCCAGCGGCCGTGCATTTTTGGGTTGAGGCAGGCGGCGAGGCGCAGCGATGCGCATCCCCGGCTGCAATTTTTCGAGCGGTGTCCATCCGTCAAATGTTCTGAAGGGGTGATTGTCTGTCGAACGGATCGTCCTTCCTGAACGCGTGCGCAACTTGTACACTTGCTTAATGCCATTCTCGAATGGAGCGGAGGATTCTGTCGACGTAATCCGCATTCTTTTATCCAGAGCATACACGGTAGTTTTGAGTCTGTTGTCGTACATTGTGCGAAGAGGTTGAGAAACACCCGTTTCCGAATCATAAATTCGAGTGTCTCCGGCTAAGCATTTGTTGAAGCCATACGCTGCGAATGTCTCGATCTGTTGCCACAATTTCTCTGCGGCATCTTCCCGCATTCCACCCTCTATTGCACCCTTCATCAGTTTTTCTTTCTGCGCCGCCATCTCTTTGGGGATCTTTTTGCCGATGGCTTTCCTTAGCTTGTCTGCTTCAAGCCATGAGTATCCGGCGAGCTGGATGGCTATCTCGAGGACGTCATCTTGGTACGTGATGACACCATAGCTATTCTTGAGGATGGGCTCCATTCGGGGGTCAAGGTACTTTACGAGTTTTGGGTTGTGTTTGCGTTCGATGTACGCCGGAATGAATCCCATAGGGCCAGGGCGGTACAAGGCAACCATTGCGTTGATGTCGTGGATGGAGGAGGGCTTGAGGTCAATAAGATAGTTCGTCATCCCGCCTCCCGCGAGCTGGAAGACACCCAGTGTTTCTCCACGAGATAGCATTTCATACGTCGCCTTGTCTTCGAGCGATATCTTGTCGAGATCCACGTGGACGCCAAGCCGCTCGCGTACTCGCGTGACGGAATCGGCGAGGACCGACAGGTTGGTGAGCCCAAGAAAGTCGAATTTAAGAAGGCCTGCCTCTTCGACCGCGTGCATGTCGTACTGGGTGATTGTCTTGCCGCCCTTGGGGTCGCGTTGGATGGGCACAAAATCAGTGACAGCGGAAGGCGCGATGACGACACCTGCCGCATGCACGCCCACGTGCCGCGCGTTGCCTTCTATTTTGCGCGCGAGATCGAGGATCTCGCGCGCATCCGCATCTTTTTTGTACGCATCTTTCAATTCCGGTGTGCTCTCCAACGAACTATCTATTGTCACCGGGAATCCTTGTTTCCCGAACGGTATCATTTTCGCAATTTTGTCACCGGTTCCATATGAATGCCCAAGCGCGCGTGCGACATCGCGCACTGCCGCACGTGCCATCATCGTCCCGAACGTGCCTATCTGAGCGACATGTGTTTCGCCATATTTCTGCCGCACGTAATCAATGAGTTGGTCGCGACGGTTGTCTGCGAGGTCCATATCGATATCCGGAGGCGACGGTCTCTCAGGATTGAGAAAGCGTTCGAAGGGAAGGTTGTATTCAATTGGGTTTACCGTCGTGATGCCGCACAGGTACGAGACGAGGGAACCTGCTGCTGAACCTCGCGTGTTTGTATAGATGCCCACGTCGCGTGCGTGGCGCAGGAGGTCTGCGACGACGAGAAAGTACGGCGAGTATCCTTTTTTTGCGATGATTGAAAGTTCATATTCGACACGCTCGATGAGAGCCGTTGTTTGCGGCAGGTTTCGAACCGAAAAGCCTGCGAATGCGAGCTCTCGCAACTCTTTGTCATGCGTGGAATCCTTTGAAACAGGAAAATCGGGGAAGACCCACGTTCCCAGTTTCAATTCGAGTTCGCACATGTCGGCGATGCGCTTTGAATTCTCGAGCGCTTCCGGTAAGTCTTTGAACAGTTCTCCCGCGCGAGCTTGCGAAATGAATGAAAAATCATATGCGTTCTCTTCGAACTCACGGTTCAAGACGCGCCCTGTCCGTATGTTATTCACAAGCTCGCGCGCGAGCGCGTCACGCTTGTCGAGGTAATAGACTTCATGCGATGCGACAAGGGGAATCCCGGCCTCTCTCGCGCTTGAGACTATTTGCTTGCCTATCTTTTCATGTTCCTCAATTTCTGGGTGCCTTGTCACTTCCGCAAAACAGTTAGCGCCGAATACGTTTTTGTAAAATGCCAAAAGTTCCGCGGACTTTTCTTTGGACCCATCTTTCAGTGCTCTCGCATGCTCACCAGAGAATGCTGGCAGAATAGCAATGAGCCCCTCTCGATTTGCTTCCATAAGCTCGTGGTCTATGCGCGGGCGATAGTAGAAGCCTTCTAGATGAGATTTCGTCACGAGTTGTATCAGGTTCCGATATCCTGTCTCATTCTTCGCGAGAAGCACGAGGCGGGAATGCCGGTCGTCCACACGGTGTTCTTTGTCGTGGCGGGTCCGGGGGGAAACGAAAAAATCGACGCCGATAATTGGCTTGATGCCGTGCTCTTTGCATTCCTTATAGAAATCTATGGCGGCGTACATGTTGCCGTTATCGGTGAGCGCGAGAGCACCTTGGCCGTCTTTTTTCGCCGCGGCGACCAATTCTGGGATCTTTGGCAGTGCCTCAAGGAGAGAGAAGTGACTGTGGGTGTGTAGATGTACAAACTCTGCTTTCATAATGAAATATTCCGGTGCACCCCAGTACCACAGCGCTGCGCACTGGCTACGGGGCAGGCGAAAGAAGCCTTATCCGCACGCGTGGACATGGGAAAAGTATAGCAGAGCGTAATCCCCACCATTTTTTGCGTTGTTCTTTGGAGCTGCTAGCATTAAGGTATTACTGATAATTCAGATTCGTATGTCGCGTAACCGAATGGAAGTTCCTGAAGCTCCAGATCCTCAAGTGATCAAGGAACGTGAAGATGCAAAGGAGGCGATGAAAGCGTGGAAAGAAGATGTGGAGCAGCAGTTCGCAGAAGAAATTAAAGCAAAAAAAGGCAGTGTCGTACTGTCTGCGGATGGGGACATACTGGATGTCCTGACCCAATCCGGTCATTTTCGGATAGTCTATAATCCAAAGGATAATGCCGAGAGGCCATACCAACAATACGCGTTTCAATCAAAAGACGATTTTTATGACAAGGAGACGAATCCTTCTGAAATGCCGCGTTATGTGAATCTTTCTAAAGAATCTGTCGGCAAATTAATATACAATCTGAAAGAGTGGCTGGAAGCACAGGAGAGGCCCGAGAAGACAGTTGAGTAATTTGCGATGTCTAACTTTTTTATTGGCATCGACGAAGCGGGGCGGGGAGCTCTCGCGGGGCCTGTGTGCGTGGGCGCGGTGTTGTACCCAGAGGATTTCGACTGGAAGGAGGTCTTCAGCTTGATAACGAAAAAGGGAAAGCCGAAATTACGAGACTCGAAGCAGCTTACCGCGCAGCAGAGGGACATTTTGTATGAATACATTGCGGCCCACGGTAGATTGCGCCATGCAAGCGCGTTCGTGGATGCATCGACAATAGATTCTATTGGTATTGTAAATGCTGCACATGAAGCGGCTGCGGTGGCGATATCTGAGCTTGGTATCGGTCCGGCGCGCGTACAGGTTCTCCTGGATGCCGGGCTTCGTGTCCCCTCGAAATGGGACCAACAGTCGTTTGTCCGCGGAGACGAACGCATTCCCGCCATCTCGTTCGCGTCCATTGTTGCCAAAGTTACGCGCGATAGGCACATGGAAGAGCTCTCTCTGGCGTATGCCGGCTACGGTTTCGAGCACAACAAGGGATATGGCACCAACGGGCATTTCGAGGCTATACGGAAACTCGGCGTGCATGCGATCCACAGGACATACTTTTTGCGACGCTACCAGGTAAGTATCAAATAAGTATTTACCTCTTAATTCCAATCAGATTCCTTTTGATACTTGGAACTTGATACTTGATACTTTCCGCGCTATATTGCGGGCAATGGTAGTCCGAATGCGGGTGAACCGCTCAAAGACAGGAAAACGCCGAAGCCACCACGCACTGGTGGCAGCCTCGCTCGCAGTATGCGAATGTGGCGCGCCGCGCGTCAGCCATAGGGCATGCGCCGAGTGCGGCAAATACAACGGAAAGGTTGTCATTGATGTCGTCGCCAGGGCAAAAAGGGAGGCGCGACGCGACAAGAAGAAGCAAAAAGAGCTTCGAGCTGCCGGCCAAGAGAAAGACACTACTAATTCTAAAGAAGAAGCAAAAACCACGTAATCTTCATTTGTTTCCGTTTACGCTTGTTCTTTATCCGCCATATGATTCTAGAAGCTAGAAGCTAGTACCTAGAAGCTATCTGTTATGGCAAATCGCCACCTTGCTCGTTCGGTTGTCCTTCAGGTCCTGTTTGAGAAGGACCAACAAAAAGGCGCGATGAGCCTTGTCGACGCGGAAGGACGTCTCGTTGATTATTCTCGCGAATTCGGCGCGCGCGACAGCGATCTTTCTTTTATGAAAGGACTCCTTCAGACAGCGGTAGCGAAACAGAAGGAAATAGACAAAGTCATCGAAACTGCGGCGCCAGAGTGGCCGATAGATAAGATAGCAGCGATAGATAGGAACGTGCTTCGGCTCGGACTCACTGAACTCCTCTACTCAGACCGCTCCCAAGTCCCGGCGAAAGTCGCCATCAACGAGGCCATCGAGCTCGCGAAGCAATTCGGAAGCGCTTCCTCGGGCCGTTTTGTGAACGGTGTTCTTGGAGCCGTATACGTCGAGCTCGGCGAGCCAGGAAAAGGCGAAGGCAATACCAGGAAGAAAGACATTGATCCAGGAAAAATACCGGTGCAGCATCTTGCGGGAGCTGTCGTGTATGCAAAGCATCAAGGCGATACGTACCTTGCATTCGTGCACGACATTTTTGGGCACTGGACCATCTCAAAGGGAAAGATAGAAGATGGCGAGGACGTGGAGTCCGGGGCAAAGCGCGAGATTCGCGAAGAGCTTGGTGTTGATGTCGAAATACGTGAAGAGCTCGGCGTGAACGAATACATCGCCAACGACCCGGAAATAAAAGGCGGAAAGAAGAGGAAACGTGTCACGTACTTCCTCGCGGAAGCGCCATTCTCGGAGTTGCGGCTGGGCTCGTCCGGCGGCTTGGACGATGCGCAATGGTTCCCGCTCTCGCAGGTCGGAAGTCTTAATTTTTACGACGATACGCTCAAGATAATAATACCGGCGATAAATTTGCTTGCTAAGAAGGCAAGCAAATAATGACCAAGCACCAAGAAACAATGACCAAACAAACTTCAAACTTCAAGTCCCAAACAAATCCCTTTTTGAATCATTGTAATTTGAAATTTGTTTGTAGCTTGTCTCTTGGTTATTGGAATTTACGCGTATATGGTTGACCTCTCAGAATTCGAGAAGAAGATTGGATATGATTTTGCCGACAAACGGTTACTAGAGTCCGCGTTCACGCACCGTTCCTATCTGAATGAGAACCGCTCTCCCGGCAAAGAGCACAATGAACGGCTGGAATTCTTAGGCGACGCGGTGTTGGAGTTGGTGGTCACAGAATTCCTGTTCTCAAAATATCCGGACAAACCGGAAGGGGACCTGACGGCATTTCGTGCTGCACTCGTTAACACCATCAGCATATCGGATGCGGCGACGAAGCTTGGCATGAATGAGTATCTTCTCCTCTCGCGCGGCGAATCGAAAGATACTGGCCGCGCGAGGCAGATAATTCTTGCAAATGCGTTCGAGGCTCTTATTGGCGCGTTGTTTCTCGATCGTGGCTACCAGGTCGCAAAGGAGTTCATTGCTTCACAGCTCTTCCATAAAACTGATGAAGTCGTTGAGAAACGCTTGTGGCAGGATGCGAAAAGCAAATTCCAGGAGATCGCGCAAGACATTGTTGGGGTTACGCCACGCTACGAGATAGTAAGCCAATCAGGCCCCGATCATGACAAGACATTCGTGACAGGCGTCTATCTTGGTGGTGACAGGGTCGCAACTGGCGAAGGCCGTTCGAAGCAAGAGGCGGAACAGGCAGCGGCAGAGGCTGCTCTCGCTGTAAAAGGCTGGTAGGTATGCCTGAGTTCGACAGACCGTTCAGGAGTCGCACAGCAGAAGAACAGTTGGCAATCCGTGTGGCAAAGGGAGTTGAATTGGTCCGGGACCCGAGCAAGAAATCAGTAGAGCTTTGGCTAAAGGATACGAACTTGAGAAAGAAAGCGCTCGGTATTCTTGTAAAAGACCCCGGCATTTCAATGAAGAAATTTATTCGGGAACTCGGTAAACCTTTGGATGTATATTCTATCGAACGTCTAACGGGCAAGCGCTTTAGAGACGGCGGAAGTGAAATCCTGAAAGGAATTCTTGAACAACTAGAGAAATGAGAGTTTTCCTCGCTGTCACGCATAAATCGCTGCTGCGATTTTGCGCTACCCCGTCTCGACGCCGACGCGTCTCCGATCTTACGCCGCTCCTTATCCCGCGGCTCACCCTAGCAGCTACAAGCTACAAGCTGTAAGCTATTTACGATGTACCTCAGCCTGAAATCCATCGAACTCACGGGGTTCAAGTCCTTCGGAAAGAAAACCGTACTCGAGTTCACGTCCCCGATTGCATCTATCGTAGGTCCAAATGGAAGCGGGAAATGCGTAGCGGGAGACTCTGTTGTGCAGTGTGCTGATGGGAGTCGGGTCTCAATTAAAGAGCTGTTTGACAATGCGCACGCGACTGCAAAACGAATAAAACTGTACGACGACGGGATTGCAATTTTATCGTCCGATTCTCGCGTGGAAGTGCTTGCGCTTGATTGTGAAAAGCAATTGCTTGTTCCGCGGGAGATTGCGGCATTTGTGCGCCGAAGTGCTCCCGCAAAACTCCTAACGCTCCTAATGCGGTCGGGGAGAAAAATAACTGCAACACCATATCATCCGGTGTTTGCATTGGCGAAAGGCAAAGTAACCCCTGTTCGTGCCGATTCGCTCAAAGCTGGTGCACGAATTGCATCACCTCGTAAGTTTGCTATACCGGGTTCAAAACAAGTATTGTCCATGTTTTCTGTGCTTGCCGCGTTCGCTGCAGAGGACAACGTGTATGTTCCGTATGCTCCTCATCTGGTAGCCGATCTTGTAGAGCGTGTCGGTAAAAGAAGCGCTACTCTGACAACGCGAGATACTCTAATTTCTCCAAAGATCGTCCAAGGCTTTTTTGACGGTCAAGCAATACTTTCAACGGCGGCACAAACACTGTGGCCGATGGGCGATGAAGAAGTATTATTTCCGGAGCGCATTTTGAAGTCTCGCACTGATGGAACAATACGGATCCCAGAAATCGTTGATGAACGTGTTGCCAGATTTCTTGGGTATCTTATTGCGGAAGGCAGGAATTGTCGCAACGGACAAATCCGGTTTGTTAACGATGATCTGCCGCTTGTTGACGATTTCGTCGAATGCGCACGTGCCTCATTTGACGTTAGCACGACCTTGAGGTCGTATAAGGGCCGAGGCATTATAGATGCATTCATTTCTTCAAAAACCCTCTCTTGTTTTATCGACCGAGTCTTCGGTGTTACGCGTGATGGTCATTCAAGAGTAAAAAAGATACCGCAACAGATATTCGCGTCGCCTGAAGTGGTCGTCACTGCTTTCTTGTCTGCATTATTTGAGGGTGACTCGTACATTCACGTGCCTACAAAATCAAGCAGATCGGCATACATTGAATATGCTTCGGCGAGTGAGACGCTTGCTAGGGATGTAGCTGCCTTACTCCTTCGTCTCGGGGTACAGGCCGTAGTGAGATCGAAACTTAAGCATGCAACAAATTCTCCTGAACCGGTTCGAAAAATGTACTGGTCTGTTTTTATCTATGGTTCTCACAATCTTCGGATTTTGGCGGAAAAGTTGACTTTGAGAGGTAGAAAGAAATCCTCTCTGCAGAAATTATTGGATTTACCACAAAAAACGAATCCAAATCTCGATCTTGTTCCCGGCGCAGCTGAGCTTGTGAGAGATCTCGTTCGTGAGGCCAAAGTGTCAATAAAGAGGATACGAGCCGAATATCCGACGCTCGCCGCATATTATGAAATGCGGTGCGAGGCGACTAGAGCTGGGATCTTAAGGTGTATTGAAGCGGTGGATAAGTATGGAATTCCAACAAATCGATCGGGCGAATTGATTTCGCAATTGCGAATTCTTGCGGAATCGGATGTCCTTTGGGATGAAATAGTCTCGATTGATACCGATCGGAAAGAGGAATATGTGTACGATCTCTGCATCGCAGTAGATCATAATTTTATTGCCAACGATGTGGTGGTACATAACAGCAACGTCGCAGAGGCGTTCCGGTTCGTCCTTGGCGAACAGTCGATGAAATCTTTGCGCTCGAAACGCGGAGAAGACCTTATCTGGGGAGGGTCACCCGCGCTACCGCGGATGAACCGTGCCGGCGTTCGAGTCTCCTTCGATAATTCAAAGCGGATTCTCGATATCGATTTTCCGGAAGTCACAGTGGAACGAGTCGTCTTTCGCGACGGGCAGAATGAGTACCTCTTGAACGGCAGCCAAGTTCGTCTCAAAGATGTCGTACGGCTCTTGGCCGGCGCGAACATTGGTGGGTCCGGCTACCAAATAATCTCGCAGGGTGAAGCAGACAGGATATTGAATGCGTCGCCAAAAGAGCGTCGCGAGATGGTGGAGGACTCACTAGGGCTCAAGCTATATCAGCACAAAAAAGCGGAGAGCGAGAGAAAATTAGAGGAAACCGCAGTCAATATAGATAAAACAAAATCACTTCGCCGAGAGCTTGCGCCGCACCTCAAATTCCTGCAAGCGCAGGTCGAGAAAATAGAGAAAGCACGGGAGATGAAAGAAGAATTGAAGGTCCTCTTGTCCGAATATCTTGCTCGCGAGCATGCATGGCAGGCGGCGCAGCGTGCGCAATTGTTTGAAGAAGGGAAGTCTCTTGAAAAAGAAGTGCAATCAATTGACACGAGGTTGCGTGACGCGCGCCGGGGAAGCAGCGGGGGTGCGGGAGAGAACGTCGCACGGCTCGAAGCGGAGCTCCGAGAAGCAGAGCGGAGGCTTGGGGATATGCGGAGGGCACGCGAGGAGATGGCGCGTGAGCTTGGGCGGGCAGAAGGAGCACTTCAAGCTACGAACGTGACAGTCGAGCAGATAGTTCCGGTTCCGCATGTTCGGCAATTTATTCGAGAAGTTGAAGGCGCGATATCGGATGCAGAGCGTGAATCAGATGTGGGCGCTATTCGGAACCTTTTAGGAACCATTCGTGGACGCATCAAGGCATTCGTGGACGACCTTACCGGTGTTGCGCCAGTCACGAACCATGAAGCCAAACAGAACGTGGACCGGCTTCTGATGCAACTTAAACGTGCGGAAGAAGACGAATCGCAAAGTGCATCGGAAGCGGAGCGCATACGCTCGGAAATAGCACACTCGCGCGAAGAGCGGTTCAGTGCGGAGAGGCAGTCTGTCGAATTGGAGGCGGCGCTGCGTGAAGTGCAGGGAAAACTGAACGTCACTCGCGTGGGGTTGGAGAATATGAAAGTCCTGCGCCAGAGGTTCGAAGAGGAAGTGCGCGAAGGCATCGCGCTTATCGGCGCCGATATCCGCGGCTTTGAAAATGCTGAGATACCGGAAGGTGCACTTTCAGAGGACAGGAGTGCGCAAGAAAAGAGGCGCCGTGCCATTGAGCGATTGAAGATAAAGATAGAAGAGGCAGGGGTGGGCGAGGGGGATCAGACGGTCAAAGAATTCGACCAGACGAGGCAGCGTGATGAATTCTTGGGGCGCGAGCTGGTGGATTTGGAAAAATCAGCCGCCTCGCTGAAAGACATCATCGCGGAGTTGGAAAAAACCATTGACGAAAGGTTTAAGGATGGCCTCAAGCACATCAATGCAGCCCTAGGCGGATTCTTTTCAAAATTGTTTGGCGGTGGTGTGGCAAAGTTGGAAATTGAACTCCCAGCTAAATCATCTCGTCAAGGACGAGATGATCGCCCGACAGATCTTCAGGATGAAGATACGGAAGATCTGTTTGGGGAAGAAGAAGAATTGTATGCGGGACTTTCCATTGATGTCCAGTTGCCACGCAAAAAAGTGCGTGGGCTTGAAGTTCTTTCGGGAGGCGAACGCGCGCTCACATCTATCGCGCTTATCTTCGCAATGTCGCAAGTGAATCCCCCGCCATTTTTGATACTCGACGAGACGGACGCGGCGCTCGACGAGGCGAATTCGAAACGTTACGCAGACATGGTCCAGGAACTCGGTGCGAAATCCCAGCTCATCGTCATCACTCACAACCGCGCGACGATGTCAGCCGCCGGGGAATTGTACGGCGTCACGATGGACTCAAGCGGGGTATCTAAGGTCTTGTCAGTGAAGCTTGAGGAGGCAACCAAGGTCGCAAAATAGTGAATTGACCCTTCAGTTCAGTCCTGGTATAGTGCCGACTCATGTTAATGATTCGGTTGCAGCGCGTGGGCCGCATCAACGACCCTTCCTACAGGATCGTTGTCATCGAGCACACGGAAAGCACGAAAAGCGGCAGCTTTCTTGAGCGTGTTGGCACCTATAATCCGAGGACCAAGCAGCGCACTCTTGTTGAGGATCGCATAAAATACTGGCTCTCTGTTGGCGCAAAAGCGACTGGGACCGTGCACAATATGCTCGTTTCTGCAGGTATTGTTTCGGGAAAGAAGATGAACGTGCTCCCGAAGAAGACGGTTCCAAAAAAGGACCTGCCTGCGCAGGCAGGGGAGGCAACGACAGAAGCCCCGCCAGCCGCTGAGGCAGCGCCGGCACAGGAAGAGGCGAAAGCAGAGATCTCTGTTGAGGAGAAAACTGCCGCATAAACAACTTTGACCTTCTTTGAATTTCGTCGTATTATTTTTTCATTACTACAAGCTAGAAGCTAGCACCTAGGAGCTATTCTGTATGGAACAAGATCAGATATTTCTCGAATATGTTGTTAAGGCACTCGTTGATAATCCGAACGACGTAAAGATAGTACGGACGGTAGATGAGATGGGAGTTCTTCTCACGCTTTCTGTCCACAAGGACGATATGGGCAAGATAATTGGGCGAAGTGGCGCGACAGCCAAAGCCATTCGCACTATTTTGCGCGTTGTCGGCATGAAGAATGAGGCACGCGTCAATTTGAAAATTGAAGAGCCAGAAGGCTCAGACCGAGGATTCCGAGATGCAGACTCGAGTTCGAGTGACACCGGCGGTTACGTTCACGCACCAAAAGCCCGCCAGGAATCTCCTAAGGATAAATCGTTGGACGATGTGTTGGACGGGATTAAATAGGTGCTAGGTTCGAGCTTCTAGCTGCTAGGAAAATTCAAGGTTCTCATATGAAAGCGCCGCGGAGTTGTTGCCGCGGGCGCTTCCGAGGGCATCGGGTTTCCCTTGCGAGAACGTTACTCGGGCCAGTTCAGGGCCACGAGGAACGCAACTACCAAGAGTAACCCTAAGATACCACCGACCATAGCTACCATCACCGCCGCTTCTTGGGCTGCACGGTGCCTTCTATGGGCGTGGGCACTATGCTGCGCATGTGATATACAGTCAACCTATGGTGCATTTTCATATAATCACTCTTTTTCCCGACGCAATCGAGGCGTATCTTTCATCCTCGATACTTGGTCGCGCACGTGAAAAGAAATTGATAAAGATTTCGTACTACGACCCGAAAAAGTACGCTGTTGGAAAACATAAGCGAGTAGATCAGCGTCCATATGGTGGGGGCCCGGGGATGGTGTTGGAACCAACCGCCATGCTTCGTGCTGCTGACGCAGCTCTTCGCAAGTCTAAAGTTCAAAGTCATAAGTCATTAGGAAAATCCAAAAAGCCTGAAGTCATTTTTTTCACAACAGACGGCAAACAATTCGATGAGGAAATGGCGAAGAATTTGTCCAAGAAAAAAGATATTCTCCTGATAAGCGGAAGATACGAAGGAGTGGATGCCCGCGTTCCGAAAATCCTGAAGGCAAAATCTGTGTCGATGGGTCCGTTCGTTCTGACCGGCGGCGAATTGCCCGCTGCGATGCTTGTCGATGCTGTCGCCCGGTTTATTCCTGGAGTCCTCGGAAAGGCGGAGTCTTTGGAAAGAAGCCGTGTTTCGAGCCCTGAGGTCTACACTCGTCCGGAGATACTAGTATGGAAAGGCAAGAAACACAGGGTCCCAAAGGTCCTCCTCACGGGGCACCATGCGAAAATAAATGAGTGGAAGAAACGTCAGCCTTGATTGACCTAGAGTATAGACAAATATAAGATCGGCCTGTGGTCCGCTGGCGCTAAGCAGCGCGCTTGGGAGCCCCTTTCGAGGATCAACGACGATTGGGCTCCCAATTTTTTTACCTGAGTGTATCGGCGAGCGCAGCGTCGCTTGACACGAAAACCGACTTCTTGTAGACTCCTTGAACTTTGCTGATTCTCGATTGCGTTGCGGCTGAAATGAAGAAGCAAAAAAAGAAGCCTGTAGTCAGGCACTTTTAATAGAGGCCGCTAGCTAATGATCCGCCTTTTTGGCGGAAGGGAATCTCATGGCGAAAACAAAAACCGCAAGACCTCAGAAGTTCTTTGGGCGCTTCAAGAAGCCTCTTGTAGAACTTCCCAATCTCGTCGAGTCACAACTCGAATCGTTCCGCCAATTTGTCGAAGGCGGCGCAGAAAAAGTGTTCAAAGAATTTTCTCCGATAACGGACCACTCTGGAAAGAAGTTCGAGCTTAAGCTCACAAAATTCACCTTCGGTCCGGTTCGTTGGGACGAGTACTATGCGAAGAAAACGATGCGCACATACGAGGCGCCGCTTTCGATGGTCGCGAAACTCAAGAATAAGACGACGGGGGAGGAGCGAGAACAAGAAATTTTCCTTGCTGACTTTCCATGGATGACTGTGCACGGCACGTTCATCATCAATGGTGTCGAGCGCATTGTCGTTCCGCAACTTGCACGCTCGTACGGCGTATTTTTTGAGAGCATCCCGCACAAAGGCAAGAACTATTTCGCAGCAAAAATAATCCCAGCACGCGGTGTGTGGATAGAAATCGAATCCGACCCCGACGGCGCAGTATATGTAAAGATCGACAGAAAGCGCCGTTTTCCCCTCACATCGCTCCTTCGCGTACTAGGCCTTACGACTGACAAGGAAATTCTTGCGAGGTTTGAGGGCTCGCAGGCTGGCCGTGACACGATACAGGCGACGCTTGCACACGACACTGCAAAGACGCTCGAAGAAGCGTGCGTTGAGATATACCGAAGGCTTCGCGATGGCGACATCGCTACTCCGGAGAGCGCGCGTGACCATGTTCAGTCGATCCTTTCCCCAGAGCGATACGACCTCTCGCGCGTAGGACGTTTCCATTTCAACCGCCGATTCAGCATCAAGACGGACGAGAAGAACCTTGCTGCGTCGTCTCTTTCAGAGGACGATATTGTCCGCATCGTGACGCACATCGCCGAGAGCAACGCAAACCCAACTTCCGAGGCTGACGACATCGACCACCTCGGCTTCCGCCGCGTGCGATTCGTAGGCGAACTTCTCGAACAGCGCATGCGCATCGGGCTCTCGCGCATGAAGCGCAACATTCAGGACAGGATGGCGATGGTGGATGCAGAAACTGTTCTTCCCGTGCAATTCGTAAACCCGCGTCCGTTCCAAGCCAGCATTCGAGAATTTTTCACAACAGACCAGCTTTCGCAGCTGATGCAGCAGTACAACACCCTGGATGAGATAGAGCACCTTCGCACGCTCTCCACGCTTGGCCGCGGCGGCCTCACATCCGAGCGCGCGGGCCTTGAGGTACGCGACGTCCACGCATCGCACTACGGCCGTGTGTGCCCGATCCACACGCCAGAAGGCAAGAACATCGGACTTGTTCTCCACATGTCGCTCTACGCCCGTCCGAATGAATTTGGCATCATTGAGACGCCGTATGCGAAAGTAGAAAAAGGGCGCGTGACGAAGGAGATCGTGTATTTGAATGCAATAGAAGAAGAGCGCTTCGCTATCGCGCACGCAGGTACAGAAGTGAATGAAGATGGAAAGATAGTAGAAAAGCAGGTAGAAGTGCGCCGCGAAGGCGAGCCGACACTCGTCGAAAGAGACGAAGTGAACTATATGGAAGTTGCGACGAACCAACCATTCTCTGTCGCAACGTCTCTCATTCCGTTCGTCGAGAACGACGATGCGAACCGCGCACTCATGGGTTCGAACATGCAGAAGCAGGCTGTGCCACTCGTGGTGCCAGATGCGCCAGTTGTTGCAACCGGCATCGAAGCAGAAGCAGCGCGCGATTCGGGGCGTCTCGTTCTTGCGGAAGACGGAGGGGAAGTCACCTATGCGGATGCTCGGCTCATCAAAGTGAAAAATTCTGACGGCAAGACGAAAGAATACGAGCTCGTCAATTTCTCACGAACAAACGGATTCACGACATTCCACCAGAGGCCGCTCGTTTCTGTGGGAGATACGGTAAAGCGCGGCGGCGTCCTTGCGGACGCTTCAACATCTGTCGGCGGGCAAATGGCTATCGGGCAGAACGTGCGCGTCGCCTTCCTTCCATGGTTCGGCGCGAACTACGAAGACGCTATCGTCATTTCAGAGCGGCTCGCAAAAGAGGCTCGCTTCACTTCCATACACATGGAGGAATTTATCTGTGTTGTCCGCGATACCAAGCTTGGTCCTGAGGTCACGACGCACGACATCCCGAACGTATCGGAATTCAAACTTCGCAACCTTGATGAAGAGGGCATCATCCGCATCGGCGCGGAAGTGAGGCCCGGAGATATTTTGGTAGGAAAAGTGACGCCAAAAGGCGAAACACAGCTCACACCTGAAGAGCGGCTCCTCCACGCAATCTTCGGCGAGAAAGCAAAAGATGTGAAAGATACATCGCTCCGCATGGACGGCGGAAAACGCGGCCGTGTGGTTGGCGTCAAAGTATTCTCTCGCGAGACAGGCGACCAATTGGAAAGCGGCGTCATTAAGCGCGTACATATCGAAGTTGCACAGCTTCGCACTATTTCTGTCGGCGACAAGCTTGCAGGGCGCCACGGCAACAAGGGCGTTATCTCACGCGTTCTTCCAGAAGAAGACATGCCATATGACGAGGATGGAAATCCTGTGGACATCATTCTCACACCGCTCGGCGTTCCATCCCGCATGAACCTCGGGCAGATCCTTGAGCTCCACTTGGGGCTTGCGGCGAATACGCTGGGCTACCAAGCAATCGTGCCTTCATTCGCAGGCGCAACCGAGCAAGAGATACAAGCAGAGCTGAAGAAAGCAGGCTTTGATGAGACAGGAAAATTCACGCTCTTCGATGGCAGGACAGGGGAAGCATTTGCGCAAAAAGTCTCCGTCGGCGTCATGTACATGCTGAAACTGCACCACATGGTGGAAGACAAGATACACATGCGCTCCATCGGCCCATACAGCCTCACGACACAGCAGCCGCTCGGCGGAAAAGCGCAGAATGGCGGACAGCGCGTCGGTGAAATGGAAGTCTGGGCGTTCCTTGGGTATGGCGCTGCCCATTCCTTGCGCGAAATTCTCACCATCAAATCCGACGACATTCTCGGCCGCTCCGCTGCGTTCGATGCAATTGTCTCAGGCGAGAGGATCAGCGAATCGAATACGCCCGCGACATTCAATGTTCTCGTGCGTCACCTTCGTGGCCTCGGCATTGATATTGAATTCAAGGACGGGGAAGGGCGTGAAGCCATTAGCAGGGAGTCGCGTGCGAATGTGATGCCATTTGGCAAACAGTCGCAAGCTCGAAGTTAATTTTCCACAACCACTATGCAAAAGAAAAAAGACATGATCCCGCAGAACTTCGAAGCAGTCGCGATGCGGCTTGCCTCTCCTGAGCGCGTGCTTGACTGGTCGCACGGTGAAATCACGAAACCTGAGACCATCAACTACCGCACACAGCGTCCGGAAAAGAACGGGCTCTTTGATGAGCGCGTTTTTGGCCCTGAAAAAGATTACGAATGTTACTGCGGCAAATATCGCGGCATTCGTTTTCGAGGCATTATCTGCGAAAAGTGTGGCGTTGAAATAACGCGCGCTATCGTGCGGCGTGAACGCATGGGTCATATTGACCTTGCGACTCCTATCGCACACATTTGGTTCCTCCGTGGCATTCCTTCGCGCATCGCCCTCATGCTGGGCCTATCCGCGGCGGATGTAGAAAAAGTTGTCTACTTTGCGGGTTACATCGTGACGCAGGTGGAAGAAGGTGAGCGAGCTCGCCTCCTTAAAGACCTTGAACAGGAATTTAAGTCTAAAACTTCTTCTGCCGCGAACGCGGATGAGAAAACTCGCCTCAAAGACCTTGTTCTCAAAGCGAAGAAAGAGATCGAATCCATCCAAGAAGGCATCGTCCTCGATGAGGCCGCATACCACACATATGCGGTGAAGTATGGCGCCATGTTCCGCGCACAGATCGGGGCGGAAGCCTTGTACACTATTTTGAAAAAGATCGAGCTCTCTAAACTCATCAAGGAGTTGAAAGGCTTGTACGAATCGGCTCCTGCTGCAGAGCGCGACAAACTCCGAAAGCGCCTCGCACTTGCAGAAAGCCTTGAGCGCGCGGGAGTAAGGCCCGAATGGATGTTCATCACGCGCCTTCCTGTCGTTCCGCCGGCGCTTCGCCCTATGGTCGCGCTCGAAGGGGGCAGGCACGCATCGTCAGACTTGAACGACCTGTATCGCCGCGTCATCAACCGAAACAATCGCTTGAAACGATTGCAGGCAATTCACGCGCCGGAAGTCATCCTCCGCAACGAAAAGCGAATTCTACAAGAAGCAGTGGATGCGCTTCTTGATAACTCAATGCGCCGCGGCTCAGGCGTTCTCGGCATTCTTGGCGGACGCCGACGCGCACTTAAATCACTCGCAGATTACCTGAAAGGCAAGCATGGGTATCTCCGCCAGAACCTTCTTGGAAAACGCGTGGACTACTCAGGACGCTCTGTCATCGTCGTGGGGCCTGACCTTGCGCTCGATGAATGCGGGCTTCCAAAACACATGGTGCTTGAATTGTTCCGCCCATTCGTCATCCAGGGGCTTCTTGCTCGCGAACATGCATATAACATCCGCGGTGCCGGACGCCTTATCGAAGACGAAGCTCCAGAAGTGTGGCCAATCCTAGAAGAGGCAATACAAGGAAAATATGTTCTCCTGAACCGCGCTCCAACACTCCACCGCCAGTCTATCCAGGCATTCCGCCCGACACTTGTTGAGGGCAACGCAATTCAAGTGCACCCATTGGTGTGCCCTGCATACAATGCGGACTTCGACGGCGACGCGATGGCAGTTCACGTGCCGCTTTCCGAAGAGGCGCAAATGGAAGCTGCGAAAATAATGTCGGCAAACAAGAACGTCTTGAAGCCTGGGTCAGGCGATGTCGTTGTGGCATCGAAACTTCTAGATATCGTTCTCGGCTGTTACTGGATGACACGCGCAGTTCCGGGAGTGAAGGGAGAGGGAAGCGCGTTTCCTTCGACGAACGCCGCTATCACTGCATACGATTTCCGTGCGGTAGACCTGCGCGCGCTCGTTAAAGTGTTGCCATCTGACAGCAAGAAATACGCAGCATTCGGCGGCAAAGTATTCGAGACGACGGTGGGCCGGCTTCTTTTCAACTCGGTCCTCCCAAGCGATTTCCCATTCATGAATGAAGAGATAACGAACAAGCGAATGCTGGCGCTCGTCCATAATCTCGCCAACCACTACTCACTCGATGGCATCCCAGCGATTCTCGACAAGATAAAAGCATTCGGATTCCGTTACGCGACGCACGCTGGGATCACTTGGGCTATCTCTGACGTGACTGTGCCTGCAGCGAAAGAAAAACTTGTAAAGGAAGGCCGCGCAGCTGTAGCAAAAGAGCGCGAGAACTACGAGAACGGGCTTCTTACCGACGAAGAGCGAAAGCGCATGACCATCGAGATCTGGGGTAAAGTATCCAGCGAACTCCGAAAGCACGTGCTCGAGACGCTTGATAGCCAAGGGCCGGTCCACAATATGATCACATCCGGCGCCCGCGGTAGCGCAGTGCAGCTGCACCAAATGGTGGGCATGAAAGGGCTCATTACGAACCCGCGCGGCGAGATCATTGAATTCCCTATTACCTCATCTCTCAAGGAAGGCTTGACGCCTATCGAGTACTTCATTTCGACGCACGGTGCGCGCAAAGGGCTTGCCGACACTGCCTTGAACACAGCGCGCGCAGGGTACCTCACGCGGCGCCTCTTCGACGTCGCGCACGATGTTGTTATCCTCGAGGATGATTGTGGCACGAAAGAAGGCGTGACGATTCTACGGCCAGGAAAGGAAAATATTGGCGGCTCATTCGCTGATCGCGTTGTCGGGCGTGTGTTGTCCGAAGATGTTGTCACAGGAGATAAAAAAGTTGTATTCAAAAGGAACCACCTCCTCAATCGTGATGATGCGCAGGCTATCGAGAATAGCGATGCGAAAGAAGCAGTCGTCCGTTCTCCGATGACCTGCAAAGTCTATCGCGGCGTGTGCCAGAAGTGCTATGGAACGGACCTGACGACGGGCGACATGATTGATCTGGGCGAAGCGGTTGGTGTTGTCGCCGCGCAAGCTATCGGAGAGCCGGGCACGCAACTCACAATGCGTACGTTCCACACGGGAGGCGTCGCGACAGCCGGGGGCGACATTACGATGGGTCTGCCGCGTGTTGAAGAAGTGTTCGAATCCCGCATGCCAAAACTTCCTGCCACCATCGCACGTGTCTCTGGCGCCATTGGCGACATAGTCCGCGATGGCCAGGAGAGTGTCATCGCAATAATTCCTGAAGACGTGTCCACAAAGACTGGGAAGGCTGCAAAGAAAGAAGTTGAATATCGAGTCCATCCTGCCCGCCAGATTTTGGTGAAGCAGGGCGACGCCGTGCGGAAAGGTGACTTCCTCACTGACGGCTCGGCGGACATCGAAGATTTGTTCCTTCTCGCAGGAAAAGAGACTACGCAGCAATACATCATCAATGAAATCACGCGCATCTACGAATTGCAGGGTGTCTCGACGGCAAGGAAACACCTCGAAATAATCGTGAAGCAAATGTTCAGCCGCATGTCCATCACATCTCCAGGAGATACGAAGATTTCTGCGGGCGACATTATTGCGGACTTCGAGTATGACCGCCTCAACAAAGAAATGAAGGACGCGGATAAGGAGCCGGCAAAAGGAAAAGCGCTTCTTCTTGGTATCACCGAGGTGTCGCTTACCCGCGCGTCGTTCCTCTCTGCTATCTCGTTCCAGAACACGCCTCGAAAATTGGCGGAAGCGGCTGTCTCCGGTGCCATCGACCGGCTTGTTGGGCTCAAGGAGAACGTCATCATCGGCCGCCTCATTCCAGCAGGGACCGGATTCAAGGGAAGCAAGAAGCACGCGATGATAACCGAACTTCAGGAAAAATTGGCGGCAAATGTTGTCGCAGAGGCTAGCGCGGAAACTCCTGCTGCGTAAATCGTGCGAACTCTTTCTCGGCGTAACTTTTTTTGCCGTCGCTATCTGGGCCTGCTGGCCCAGCGCTCGGTCTCGGCGCCAGTCGCGCCTGCGAAGACGGCAAAAAAGTTACGCCCTCAAAGAGTCTCGCATATAGCATGAATACTACGGCCGTGAGTTTCAAACTATATTCTGATATATGACAACGATACGAACAGCCAAAGAATCAGACTGGAAGGAAATAAGGAAACTCATCAGGAGTTTCCCGAAGCAGCTTGCACAGGAACATCTTCCTGCTGCGAAGGATTTTTTCGTTGCGGAGATAGATGGAAAAATAGTGGGGTGCTGCGCAGTGGAGATATATTCGAGGAAAATTGCAGAGGTGCGCAGCCTTGCGATTAAGCCTGGGTTTAGAGGGAGGGGAATTGCAAGTGCGCTAGTGAAGCGATGTGTCGCGAAAGCAAAAGCGAAAGGGGTATTAGAAGTCCTCGCCATCACAGGTGCCCTAGAATTCTTCGACAAACTCGGCTTCAAGGCGTTCAATAGGGAGAAGTTCGCGCTCTTTAAGGTGTTGCGATAATCGGGAGTCTGCTTTCGCAGGTCAAGTTTTTCCGGTGTTTAGACCATAGTACGGAGCAGTGCCATGAGATTGATAAGAGTGCCGTGCTTGCGGACGAGATCGGCGAGTACTTTCTGCCGGACACCTATATTTCCCGCGACCTCTCCTAATACGCCCCCAACCTCGTCAATGCGGGTCAATTCGGACAAAAGGAACCTTGCACGTTTTGGGTCCTCGCGGATCGCTTTTTCCAGCTCATCTGCGGATGTGACCTGAGGAAACGATGCGCGTTCGACACGAGGCAGGCGCGCACGTTTCTCACGCGGTGGTGTGAAGCGTTCGCTCCTAACCCCGTTATCGGACTCCTCATTCTCAACGCGATCAAATGGATATCGATCGATGACCTCTTTTGCGTACTCAATCAAAGCATCCGTTGCTTCTTTACCGACACGGCTCTGGAGATGCATCGTTAACGCTTCAGTAGGAGTGAGAGCTTTTTGAGTTATATCGAGTACCTCTTTTCGTGTTTTCGAGACGATGACTTTGAGCGTTTGCTCGGCCAACATTGATTTATGGTCCGCAAGCACTTGCATGACCTGCTTGTACCGCAAACCGACTCCGAGGCCACACGCAAGTAGAGCGCGGGGGAACGCGTACGTGCGCATATTTTCTGGTGTGCTGACTCTAGAGTGTTTCGTAACGAGCGGTGCAATGTCAGCCATAGCATCATCAGCGGTTTTGATAAGCATTTCATTTGGGATTTTTTCCATCAATATGCCGACGGCGAATTCAAGGGCTTTTAATACGTTTGCCCCTTCTTCGCCACGATGCGCCAGAACTTGCTCAATATTTTTTCTAAGGTCGATCGCCGGATGCTCCACTTTTCGATTCCATGCCCCATAGCTCTTGTCAGAATTTACTATTTTGAAAAGCTCCTCTGCAGACGATTTGTTCAAAGAGATTTCGCATGCTTTCGCGATGCGAACAAAACGCGCTTCGTCGTACGCAATCCCTTTTTCTACTAGTTTGAGAAGAATCATCTGGGACCACAGACTTGATGTGCCATGACCTTGTCCTTGAAATAGGTTTCTGAGGTTGGGAGACAATCTGCGCTCGAACGCGTCTCTTAAATTGCTGGCTTGAGGGACCGTGGGGGTTCGCTCAAGAGGCGGCGCATCGAAACTTTTGACCATGGGAAAATCCTAGCATAGGTCGGGCCTTTTTTAGCGCGCAAAGAAAAGGAGCTGTATGATGCTTGCATGGCAGACCCCATTAGAGAGCTTCGCCTCTAACGGGGCAGGCACGGTATATATATGAGCGATACTGTTCAACAAATAAAGGATAGGTTGTCTATTTCCGATGTAGTAAGCGGCTACGTCAAATTGGAGCGTGCTGGCTCGACGTGGCGAGCACGGTGCCCGTTCCATGCCGAGAAGACGCCATCGTTTTTTGTCTCGCCAGAGCGAGGGACATACCACTGTTTCGGTTGTGGGGTTGGGGGAGATATCTTCTCCTTCGTCCAAGCGGTAGAGGGGCTCGATTTTAAGGGGGCGCTTAAACTTCTTGCTGAAAAAGCCGGGGTACCCCTCGACTACGCTCGGGGTAAAAAAACTGACACAGACCACAGAGATCGATTGTTTGAACTTCTAGAAGCAGCGACAATTTTCTTTCAGAACAAGTTGGATGATGTCGCGGAGAAGTATCTGAAAGAGAGAGGGCTTGAGAAAAAGACCATCAAAGAATTTCGATTGGGGTACGTCGGAGATGAATGGAGCGAGCTCTCGGATTTCCTGAAAAGTAAGAAATTCACGGAACGAGACATGCTCGATGCAGGTGTTTCCAAAAAAAATGAAAGGGGAGGGATTACCGATAAGTTCCGTAACCGCATCATGTTCCCGATTTCCGACAGCGCAGGGCGCGTCATCGGGTTCTCGGGCAGGATATTTGGAGAGAAGGCGTCGCCCGATGCGCCGAAGTATCTGAATTCGCCAGAGACACCGCTGTTCCAAAAATCACGCATTCTGTATGGTTTCGACAAGGCAAAACAGTCTATCCGAAAACATAATTTTGCCGTGCTTGTAGAGGGGCAAATGGATCTTCTAATGTCGCATCAAGCGGGGTGGGGGAATACGGTCGCAGTTTCCGGCACTGCCTTTACTGCAGGGCATGCGGACCTTGTGAAGCGAATGGCCGAGAACCTCGTTATCGCGCTCGACGCAGACGAAGCCGGTATCAAAGCGGCAGGACGTGCCGCTCGTGCCGCGCTTACGGCGGGGCTGAATGTAAAAGTTGCTGCGCTTCCCAGCGAAACAGATCCCGCGGACCTTATCCAGAAAGAGGGGCCGGATGCGTGGAAAAAGGCTATTCGCGAAGCGAAAGACATCATCACGTTCCTTTTGGACGTCCTTGAAGAACGTTCTCCGCAGCGAGACAAATTCCGTCGGCTTGTTGAGGCAGCGGTCTTGCCGTTCCTTTCAGATGTGCAGAGTCCCATCGCGCGGGAACAGTATCAGCGAGAAATCGCAGAGCGGCTCGGTGTGTCAGAGCGCGCCGTCGCAGAGGCTTTGAAAAAAATCCCGACTGTCTACCAGAGCGCCACTCCTCCGACGCAGGAAATTAAGAAGATGAAATCGGATCGTGCAAGGCAAGCTTTTTCTATCCTCATCTGGCAAGAATCGTTAGAGAAGCCGCACCTCGATGTAAAAGAGTTCGAAAAACATTTAAAGCATGCGCTCGGAGAGAAAGCGTTTAGAGAGCTCCGGGAGCTTCCCGAATCCGAACAAGAGCCGATGCGCTTTCTTGCCGAGCGCCAGCATGGAAAGAGCGCGGGGCTGAAGCGCGAAGTGGGCCCACTTCTCCGCGTTCTTCAAAAAGAGCGGTTATCGGCGGAATTGCAGGAAACGTCCCAGGAACTGCAGAAGGCGGAGAGGGAGGGCGATGAGGCGAGCGAGAAGCGCTTGATGGAACGCTGCCGGGTCTTAACGGCAGAAATAGCGAAGCTATGAGTTGTACACACCTTTATCCTCACAATATCCTCTCTTTTTCCTAGATACGGAACGTTGCCAATCGGGCGATTTCAGGGTATAGTTCGCCGTCCAGCCGCTAAGGGAAGGCGGTCTGTGTTTTGTGTTCCTACAATTTTCATAATTCATAGGTAATACATGTAGAAGGCGGCAAGGTGAAATTTGAAAGGCCATGGCAAAAAAAGCAAAAAACAAAAAGAAAAAAGCAACGAGCAAAGCAAGAAGGGCGCCCAGGGCAGCTCGACGCAATTTGCGCGTAAGGTCCGAAAAGCCAGGGAAACCGGTCGCGAAGAAAAGCAAGAAGCACGCTCTTTCCCGCATGCAGGCCGCTCGGCCAGGAAAGAATGGCTCCGCCCGCAATAAGAAAGACCACAAGGTAGAGGCGCTTATTAATCTTGGACGCGAGCGCGGGTACATCACGTTTGATGAGATCTTGCGCGAGTTCCCGACGATTGAAGACGATGTCCTCTTGTTGGAGGAAATGTACGAGCGATTCGGCACTGCAGGCATCGATGTCCTCGAAAGTGGCAATCTCCTTGAGGAAACTGCCTCGGATGATGTTCTCGAGAAAAAGAAATTGCAGCACCGCCGCTCTGACAGCTCGTATGATTCGGTGCAGATGTATCTCCGCGAGATAGGCCAGTACCCGCTTCTCAATGCGACGCAGGAAAAAGACCTCGCGAAGCGCATTCTTGCAGGCGATGAAGAGGCGCGCAGCATTCTTGCCCGCTCGAACCTCCGCCTTGTCGTGTCTATCGCGAAAAAATATGTGAACCGCTCGCCTGATTTGACGCTTCTCGATCTCATTCAAGAGGGAAACCTTGGGCTTTTCAAGGCGGTCGACAAATTCGACTACCAGAAGGGATTTAAATTCTCGACATACGCTACGTGGTGGATTCGCCAGGCTATTACGCGCGCACTCGCAGATCAGAGCCGCACCATCCGCATTCCGGTGCACATGGTGGAAACTATTGCCAAATACAAACAGAAAGTGCGCGAACTCTCCCAGCACCTCGGCCGTGACCCGCTTCCGGAGGAAATCGCTGCAGAAATGGGCACAGAGGTGGACAAAATTTACACAATTCAGAAAATCTCGCAGGACACCGTTTCTCTTGAGTCCCCTGTGGGTGAAGACGATGACGAGCGTTCGACACTCGGAAGCTTTATCGCAGACGAAACAATAGCAACGCCCGACCAAGACGCATCTCGTCGCATCCTCACGGAGCAGATGGGAGCGATCCTCGATGAACTTTCTCCGAAAGAGCGCAAGATCTTAGAGATGCGTAACGGACTCACTGAAGATGCGATTTGCTACACGCTTGAAGAAGTCGGTCGCGAATTCGGCGTTACCCGCGAACGCATCCGCCAGATCGAAGCGAAAGCGCTTGAGCGCATCCGATTGCACGAACGAGCAAAACAGTTGAGGAGTTATTAGTAGAAACTCTTTCTCGGCATAACTTTTTTGCCGTCGCTATCTGCGCGTGCTCGCGCAGCGCTCGGTCTCGGCGCCAGTCGCGCCTGCGAAGACGGCAAAAAAGTTAAGCCTTCAACGAGTTTCTAGCTGTGATTCAAGGTAGGGAAGGATGACTCATGGTGGAATGACTGCTTCTCAATCATTCAAAATTGTCTCTCGGGCAAGGGGAGTCAACGGGGCGCAATTTCGACGTCATGATACCATTTTGGCATTGCTGAGCAGATGCGACCTAGCGGGGAACAGATAAAAGATCCAGGAAATGTCATCGAAGTACCTGACAAAGCCATTGAGGGAGTGACTGATAGGTTAATTCTCGAAGTTCATACTACGCCTATAACAGAGAAGCAAATAGGAGACGATGTCCTGTTATTTTCCGGCGAATCAGTCTCGCCTTTGGTTCATACAGATCCAAGACTTGCGCCAATGATTGTGAGTCTTGAGAAACTTCACAGAAAGATATACGAAAAAGCATGCAAGGACGGAATATCGGTGTATTTCGCGGACATGCATATTAGCCCCGATACGGTAGCTTTCGAAAAGCGTCGAACTTTTTTAAAAGTGTTAGGCGGAGGAGCATCTGCTTTAGGAACACAAGCATCATTTTTGCCCAATAGTGCAAGGTATGCAGCAGTTGCAGCTGTTGCGTGGCTTATGGGTCCAAGAATAGTGCGCAATACGATGGCTCTTTGGTCTGGAGATGAAATAACCGATTTTCGAACTACCTATGGCAAAACATGGAAAGGGGTCAATAAGGTGCAGAATGCTTTGCACCCTGACGAAACGCGATTCACGATCACGCTCCGAAATGCGCTCATATCATATAAACACAGAGCAGCGACCAGGATTGCACAAGGACAGGTAAAGAAAAAAGATATTCCACAACCAAAAAATGCCGTACTCTCTGTCGGAGACGGACACAATGAGATCAGCGAATTATTGCATACCAAGTCAGATGATGAATTGCTCGAAACAATTCGCAAGGAACTGTTGCAGTTAAAGAATGTGGATCCTGACAACGATGAGATGTGGTCAAGTATTTCACATTTTCCCGAGGTTTGGTTTTCGGAGAAAGGGAAAGATGGTAGAGCTCAAGCGATTTTTCCTCTGACTGCAGAGCTTCAGGGAGATCATGGTATGAATTTTATTTGCTCACGTATTCACGAAGATCGACGTCTTGCAGAACTAGTAAGAGAAATCAGGGGCAGATGAAATTGATGGCCTGAGCAAGGGGGGTCAACTCGTGCTAGTATACTGACCCTATGTCCACTGCCTTCATATACGGCCGTCATGCGGTCCTGGCGCTCCTTAGCGCAGCACCAGAGAGGATTCAGATTCTCTTCGTGTCGACGGGCTCGGAAAAAGAATTCCGACCGCTTGCGCAAAAGCATAATATCCGCGTCGAGGAGATGAATCGCAAACTCTCGCAAGAACTTGAAGGTGCGGTTCACCAAGGCATCGTTGCGCGCGTCGTCACGACTGGTGTCGTCCGTGACTATGCGGAGTTCATGAATAAACTTGAGCCGACTGCTTCGACAGCACTTGTCCTTCTCAACGAAATAACGGACCCCCACAATGTGGGCGCTATCATCCGCTCTGCGGCTGCATTTGGCGCGGCTGCGGTTCTTCTGCCCGCACACAACCAGGCGCCGATCACGGGTGTTGTTGCAAAGGCTTCGGCGGGGACCGTGTTCACGATTCCTATAGTTGGGATAGGGAATGAGAATCAGGCGATACTCGATCTCAAAGAACGCCGGTATTGGATTTACGGGCTCGATACGGAAGGAAAGAATGTGCTATCGAAAGAGAAATTTGATGCCCCGGCAGTGTTTGTCATCGGCAGCGAAGGCGAAGGGCTCCGCCAAAAAACCCGCGAGCATTGCGACATTTTGCTTCGCATCCCGATGCATGAACGGGCGGAATCGTTGAATGCGTCTGTATCGGCAGGAGTAGTACTTTCCGCCTGGAGCACGCAGCATTCAGAGGCTCTAAAATAGAAACTCTTTCTCGGCACAGGTATTTTGCCGTCGCTATCTGGCAATGCTGTGCCAGCGCTCGGTCTCGGCGCCGTCGCGCCTGCGAAGACGGCAAAATACCTGTGCCTTCGACGAGTTTTTCCTCGATTCAATAAAGGGAAGATATTGAAAGCGGAATGATTGCTGCGCAATCATGCATCTACCTTCGCTGAGACTCAATAATGATTTCGAGCGCCTTTAGCAAATCCTCATTCTTGACAAGAACTTTATTCTTTCGGTCAAAATCGGGAATGAATTCAATGGCATTCTCTGTACACGCGGTGTGAACGAACAGATAGGCGATTGGGGAGTTTGTTTTTCTAAGCTCGACAAGTGTTCTGTAAATCCAGCTGTTGCATGAGTATCGTCCCGCATCGTCAGAGAGTTTTGCATCAAATGGGATCTTTGCCTCGGAAAAAAGTCGCTGCATCTTTTCGATATCCCACTGCGTAGGGTCAGTTTGCACTTGTTCTTTTTCTGGTCGCGATGGGTCAAGTGGTCGGTTGTTTTCGACCGTAAGATATTTTTCGTTCAGTACCCAGTTCCACCCCGACCGCTCTATCCGAAATCCTTTTACGTCCGACGCCATTCCAAACGAAATAATCATGTCTGCACCTATCTCTTGGGCTTTCTTAACGACTGTCTCGCCGGGGTTCTCTCCGCCTTGGGGAATTAGCACGACCGAAGGAAAGACCAAGGAGTGAATCTCACGGTCGGCAACCACCTTTCCGTCGGCGGCAAGAGCCAGCCATTTAGTAGGATTGGTTATGTATTTCCCAAAAGTCTCTGAGCCTGTGACGACTGCCTTTTTCACCGCCCAACTATATCAGATACGGCGCGAAGCCCGCCTTCTTCGCGCCTAGAACTGCACTCAGATTCGGAAGTCGTATTGTCCACATATTACTTGGTTTTTTACCACGGAAGTGTAGTATTTTGTGTACCCACTATATGAATCCAGAAGCAATCAGGGCATTTCTCGAGTTTTTCGAACCCAAAAAGGGGCGAACGGTTGTTATTATCGATTTCGCGAATGTTGATAAATGGGAGAATACTCTCCATTGGAAGGTTGGGATACAAGAGTTGGCCCGTTTGCTGAGACATTTTTCGGTTGGCTCCCAGGTCTTACGCCGTTTTTATTATGGAGCTGATTATGGTCCGTCGGAGAAATCTGAAACACTCACTCTTTGGTCAGGGGGTATTTTGCAGCGTGCGGGATATAACAGATTTGAGGTCATAAAAAAGAGGGTCAAATATATCCACGATCCCCTTAGGCCTGCCGGTCAATACCAAAAGAAATGTGATTTTGACGTTGAAATGGCACTTGATTTGATAAAAATGCGAGACAACTATGACAATGTCATACTTTTCTCCGGCGACGGAGATTTAGTTTGCGCTTTTGATTACCTAAATAAAGAGTATGGAAAGACAGAATTTTTTGTCTTTGCTGCAAGAGGGCACATCGGCAAAGAGATTGTCGATGCAGAATCAAGTGGGTTGATAAAGAAAATACTTTACGCGGACGATTTTGAGTACAGATTGAATCCTGACCATGGTCGTGGCGGAGGTGCGCATGCCACAGTCTTTAGGCCTCCGAGGCGGTAGGTTAATTCAGAAACCCGCCGGTTAAGGCGGGTTTCGATCAAAGTCCGGTAAGCTTTTTTAGGGCCTACATCGGCATTATACATGTCAGTATGGATTGTCAATGAATTTGACAATCTACCTGTGGATTTGTTACGCTACGCGTAACAAATCCACAGGTTAGAATTGTGTTCTAATTAATATTCGTTTTTGTAAAATTCCCCAGGCGTGGAGCCAATCAGAGGATAGTGCATTCGAGCTTTACCACATCGCCATCGTCGATTCCTTCTTTCCGTCGGACAGACGATTTAATTGGTAGAACATATGGGCCTTCTTTTGTAGGGAATAGGGAAGTGTCCCAGCTGGTTTTTCCGACCTTAATGCGCACTTTTATCGAACCGAATCCGCGCTGTTTCGGGCGTGGTAGAGCGCGCAGAGCTTTAGATTCTTTGTCAGGAATATAGGCAAAAAACCACGCCGCGGGACCCTCCCATTTCCATACTTTTGCTTTGACAACAAAGCGCTTCATATGCCTAGTATACCCCGTGAGATAAATGGTATTTTTTCTCCCCGGGCTTAGGAGGGTGTATATCTCATGGGGTATACGGGCAAAAAATATGGTGCACATCTCCCTAGACGGGAGGTCAGGACAGGAGTAGAGTATTCCCCATTTATAGCCGAATATCGATATGCTAAGGCTTTTGACGCAGATAATCCGCACGGGAAAGAAGACAGAAAAGGCGCCTTCAATAGACCCAATTGAAGTGGTCGGAGAGAACCTCCGGAAAACCATCCATACGCTCTATGGTGGTCGCTCACTCCGCATACGTCATGTGGATGCAGGTTCTACCAATGGTGAAGAATATGAGATGACAGCACTCGGGAATGCCTACTACGATGTTGAACGGTTCGGGCTTTCGTTCGTCGCATCGCCACGACACGCAGATATTTTGACTGTTTCGGGTCCTGTGACGCGCAATATGGAACATGCGCTGAAGACTGCGTACGAGATGACACCAGAGCCGCGCATCGTTATTGCTGTCGGGGATGGGGCAATTGATGGCGGCATTTGGAAAGGCTCATATGCAGTTGTCGGGGGAGTGAAAGACGTGATCCCTGTTGATGCTGAAATTCCAGGAGATCCGCCTTCACCTGTCGACGTGTTAAAAGAATTCCTGAGGATACTGGAGGGGGCCAGGAAATAAGATATGACGGAATCCCTTTTTATGCTCTCGTTCGTTTTTCCGGGTATCGCGGCGTTTGTCGCGCTCATATCGAGAAAAGGAGATATAGGGAACATTGCATCGCAGTCACTCTTTGCACTCGGCGGCCTCTGCGGCATCCTCGGAGCTGCTCTCTTTTACGCGAGTGGGGAAGCGGGAATAGCGGTTCTTGATGTTCCGCTTTTCGGCTTGGTAGTTGGGCGCTTGTCCGTTTTCTTTTTTGCCATTATTTCGGTGGGTGTTCTCCTCACGTCTTTGTATGCGATAGAGGGCCTTCGACCGTATAAAAATGCGTACTCGCTGCATTGGCTCGCCGTCGCCTCGGCGTTTTTCATTGTTGGCATGCAAGGAGTTGTTCTGGCCTCTTCAGTTGTCGGATTTCTTATTGCGTGGGAACTCATGTCTGTCGCTGCATATTTCCTCGTCATCGCAGATAGAAGCGATGATTCGCTCCAAGCGGGCTTGTTCTATTTCGTTATGACGCACATTGGTTTTGCGAGCCTCGTTGCCGGGTTCCTCGTTCTCTCTGGCGGAAATGCATTCGCCAACTGGCAACAAGTGGCACTCACAGCCTCTGCGCTCTCGCCCGCGGTGCTTGCCGCGGCGTTCGCGCTTCTTTTCGTCGGATTCGGTTCCAAGGCAGGCCTCGTGCCTCTGCATCAGTGGCTGCCGATGGCGCATCCGCAGGCGCCAAGCCACGCCTCTGCGCTCCTCTCCGGCGTCATGCTAAAAGTAGCCATTTTTGGATTTATCCAGTCACTGTTTCTTTTCCCCGCAATCCCTGCTTCGTGGGGCGCGGTAGTCCTTGTTGTGGGACTCTCGTCAGCGTTTTTCGGCGTGCTGCATGCGGTCGTCGAGAGCGATATCAAGCGTGTGCTCGCGTGGAGCAGCATAGAGAACATGGGCCTCATTTTCTCCGGCATTGGGGCAGCGATGATTCTGCGCACGCTTCCTTTTGAAGCAGGGCCAGCTCTTGCATCCGCCATCGCCATCTTCATTGCGCTTCACATCGTGAACCACTTCCTTTTCAAAAGTGGGCTATTCATGGCAGCTGGCGCAATTGTTTCGAGCGTGCATTCGAGGGACATGGACGTGATGGGCGGGCTCGCGCAAAAATGGCCGCTATTTTCCGGCATCTTTCTTGCTCTCGCACTTTCCGCTGCGGCACTTCCTCCATTTGGCACGTTCTTCGGAGAATGGATGTATCTGCAGTCAGTCGCGCTGGCCTTGGTCGGACTTCCTCTTCCGTATTCAGTCGGCGCCGGGCTTGTCCTTGCCATCATCGCCGGTGTGAGCGGACTCGCCATATTTGCGTTCGTTAAAATGTTCTCAAGCGTATTTTTGGGAAGGGCGCGAGACGAAAGCGCGGAACATGTCCGACCTCTGCCATCTCTCGTGTTGCTTTCACCGGGTATCACAGCGTTCGCACTCGCTCTTTCGGGCGTTCTTGCATTTCCATTCTTCTCGGCCCGATTCATTTTAAATGAGAGCGTGTTCCAGCATGTTGCAATTGTGGAAGGCGCCTCAATCAATTCTTGGATTGTGTGGGGGCTCGTTGCGGGGCTCTTTGGCCTCGCATTCCTTTTCTCGCGCGCTATAGGTGCACGTATTCGGATCACGGATACGTGGGATTGCGGGCAGCCGCTTACGCCGAGGATGCAGTACACGGCAACCGGATTTTCCGCACCCATCCGTTTTTTCTTTAGGTCATTCCTCGTATCACGAAAAGAAATGTTGGTTGTCCCTATCTCGCCCGAGAATCCATGGATAGCGCGGCGCTCGCTTGATTGGATCGTCACTTCAGCATGGGAGCGGTTTTTGTATCGTCCCATCACGAGCGGCATCCTGTACCTTGCCGGATATGCTCGAAAGTTGCAGAGCGGCGTCATCCAACTGTACCTTCTTCTCGTCGTGCTGACGCTCGTCGCTGCATTCATCTTCGCACTATAACAATATGGTTTTTTCCATTACCAACTCAAGCGAGCGTAGGGCGGCAAGGCGCAGCGAGGTTGGAAGACTTGGCCTAGCGGCCCGGAGCGCAACCGAGTCGTGCCTTGCCGCCCCTAGCGAGCGACACCTATGACCTTCGCCCTCATTACATTTCAAACACTCCTTGTGCTCGCGGCGGCGCCTGCCGTTATCGGCATGATTCGGAAGATGAAGGCGCGATTCCAGAATAGGCAGGGCGCATCGATTTTCCTTCCGTATTGGTCGCTTCTCTCGCTCTTCAAAAAAGAAATGACCGTCACGCGGCATAGCTCGTGGGTGTTCCGCGTCGTGCCATTCGTCGTATTTGGAAGTGCGCTCTTTCTTGCGATAGCAATACCAAGTTTTGCTGCGGGCATCTTGTCGGCAAGCCTCAGCAACATCTTCCTTGTGGGGGCGGTTGCCGCGCTTGGCTCTGTGTTTCTCGTATTTGGAGGGATGGACACAGCCAGCACATTTGGAAATATGGGCTCGAGCCGTGAGATGACGATAGCGTCAATGATAGAGCCTGCTCTCTATGTATCCTTGGCATCTCTCGCGGCATTCGCCAGCTTCTGGAGCCTTGATGGCATCGTGCTGTATTTCGCGAGCGTACCGATGTATACGACACTTCCTGCAGCGCTCTCCTTAATAGCGCTCGTCTTCGTGCTGCTTGCAGAGAACGCAAGATATCCAGTTGATAATCCTGCGACGCACCTCGAGCTCACGATGGTCCATGAAGCGATGGTACTCGAGTATTCGGGCCCCTATCTCGCGCTCCTCGAATATGCATCGTGGATAAAACTTACGGCGATGCTCGCGTTAGTTGCGAACCTTGTATTTCCGTGGGGGATACTTGTTGCTCCTTTCGCGGGTTTTGCATTTGTAGTTGCGCTTGCTGCATTTGTAATTAAGCTCGCACTTGGCGCGTTCGTTATCGCGTATATCGAATCAACAATCGTTAAGATGCGTTTCTACCGCATGCAAGAGTACACGTCGCTCGCGCTCATCATCGCACTCGGCGGCCTCGCAGTTGTCCTTTTCACTTTTGCTATATGACTTCCTTTTCCACTCTAAGCGAACGCAGGCAGGGCTATTTTGCCGTCTTCGCAGGCCTGACGAGGCCGAGACCGAGCGCGGCGAGAGCAGCGCCAGATAGCGACGGCAAAATAGCCCTGCCTAGTGAGCTACACCTATGATGATGCAAATCCACAACTTTGATCTGCCAACTCTGCTTGCAGGCGGCATGCTTCTCCTTTCGCTTATTATGGTCAGCCGCATGCGGCTCGCATCGCTGGTTGGCACATTCCGTTACCAGAGCGCGCTCCTTGCCGCATACGCGCTTATTATTGCGGTTTCGCATGATGAGCCCGAGCTTCTCGCCGCGGCGTTGTTCATCGCGTTCATCAAAGTCGTCTTCATTCCGTCGTTCCTCCTCCGCGTCGCGAAGAAGAATCAGGTCAGTGAGCGCCTCGAATCATACGTGCGGCCGACAATGTCGACGGCAATAGGCGTAGGAGCAATACTTCTTGCCTTCGCCGGAGCGCGCGCCGTATTCGAAACGTTTGCGACAGAAGCCAGCATCGCGATAGTTGCATGCGTATTCGCGCTTATCTTGACTGGGCTCATCCTTCTCATCACGAGAAAGGATATGTTTGGGGAGGCGATAGGCTTTCTCGTCATGGAGAATGGCGTATACGCGTTCGGGCTCGCGCTTACGGGAGGCATGCCCATTTTTGTCGAGCTCGCGATACTCTTTGACCTTCTCGCTCTCACTGTTCTCATCATTGCGCTTCTTCGCGTTGCACAGAAGGTGCACTCATCTGTCTCGACAGAAAACCTGCGTAGGTTAATTGACTAGTATGGAAATAACACTTCTTCTCGTGGTGACTCTCGTTGCGGCAGCGATGCCGTATCTAAGCCGCACGACAAAGCAGATTCGCGTCATAGCGATTATCGGCAGCACATGCGCATTCCTCCTCGCGCTGTTTGTTGGAGTCCCTGCACTCTTCGAGGAGGCAACAGTGGCGGGGGGCGGGCTTTGGTACATGGACGCACTGTCAGGATTCTTTGTGCTTCTCATTGGATTTGTGCAATGGACCGGAATGATGGCGAGTGTGTCGTACATGAAGCATGAGGAAGAAGAGGGAATTGTCGATGCGTCAAAAGTGAAGCGCTACTTTACGCTTTTCAATCTGTTCGTCCTTGCGATGCTTCTTTCTGTAGTCTCAAACAACACTGGAATCGTTTGGGCGGCACTGGAAGGCACGACTCTTGTTACCACGTTCCTCGTCGGTTTTTATGACCGCAAAGAATCCCTCGAAGCGGCATGGAAGTATCTTATCCTTTGTTCGACTGGCATCACATTTGGGCTTCTCGGCATTCTCGTGATGTTCTACGCCGCTTCGGCGGTTGGCGCAGATAGTGTATCGGCGATGAGTTGGTCCAATTTGCTCTGGATGGGGGAGATGCTGCCAGAGAGCATCATAAAAATAGCGTTTGTTCTCATACTCATTGGATTTGGCACAAAAGTGGGCCTTGCTCCGATGCATGCATGGTTACCTGATGCACATTCGAGCGCACCTTCTCCCATTTCTGGAATGCTCTCAGGTGTTCTCCTTAATGCGGCTCTCCTTCCCATTCTCCGGTTCAAGGGCATCGTGGATGGGGCCGCAGCGCCCGGCTGGAGCGATCAATTGATGATAGCCTTTGGCGTTATGTCACTCGTTGTGCCAGCAGCGTTCATTCTGATTCAGCGTGATTACAAGCGGCTTCTCGCATACTCTTCAATCGAACATATGGGTCTCATAACGTTTTCCTCGGGCCTTGGGGCTGTTGGAGCGGTAGCCTCGGTTGTTCATATTGCGGGACACGCGCTTTCAAAGTCTGCACTCTTCTTCGGAGCAGGGAACATTCTTGCGGCGTATCGGAGCACGAAATTTGAGAATGTGTACGGCGTTGTGAAAGTCTTGCCATATACGGGCGCTCTCTTTTTAATTGCGCTCCTTGGACTTCTCGCTGTCCCGCCATCTCCGATATTCCTCAGCGAATATTTTATTGCCGCTGCGGCAATACAGACGCATCCATATGCCCTAGCCGCCATCGGCGTTGCGCTCGCCGTTATATTTGCAGGCTTTCTCATGCTCCTTAGCCCCATGCTCTTTTCGAAGAAGGTTAGTGCGCAAGCGGAGGAGGGAGATGGCGAATCCTGGAACTTCTCGCACACAGGCATCACGCTTAACCTGCTCGTTCTCGTTGCACTCGGCATCTTTGTCTGGACGCGAGGGGGCGCGGAGATTGTGGCGAGAATAGCATCCCTGCTTTAAATATTGATATGACAAAAGAATCACTTATGCACGAGCTACAGCTTAGAGGGGAGGGCACTTTGCAAGTGCCGCCGCAAGACCTGCGTATGCACGCAGAAATGTGTGTTGCGCTCGGTGCCCCGCTCGTTTTTATGTACGCAACCGAAGAAGCCAATGCATTCAGAGTGCATGCGGTGTTCTCCGCAGAAGACGGATTCATTACGCTCGCGAGCGATCTTCCAAAGAGCTCTCCCTCTTTTCCGTCTCTTACGCGCAGCATCATGGCTGCGCATTGGTTCGAACGCTTGATGCACGACCAATTTGGGATAGTGGCAAAAGAGCATCCGGATTGGCGCCGCCTTATGCATCACGAGAATATTCCAGAGGGGACGCACCCAATGCGAAAGGAATTCATGTGGAACACGAAGCTAGATCACGCGAATGTGCCGTACCCAATGCACGCGGTGGAAGGAAAGGGTGTCTATGAGATTCCAGTAGGGCCGATCCACGCTGGCATCATCGAGCCAGGACATTTTAGATTTAATGTTCGCGGCGAACGGATACTGACGCTTGAGGGCAAGTTGTTCTTCAAGCATAAAGGTGTCGAGAAATTGGTTGAAGGCAAGACGCCTGAAGAGGCGTTTCCCTTTATTGAAAGGATCTCTGGCGACATGGTAGTGGGGCATTCGCTCTGCTTTGCACAGGCCCTCGAGGAGGCATCCGGCATCACGATATCCGAGCGAGCGAAATATTTGCGCGTCCTCTGGAGTGAATTAGAGCGGGCGAGCGCGCACATATTCGATATCGGGAATATGGGCGGTATGGGGACCGGATTCACCTTTATGGCGGCGCAAGGATTTCGCATGGTGGAGGAGATGAGGCGCATGTATGCATCCCTCGTTGGACATCGATTCTTGCGGGGAGCAATAACAATCGGGGGTGCGCACGATATTGATGAATCAGGTGCTGCAGAGATTCTGAACACCATCGATCGCATAGAGCGCGAAATGAAGCGAATCCTCCAGATCGCATATGGCAGCGATGGGCTCATGGAACGGTTTGAAACGACCGGAGTCTTATCGAACGAAGCAGCGAAGGCGTATGGCGCGCGCGGCGTGCCTGCGCGCGCATCGGGAGTCGCATTCGATGTTCGCACAGCACATCCGTACGCAGCATACAAAGAGCTCGGAGTGAACGTAGTAACAGAAAAAGTAGGCGATGTCGCGGCGCGCTTCAAGGTGCGCGATAGGGAACTCACTGAATCTTTACGCCTAATACGCGAGGTTCTCGCGAAGCTGCCGAAAGGCGAGGTGCAGGCTAAGATCGCGTTCAAAGAAGGGAGTGCACTAGGAGCTGTGGAGTCATGGCGCGGCGCAGTCATCAATTTCGTACGTCTCGACTCAAGCGGAAAGATAGACCGTTGCGCCATTTCTGACCCATCTTTCTGCAACTGGCCTCTTTTTGGCGAGATAGGACCAGGCAACATCGTTCCTGACTTTCCACTGTGCAACAAGAGCCTCAACCTTTCGTACTCGGGGACGGATTTGTAATTGCCGAGAAATTTTGGTCTATGCACCAGAATGAACGATCAACCGACGCGATTCCACGGTTCCTTTGGCAGCTCGGATGAGGCGCAAGTATAGCCTGAGATTTCGAGGTTGGCCGAATCGGAGGCGATCGTCGCGGAATTCTCTCTCCGTTTCTGCTTTAAGAGCAGGTAAAAGTCCCCGCTCATCGACGACGATCTTATCGAGTCCTCTAAATACTTTAACCTCATGTAATCGAATGCATTCACGCCTCTCTTCTGCGGTCAAACTCACCACCTCATTCGGATCCTCCACGATGCCCTTTATGATCGAACTATCTATGCCAGCTTGAATGAGAATGTCCTCGTTTGTAAGGATTTTGACCGTATCTGGGTGGAATCGCTTAACAGGCTCTGGATGTTCCGGCTCGATCATGTCATGCGGCTCTGCGCCGACAACAGCGTCAATGTAGATTTGCTTTGTGCGGTCCTCTCGGGACATGACCTGCTTCACGATTAATGGGACGTCGTGAACTATTTGTTGATGAATGAAAGGGAGGTCTCCCTCTGATATGTTCGTAATGCCTGCGACCAAGGTTGAACGATACACGACGGGTGGTTCCACTTTATTGTTAAGGATCTTGTTCGCGCGCTCTCCGATAGACACGTGCATGGTATTCGAAATGTGTTGGGGCACGTTGGACACATGGATCCCTCCTTTTTCGTCGATACGTACTCCAACTCGGTCGTCTGCGCAGGATATCAGGACTTTTTTCATCTCCTCGTCGGGCTTTTCCGGCTTTGGCAGCGCTTTATTGAATCTGAGTATTGCAGCGTGCACATCTTGAAGCGCTGGTCTCTTTTCCCCCAAATATAAGGATCCTGATGCCTGTAGTTTCTTTTCTGGGTCCGGCACGATTTCTCCTTTTGAAAAATGATCTTTCAAGAACCTGTCATATCGTTGCGGAGGTGTGATAAGCCTCGGCTTGTCGGTTGCTGTCGACGTTCGACGCCCTTTAACGAGAACATTCTTTTTACCGTCCGTGGCCCAAGCGATAAGTGCTGCTTGCGCAAGTGCGCTCATCATGGCACGTGCCGTGTCGTTGCCATGCGCTCCGCAGCAATGCGCATCGTGTTCGTGGCCTCGGACAAGCGCTTCGTAATGATAGGTTGTTATATATTGGTCTGCTTCTCCAACATCTTGCATCACGTGGTGCTTCTGTAATTTATATGCGCCGGCGATCCGCTGTCCAAGATATATCATTTGTGCGACCGGGTCTGGATCACGAGCCTTTTGCAGCCAGTCTTCGACGATCGTTTCCCATCTAATCGCCGCTTTATCGGGTGATAGCGGTATTATCTCTCCTCCGGGTGCGCGAAGCCGAATGCAATGCTCGGATGCTTCAATGCCTTTTGTAAGCTCCAACAGTTCGGCAATAGCCTCAGATTTCCCCGTGGTGCTGGTCTCCCACTTGATGTCTTCCTGCAGCGAAGCAAGAGCTCCTTCTGGAGTTAACGGAAAAACAACGCGCAATATTTCATCTTTGTCTCCGCCGATTATTGAAAACCCAGCTTTGAAACCCTGTAAAAAGAGTCCAACAGTCGAGCGCTGCTTTTCTATAGGCCATGGTTCGTGGCCTTGTTTTTGCCGTGTGAATTGTATTTGTATTTCTTCGAAAAGCTTCGCGGATTCTGGGAGCCGCAGAAGCGGTATTTCTTCGCCATTCATAGGGACATTTTAATGCATCGTTTCGCCCTTGTGCAAAGCGTTTCGTAGTGTCATAACAGAACGAAAAGTTAGAAGGTGGCCGAATCGTAGAGGCCTACGCATCCTTGTTTCTTAACTCGACAATGAATGGAGTCCCAGTTCGGAAAAGATTCTCTTCGGCGGCAGGTGTCTCCCGCATCTTTAGCTGATCTAGCTTTGTCCTGTACGACCTCCCTTCGTTGATCTCAGCAACGAGGCCGTATGCTCCATATTGGATGTTCTTGAGAAATGCAGAACGATCTGCAGCGAGGTTTTCTATGATAATTATCTTGCCATTCTTTGTTAGTTTCTTCTTAAGTCCAGGCAATATGTTTTCGAATACGTCTTCTGTAAGGCCTGATTTTTTGGCGCTTACGACGTTCGGGATGTAGAGTGCGCTTAAGTTCCCATCGTGGAGATTGGACGCAGAAAAATCTTGCAGACTCATTTTAGCTGCTGAGTCGGCTTTAACCTGTTCGCTGAGGCCCCATTTGTCTGGCGAAAACACGAATACATGAGCGCCATTTTTCATTTGCTCTTGAACGTCTAACGAAAGGTCGATAACGCTTCTTCCTTGTTTATCACCAGACCCAGCCTCCGCTATGACGCTCTCCGATTGTCGTTTTATGAAATCTCGCGGCCTATTCTGCATGAATCACTATAGCATCTTAATTACATGGCCTAGAAGCCGAAATGCTACACTCGTCACATGTACTGGGGCGAAGATTTGGATGAACGGCTGTACGAGGGTATAGAAGAGACCCACATTGAGGGAATGGAGATTGACTCGAAGCTTCCGATTACCCACTGGAGCTATTCGTCTCTGATGTCGTTCCTTCGGAACCCGCTGGCATGGTACAAGCGCTATGTTGAGAAGGTGTATGACCAGCCGTCGTCGCCCGCCGGAATCATCGGGCGCGCTGCGCATGTTGCGCTGCAGCATTTTTATGGAGGCATCGCGAAAGAAGGGGCAATTCAGCTTGGCCTCGAGTACCTGCGTGACGTGCCAGATTTCGAGGTGAATTTCGGAAAATCGGCAAAAACAAAGAAGGCGCGAAAAGAAAAGCGACAAGCGATGGAAAGGGAATATCTGCAGGCAATCGGCTTTTATCTAGAAAAGCCTCCTAAATACGATGTTGTGGGCATTGAAGTGAAGGCAACGACAAAAGTCGCTGGGCTCCCACTCCCAATCCGTGCGATCTCCGACCTTATCGTGAAGTCAACGGGAAGTCCGCCAGCCGGCGGAGCGCTCGACATCGTGGACCATAAGTTCGTCGATTATTTCAGCCCGCTCGGTGGGCAAAAAACGCTGTTCATCATCCAGGCGATATTCAATTACTACACCGTAAAGAATATGTATAAAAAGCCAGTGCGGAGATTCATCCTTCAGGAGTGCAGAAAGAAAAGGAATGCAGACGGCTCGAAGCAAATGCGCCGCTACAGTATCGAATACGATAACTGCAAGGAGGAATTTAAAATATTCCACCGCCTTATTAACGATGCGACTGCAGAAATATCGCGCTCTCGCCTCTACCTCCCAAACCCTTCAGACATGTTCGAGGGAGAGAATTCTTTTGATATATACCGCCTCGGTCTATGACCGAGGAATTTTAAATTTACAGTTCTCAATTTCCAATGAATTTTCAATGTTCCAATGTTTGAAAATTGATTCATTGAGACATTGATTGAAAATTGCAAAATTGAGACTTGAAAATTTAGACCGCTTTTATTCTAAAAGCGTATCGATAAGCCCCTTCACTACGTTATAGGGTTGTGCACCTTCAAGCGGTACCTGATCTCCGTTGACAATGAGTATCGAGTGCGGAGTGCCTTGTCCGCCTGCAGCAGCGACTTCGTTGTAGTCCGTTGATACACGAGATGCGTACTTGCCGCTTTGGATGCAATTCTCGAATTGCTCGACATTAAGCCCGAGCTCTTTCGCGAAATCAGAGAGCTGCCCTGCGTCGGTATTGCTGCGAGGCGCTTTTTGCGCGTAGTACGGTTCGCCGTCTGGTCCAACAGGAACTTCTTTAGGGGAGTTGTGAACACCGATATCGAGCGCGTTGTTTGAACCTGTTTTTTCATACACCATGTCGGTGAATTTCCAGAACGTTTCGTTGCCTCCTTGCTCAGCCGCACATTCAAGCGCTTCAGCCTCTTTAGGTGCTTTAGGGTGGAGTTGCTCGATGGGGAAATGACGGTATACCCATGCCACTTTCCCGCTCGAGCCGTACTCGCTGACTATTTGGTGCATTGTCTCATGGAATTGTTTGCAAAATGGGCATTCAGGATCAGAGAATTCGACTACTACGATCTCTGCTTCCGGATTTCCGAGGATATGATCATCGGCTTGGACAGTTCGGATCTCGGTCAAAACCTGTCCCTCACCCGGCCCCGCCGGCCCTGCAGCCTTGTTGCTATTCACATAAAATAGTGCCGCAGCTATCATCGCCCCTGCGATGACGATAGAAATTGGGACGGAGAACTTTTGTAATGCTTCCATGTTGGGTTATTGAACGATAAAAGTCTGGTAAGTGTACCGCAGGGGATTCAAAAACCAAGTGTCTGCGTCAGCGCCGCGGTTTTACCCGACAGCCAGCGCGAAGTGTCAAGTTTTACGTCCTTCACTGTCCCTAGCTCCTTGAATTTCAATGAGCCATTCTTGACCGCGTAGTCGAAAATCTTCTTGGTTATCTCTACGTCCTTGATGCAATACTCTCGCAGCTTCTTGATGTTTCCTTCTTTCCACCAGCGCATAGCATCGAGCCCGCTGCCACTCTTTTTCGATCCCAATGTGCCTGCCGCTATTGAATCAAGCTTTACTCTTCGTCCCAATACGTTCGATACCTCCGCAAGAAGATCGATGGAACGCATCGTCGAGAGGTCGCCTGGATAATATTTGTTCAAAATAGGGATGTCGAAGTGGTCGGAATTGAAGCCGACCAAGACATCCGCCTGCTCGAACAGTTTCCAGAGTCGCGGGAGGTCCTCTTTCAAGAACGAATCAAATGAATCCATCGCAGAATCGTGTGTACAGCAGATGGTGAGTTCGAGGTCTTTCAAATCAAACCCGCCTCGAGAGAACCCGCCGATGGTTTCGATGTCGAACGTGACGATTCTCATCCCGTTAGAAGTAGGAAGCCTGCGCTTCCGACTTGTTAATGGCGTTTATAACACATCGACACATAATTATTGCAGCATTAAAGTCTGACCACGTTTCTAACTTCCGTAACTTCTAACGGGACGGATCGGGAAGAGTATAGCAGATACATATACTACGGATTGTTAATTCGTTTACGTAGCTCGTGATATGCAATCTCTGCTTCCTCGACCTTGAGAAGTAAGAGCGATAGCTTAGTCGTTAGACCGCCTTTTCCTGGGCTCTTCGGAGTAGTGAGGATCTCCTCAATTATACTCACCCATCCTGTGAGTGGGTCGGATTGATCTACCAATGCATTGAGTTCTGCGTCTAAGCCTCGTGCCTTAGCGTCACTGGTGATCAATTTGATGTTTTCTCGTAGTCTGTGGGTCCGTTCCGATAAATTCGCAAAAGAACGCTTTTCAGCCGAAGGCACGTTTTGCGTTACGGCAGTCGTTTTCTCCGACTGCATAGCAGGAGTCGGAGTTTCATTCGATGGAAATGGCTCGCCTTTTTTTGCAGCAAAATACGCTCGCCGATGCATTTCGAACGCAGGGAACCGTATCGACAGACGATGTTTAAGCGATTGCGTCTCGCCAAGTTCCCGTATCAGGCTTTCCATTGACAGCAGGCCATCCCTTTTACGGATTTGATTGCCGACTTTATAGATGCGTTCGGGTGTGATCGTGTTGAGCCTTTCCGACGCATCAGTATTTCTTCTGTTATCTCGTTTGTATCCAAAATTTCGATCAGATGGCTCAGACATACATCAACCTAAGGAAGAAAACAAGTGTTCTGCGATTCGATCTGCGGAAAGGGTCGTCTCGTTGCCTGTTGAGAGTTGTTTGATGGTGTATTTGCCGGAATCGCGCTCTTTCTCGCCGATTGCGATAACAAACGGAACTTTCATTTTGTCCGCCTGCCGTATCTGGTCTCCAATGCGTTTTCCGGAGAAATTGACCGCGACCGTGATATCTTCGTGCCGAAGGTCTTGTGCAAGCTTGGTTGCGTGACCAAGTGCGGACTCATCAACGACACATAGCATCAGTTCTGTTGCCGGCGCGTATTTTGGCAAGAGATTGTGGGTCGCAAGAAAATCGCGCAGGGCGACGTCGCCGACGGCAAATCCCACTGCCGCGACACTCTCAGCGCCGAAGATTCCAACGAGGCCGTCGTAGCGTCCGCCCCCGAAGAGGGAGCGTTTATTTTCTCCGGATGTATCGAACACCTCGAATACCATGCCGGTGTAATAATCGAATCCACGTGCGATAGACGTATCAACTACCATGTTGCCCACGCCAAGAGCCCTTACCTGTGTTTGCAGTTTCTCGAGGTATGCCGTGGAAGTGGTCCTGTCCACGTATTCTATGAGCTTTGCAGAACGATCTTTAAGGAGCTTCTTCAGCTCTCCTTCAAAATTGTCGAGTTTTGCACGTTTGTCCAAGAGCCTCGTTACTTCCGGCCGCTCGGACGCCTGAACACCGCACGCATCGTACGCTGCGTCGAGAAAGCGTCGGTCAGACACGCGAAGTTCAAAGTTCCGTTCATCTGCGCCGAAAGAGCGCATGATGGAGTGGGCGAGCGCCAGTATCTCGGCGTCCGCTTCGATGCTCTCGCTTCCTATAATGTCGGCGTTCAGTTGCCAAAATTCTCGCTGCCTGCCTTTTCGAACTTGCTCGTAACGAAAGAAGTTGGCTATTGAATACCATCTGGCAGGCATGGGAATATCCCGCACTTTTGCCGCGATCATGCGCGCGAGCGTCGGCGTCATCTCGGGGCGAAGCGTTACCTCTCGGTCGCCTCGATCCTTAAATGTATACGTTTGTTCGTTCACTATCTCCTCGGATGTTTTCGCAAGGTACAAGTCGGTCGGCTCAAGAACCGATGCGTTGTATTCTTCGTAGCCAAAATGCTCGCACGCGCGCGCCATGCTCTCGAACATGTACTTCTGCAGAAATTGGTCCTCCGGGTAGAAATCCCTTACGCCTTTATACGGTTCTGTTGATAGATCGGTTTTTTTTGCCATAAGGTCCAATTATTCAGTATTAATTTTCAATTTGCAATTCTCAATTTTCAATGAATTTCCAATGGCTCAATGTTGAAAATTAATTCATTGACTTATTGATTGAAAATTGGAAATTGAGACTTGAAAATTTATGCCGCCGGCAGTTCAACGAAAAACCGCGCTCCTTTGCCAGCGCCTGCAGATTCCGCCCATATCTTTCCTCCGTGCGCTTCGACTATCATGCGTGCGACGTAGAGCCCGTAGCCAGTGCTTTCTGGGTTCACGGCAGACGAATTTTTTCCTTTGCCGCCTTCTGTAAAGAGTACTTGCATGTCCTCTGGCGTAATCCCGACTCCGGAATCTTTGACCGAAAAGACGATCATCCGTCCGGCATGGGCGAGAAGAACGCGAACCTCGCCGTGAGACGTATAGCGTACCGCATTATCAATAAGGTTCCTTAATACGTGGCGCCGGAGCTTTGCTTCGTCGCCTTCCAGCATGAAAGTCCCACCGTCTATCGTCGTATCAAGCGACAGGCCTTTTCGAGCTGCCGCACTGCGTATATCTTCCACTATCTCCAGTACGCTCGCTTTTGCATCGAACTGCTTTTTTTCAAGTGCCATTGTGCCGCTCTTGAAATTCGACGCGTCGAGTATGCCCATTACAGTGTCGACGCCTTTCCTTGTCTCGGATAGCGCAGTATTTGCGACCGATTTGACACTGTCCGGCACCGCGCCCACGTCGCCGTCTGCGATGACGGAGAGCGCGGATTCGCTCTTGGTGAGGTAGCTCTTCACTTCGTGCGCAATCGAGTGCAGCAAGCTCTCTTGGCGCTTTGTCGTCACTTCTAATTCCGCTGTGCGGCCCAGCCGGCCAAGGATGATATTGCGAGCTTTCTCCGGATTCGGTATCCCTTCCACTTTCGCATACTCGTCGCTGGGCCCCGCAGTCTGTATCTCAATGGAACCGTAGCCGAAGAATTCCTGTACAAAGTTCTCGCTCCGCACGGTTATTTCCTGTACGCGATCCAATCCCCATGTCGCGATCTGGCGGTTAAAGAGCCCCACCTGATCGATATTCACGATCCGGCGGTCTGTGACTATCCAAAGGTCCAGATAGTAGTCTGTCCATAGGGCAAAGAGCGCCATCCATACAACAAGGAGCCAAAGTGCCGTCGCGAAACTCGCGATTGCGGCGTATCCGATGGCGTCGAGGTAGAGCGATGGCACGGTCGCAATGATAAGTGGAACGACAATGCCTGGGATGAGCCCGATGATGAGCGTTCCGATGGTGTCTCTGAGGAGGATGATCCAATGCTTCCGCAACTTCAGCAGGATTTTTTCTCCCGGCTCGATTTTGATATTTGGTAATGACATTTTTTATGAGAGCGACACGATTGCGCCGAACATTGTCGAAAGAAGTAGGAATACGCCTATTGCATACAGAACAAGCGCGGCTGCAGGAACATATGCGTTCATCGCAAATCGCACCCAATGGTATGAAAGGATGCCGCCAAGAAGAATGGCAAGCGCGCTTGCTGCCGCGAACAATAGCCACATCACGACTATAGCGAATTCTCCGGTAAGGGCGCCTTCTGGCATCAACGCATAGTAAACAGCGAACAGTAAACAGTAAACAGAAGGACATGGACATCTTCTCGACGCAAGTGCCCACCGGATGGTATATTTCGCGCCCAATGAGATCGACTATTTTTCGTTCCAAATTTGCGATACGGCGCTCAAAGCCGGGAGCAGGGTATGGGCTTTTTGCGACTGCCCCCGTTTCTGCAGGAGATTTCGTTCTCGAATATAAGGGCCGGCATATCCCATCTGGTGCGGCAGATTCGCTCAAAACCCGTTACCTGTTTGAGATAGATTCGTTGTGGACTATTGACGGCTCTTCGCAGGGGAACACGGCGCGCTACATAAACCACTCGTGTGCGCCGAATTGCGAGGCAGAAATACGTGATGGAAAAGTGCTCATTTTTGCAGAGAGGGATATTGAGGCGGGGGAGGAGCTGACTATTGACTATGGCGAGGAATATTTTAAAGAATTTATAGAACCGAAGGGTTGCGCATGCGTAAAATGCGCACATCCGAGATTCGCATTCTGGAAACGGTAGTGGTACTATCTGGGGCATGTCAAAAACAACTATTTTCTGGGTGGTGGTTGCAGTCCTTATCGTAGGAGGCATCGCAGGCAGTTGGTACATGAAAACGTTGCCGGGGAAGTACGACGCACTTGCGCAGTGTCTCACAGAAAAAGGCGCGAAATTTTATGGCGCGTTCTGGTGCCCGCATTGCCAGGAACAGAAGCGAATGTTCGGCAACTCTGAGAAACTGCTTCCGTACGTGGAATGCTCGAACCCCGATCAGAAGACGCAAACGCAGGTCTGCATTGATATGAAGATCGAATCGTATCCGACGTGGATTTTTGCGGATGGGAGCAAGTTGACGGGAGAGAAACAGCCGAAAGAATTGGCGGAGAAAGCAGGTTGTCCCGTCGAATAATTTTCAAGTCTCAATTTTGCAATTTTCAATCAATGTATCAATGAATTAATTTTCAAACATTGGAACATTGAAAATTCATTGGAAATTGAGAATTGGAAATTTGAAACCATGTTCGACATTCCGACAGTAAATTACGTTCTCGCTCTTGGGACGGTGTTCCTCCAGATTGCTGCGATCGCACTTCTTGTTCTCTGGTTTCTTAAAGAAAAGCAAGACTATTCATCATCTGCGGAGAAAGTTGGGAAATGGGGACTCTTGATAGGCCTCATTGTTTCGTTTGCTGCCGCTTTTATGAACCAGTACTACAACGAAGTATTGGGTATTCCACCCTGCGACTTGTGCTGGTGGGGGCGGATTTTTCTCTACCCTCAGATCATACTTTTTGGAATGTCTATCTATAAGCGTGATCATTACATTGCCGATTATGCCATCGTACTTTCAGTGCTGGGAGCTGCTGTTTCGCTCTACCACCACACGCTCCAGATGTTCCCGAACTCTTTGCCGTGTCCCGCCACCGGCGTCTCGTGCGCAACGCGTATCCTATTTGAATTTGGCTACATCACGTACCCGTTGATGGCGTTTTCTTTGTTCGCGTTCCTCATCGTGATGATGCTTTTTGTTCGCGCTAGCCGCTCGTCTTGAGCATATATTTTTCTATCTCGGCTTCTGTGCCTCCGATGCCTGGCATAGGCACTTTTTTGCCGGGGTTAAAGATGTTCTGAGGATCAAAGATTTTTTTCGTTTCCGCGAATAATTCAAGCATCTTGGGGCTGAACATTTTGCTGAGGAATGGTGTGCGGATGATGCCGTCATTGTGTTCTCCCGTGGTCGAGCCGCGGTATTTGGCGACCAGGTCGTACACCTTGGGCGTTAACTCCATGATGATGCTCCGTGCCTTCGGGTCGGCGAGGTTCATGAGGGGGATGATATGAAAGTTCCCATTCCCGACGTGTCCTGCAATGGTGTAAATAAGGTCGTAGTTCGACAGAAGCGAATTCAGCTCGGGTAAAAATTGAGGGTACGTGCTTGGCTCTACGACGAAATCATCGACGAACGGCGATGCATAATAGCCATGCAGGTTTTTACGAAGGAGTGCGAAGCTTTCTCGGCGCATGGTCCAGTATTTTTTTGTTGCCGCTTCATTTGCCGCGATTTTCATCTTGATGGGGAAATGCATCAGCGCCGCCCTTGTATCGATTGCCTTTTTAAGAGCGAGTTCATGCGTGTCTTCCGCAAATTCAGCCATGAGGATAAGTTTCGGCACGCCGCCCGTGAGAGCCATGCCTACTTCAGGAAGGAAAGAGAACCCTAAGTGAATTGCTTTCGCGATGCCCAGCTGCTTCAGTATTTGTGGCAAGAAGCGCACAGCAAGCTTGAATGTTTGGTCGTCGTACGATTCAAACGATTCTGGCTCGTGCTCAAGAACAGTACGCACAATGTCCGGGAGCGTTTTCAGGTCCGACATGAACACCACGAGCATCGCGTGGTGTGGTTTCGGTTTTACGAGGCCCAGCTTCATTTTTGTGACAAGCGCGAGCGTGCCCTGGGAGCCGGTAATGAGCTTTGTGAGGTCAAAGATGCCACTTTGCCTGTCGTATACATTCCAAAGTGCATAGCCTGCTGAATTCTTTGAGACGCGCGGCGTAGCCGCGCGTATCTCCTGCCAATTCTCTTCTATTAGCGCGTGCATCTTGCGGTATATCTCGCCTTCGAGATTTTGTTCGGCTTTTTTCGCCTCCAAGTCTGCGCGAGATAGCGGGCGGAGTATTGCTTTCGAGCCGTCCGAGAGGACGGTGTCGAGTTCTCGAACATAGCGGTCTGTCTTTCCGTATCGCAAGGTCAACTCGCCCGCCGAGTTGTTGGAGACAATGCCGCCGAGCGCGCATAGTTCGCGCGAGGCGGGGTAGGAAGCGAGAAGCATACCGTTCTTTGCAAGTGTTTCCTTTTCAAAGTCTCGGTAGTACATACCAGGCTCGGCGACAGCGTAGTCGCTTCCTATATCGAGCATGTGGTTCATATATTTCGTGAAGGAGACGACTATCGAGTCTGTAAGCGGCCCTCCCGACATGTCGGTTCCTGCAGAGCGGCCTGTGACAGAAATGTCCTGCCCTTCTTTTTTTGCAGCGGAGACGTACCTCACGAGCGCGGCTACATCATCAGTACTTTTTGGGCTCACGACGAGCTTCGGTCTTCGAGTAAAAATGCTCGTATCGCGGCTGAATTTTTTCAACGTTTCAGCATCGTCAGCAACGTCTCCTTGTATGAGAGCAGCGAGGCTCTCTTTGAGAGTCATATCAATAAGTATCAAGTATCAGGTACCAAGTATCAAATAAGTATCAAGGTATAAGTATCAAGCGCCCTACGAGTTCTCTTGATACCTGATACTTGTAATTTGATACTTTACGGATTCTTTTTCCCCAACGTCTCCAAAAGTTTATCTATAAGAAGCTCGGTTTCTTCTGGGTTTTGTACCTGGCGCGTCTCGACACTTGCTTCCATCACTGAGTAATCGTTGCCGCCCGGGTAAATTGCATCGCCCACAAAAAGCATTTCTTTTGGCTGTATGCCGAGTTGTTTCGCAAGATACAGTGCTCCGTATGCTTTGTTTATGCCCTTTGGGGTGATATCTATTGTTGTTGAGCCGCCAATCGCTATCTCGAATCCCGGGATCTTCGCATCGAGCGCTTTCTTTAGTTTCGTTCGCTTCGAAAGGTCGGTATCCCAAGCTTTTTTCTCGGCTTGCGTGGCGTTGAGGCCGAGCGCGGTAAAGACTATCTTGGAATCGCGTTCGAGTATTTCCCATTGGTATTTCGGGGATCTCTCGATGATCCCCGTTTCTGCCACACCCTCTTTGATTGCTGCGATGATGCGTACTCGTTCCTCCGGCGTGTGCTTCACTTGGTATTGCGCGATCCATTTTCCATTCTCGAGCATGTGCGCTTCAGCGGACGCGTATGAAAATACGTATAGCCGCTTCACATGCGGGTGATCCTCAAGTGGCGGAAGGAAACTTTTTTCGATGCGGTCGAAGCTGGCCGCGGAAAGGATGGCAACTGGCACTCGGTCTAAGAGGCGAGAGAGTTTTTCTATCATTGGCGCGGTAGGTGGCTGCCAGCTTTCAACAAGCGTGTCGTCTAGATCAAATAGTACGGCTTTCGGAACCTTTATTCTCTCGAAGCGATGCTTCCAGAATTCGCGCGCCAGAGGGATGCAGGTAACAACGATGATGGTGAGAACAACGACTTCTATGTAATCGGCGGTCTTTGGGAATGTTTCCCCCAGCGCGTATCCGAGGAATGAGATGCCGCTTGCCCACAAGACACCGCCGAGCGCGTTGTAGAACATGAAGGCCCGGTAGTCCATGTTCGCAACGCCCGCGAGTATCGGAGCAAATGTACGGACTATCGGGACGAAGCGCGCGAGGAGGATGGTGCGTGTGCCGTACTTCGCATAAAAGCGACGCGTGCGCTCCAGATACTCGCGCTTGAAGAATCGTGAGTTGGGTTTGTCGAAAAGGTGAATGCCGACTTTCGAGCCGAACCAATAGCCGACGTTATCGCCAAGGATGGCGGCTATTGCGACCAGAGGGACGATGATACGGATATCTAGAAATCCCTGAGAGGCGAGAAAACCAGAGGTAAAGAGAAGCGATGCGCCCGGCAAGAAAAATCCGATGATAAGACCCGATTCGGCGAAGATTATCGCAAAGAGTCCCGGGTACCCGATCCACTCGATAAATTGGGAAAGTTCCCAGGGCAACATAAGAGTATGTAGTATGACGTATAGAGTATGGAGCAGCAAATAAATACCCTATACACAATACCCTATACGAAATACGTTCAGACAAACGCATCAGGAATCGGGAATTTCTTGCACATTTTGCGGATGTCTTCGCGGACGCGCCTGTGGATCTTTTTATCGTTTTTGTTCTTGAGGGTCTCAATCATGAGTTCTGCCACTTTCGCACACTCTTTCTCTTTGAATCCGCGCGTCGTGATCGCGGGCGTGCCGAATCGGATGCCTGACGGGTCCATCGGTTTTCGTGTGTCGTCTGCTATCGAGTTCTTGTTGAGTGTGATGCCGACTTCATCCAATACCGTCTCCGCATCCTGGCCTCCGATGCCGAGAGAACCGTACACATCCGCGAGAATGAGATGGCTGTCAGTACCTCCCGTTATCATTCTGATATTTGCACTCTTGAATACTTTTTCCATCGCTTTTGCGTTCTTGAGGACCTGTTTTGCATAGGTGCGGTACTTGGGGCTAAGTGCTTCACCGAAACATACTGCTTTTGCAGCGATGGTGTTCATCAGCGGCCCGCCCTGGAGTCCGGGGAAAATGGACTTGTCTATTTTCTTTGCGATTTCCTCATTATCTCGAGTCAGTATCATTCCGCCTCGCGGGCCGCGCAGTGTCTTGTGCGTGGTCGTCGTCATGATGTCGAAGCCGAAATCGAAAGGGTTCTTCATTGCGCGGCCCGCAATGAGGCCCGCGATGTGTGCGATGTCCATCACCGCAAGTGCCCCAACTTCGCGTGCAATCGAAACAAACTTTGCATAATCCAATTCACGAGGGTACGCAGAATAGCCTGCAAGAACTATTTTCGGCTTCTCTCGTTTCGCGACTTCACGCATCTCATCGTAGTCGATCTCTCCAGTATCCGCGTCTTTCATTTTGTAGCGGACGAATTTGTATATCTTTGTGAGATAGGTCACCGGATGCCCGTGTGTGAGGTGTCCGCCGTGCGAGAGATCCATGCCGAGCACAGTGTCGCCGGGGTTTAGGAGCGCGAAATACATGCCGACGTTCGCCGGCGCGCCCGCATGCGGCTGCACGTTAGCGAATTTGCAGTCGAAGAGTTTCTTGGCGCGATCTCTGGCGATATTCTCGACGATGTCGGTGTATGTCTGGCCACCATAGTAACGTTTGCCTGGATAGCCTTCGGAATACTTATTCGTGAGGTTTGAACTGTTTGCTTCACGGACTGCTTTCGAGACGTAGTTTTCAGAAGGGATAAGCTCGAGTCCGTCTCGCTGCCTCTCTTCTTCGCCCATGAGAGCTTTGTATACTGCCGGGTCTTGTTTTTTGACGTGGGGATATAGCATAGCTTGTAGCTTTTAGCTGGTAGCTTGTAGCAAAAATGTAAAGTAGCTAAATCATATTTATTTTGCTTCTACAAAACCGCCGATGGTCGCGATATCTGCCTTGAGTGATGGATGCGATTGGTAATTCTCGAGCATAATGTCGTCCTTCGTAAACTTATTTATATCAGATATTTTTGGGTTCAGGCGAACTGTTGGAAAAGGGAATGGTTCGCGCTTTATCTGCTCTTTCACTTGGTCGAAATGGTTTGAATATATGTGTACGTCTCCGAATGTGTGGACGAATTCGCCGGGGGGAATACCGGTAACTTGTGATACCAAAAGTAGCAACAAGGAGTAACTTGCGATATTGAATGGGACACCAAGAAAAAGGTCTGCGGAGCGTTGATAGAGCCCCAAATTGAGTTTGCCATTTGCTACCTGGAATTGGAACATGGTGTGGCAAAACGGCGGCACGTGCGATTTCTGCCCCTCGGAAGCCATTTCGTAAATGAAATCGGGATTCCATGCGCTCACGACGTACGATTTTCTGTCGGGCTTGGTTTTGAGCCCCTGTATCACCCATCCAAGCTGATCAATCTCCCGTCCGTCTTTTGCAGGCCAGCGCCGCCACATCCTTCCGTATATCGTGATGAGGTCTGCCCACTTCACGACGAACGGGTCATCCGGCGGTAATTCGGTAAGTTTTTTGATGAACTCTTCTTGTGTCGTAATTTTCTTCTCCTTGTCCCACATCTGGTAGTGCTTCCACGCCCATTCGTCCCAAATGTGTATGTTCTCAGTAAGAAGCGGTTTTATATTCGAACTGCCGGAAAGGAACCACAAAAGTTCGACAACGATGCCTCGCCAGAAAGTCTTTTTTGTTGTGAGAAGTGGGAAGTCGCTACTGACGTCGAAACGCATTTGCCGCCCGAAAACTGACCGAATAAAAGGCGGTTTTTCACCCTTTTCAGCGTACTCTTTCAGAACGACGTCGTTGAAAAAAAGTTCTTTGTCGGCGCCGTTCTCGAGGATGTCTTTGCAGAGGTCGAGGTATTGAAATTCCGGGTGATTTTTTTTCATATCCTATGTAATGCTCGTATCAGCCGCGGGTCAATGCTCTTATTTTCAACGAGCTCCGCTAATATTTGTTCAGTATCAAGTCCTCTCAGTTCTCGAGCTGCTGCCGCAAGCCTCGTAGGACTATCGCTCCCTGTTCTTCCTTTAGCAGCTGCTAGAAGCTGCGGGCTTATCGTGATGAGTTGTCGAAGACCATTCGGGTTGCTGCTGCGAATTGCGAAAAGTAACCGTCTCCATTTGTAACCCAATAATGGAGGGAATTTCTCCAATTCGGACACGGCCTTATCCTTTTGTCCATGAATTAGGTATAGCAACCTTATCTTACGGTCGATGTTTTCGAACGCGTATCCGAGAATCGCAGGCGATGACGTGATCAGTTTGTGCGGGTCCTTGAAGCCTCGTTCCTCAAGACCTTTTATCTTTGCATCGATGTTTTCGAACGCCAGACCGAGAATCGCAGGCAATGACGTGATCAGTTTGTGCGGGTCCTTGAAGCCTCGTTCCTCAAGACCTTTTATCTTTGCATCGATGTTTTCGAACGCGTATCCGAGAATCGCAGGCAATGACGTGATCAGTTTGTGCGGGTCCTTGAAGCCTCGTTCCTCAAGACCTTTTATCTTTGCATCGATGTTTTCGAACGCGTATCCGAGAATCGCAGGCGATGACGTGATCAGTTTGTGCGGGTCCTTGAAGCCTCGTTCCTCAAGACCTTTTATCTTTGCTCTCGGATTTTCATAAAGTGAAGGACGCTCTTGAGTAACTTTATCTATCCATTCGCGTGAAAACCCCTCTTGCAAAAGCTGGTCGTATCTTTGTTGTTTGTAGTTATTTGTACCTTCCAATGGATCTTTTGCCATGTCCCCATTCTACTGCCTCTTTCCTTTCTTGGCTTGTGCAAAATGGTTCCAATTATCCTTCGCGAACCGCCCTGTTTTCTTGTAGCTCTGGCTCGGTGGAGAGGTCATCATGGAGAATGTTATCTGGGCTATTTCCATGCCGGGGCGCAGGATGATAGGAACGTTGTTTTGGTTGGTGAGTTCGAGCGTAATGTTCAAGAAGTGTCCCGGATTTATGATGCCGGCGGTGTTATGCACCATCAGCCCGACGCGGGCAAGGGAAGACTTGCCGCCAATTTGCGTCAAGAAGTGGTCTGAGCCGAAGTATTCCTTGGACGTTCCCAGGACCGAGATGCCAGGGTGGAGAATAAATTCTTCGCCGTCTTTCACTATCGTCTCTCGCGTTTTTGCATATATCTTTTTGACCGGGTCAATGAGGGGCGTCTCGCTTTCGATATTCGCGATGAACTTATTGCCGAGCCGGATGTCGTAGCTCGCGGGCTGGAGCCTCGATTCGTCGAACGGCTTGAGGACGATCGTGCCTTGTTTGACCCCCTTTTTGATATCGATGTCTGAAAGAAACATAGGTGATATGGCATCTTATCTTAACCGGTGTAGTTTGGGAATCCTTTCAACGCTTCCTTCACCTGCGAGGCGGGAAACGGTTTATTGAGACTGTCATCCTGTTTATGAGAACGGACAATCCACAACTGCCTCGCTTTGGTGTTGAATGCGACATTTGCAGAACGTGGGCCTTTTCTGATTTTTTGAACAGTGGGCCCCGAAAGCACTGGGGGATCAAATCCAAGTTCGTTTTGAATGATCTTTCCCATAGAGAGAATTGCACTCTCATATACCCCTTCCTGAGGTTCCCCGTCGTCGTCATAACTTCCCGCAAAGAGACCGGCGTCAACTGTGCCGGGCTTGACCTCACTCAAAAAATCTCGGATTTTTTCTTCCAATTCTTCTTTATCTCTGGTGAAATTTGGTGAAAGAACATTGAAAGCCAAATGATGTCCAAGCAAGGAAATATTTTCTCCTTTGTCATTCTCTCCTATGAGTACAAATCCCACACAACAATAATAGTCATACGAGACTTTGGGCGATGAATCGATTTTCGAGAAATGCAACGATGCTGTGGTATTCCATCGGACATTTTGCGCGGGTCTTGGGAAATGTTTGTAGCGGGAGAATTCCGGATTCCTTTCTAGGCTTTCATACGTTGGGCAGACCTTTATCATTTTTGCCGGGTCTTTTGTCCGCCATTCAGTCGATTCCATCGATTTCTGTCTTTCCGAGGCGGCTTCAAAATTCTTTGGCGCCATAGCTATTCAATGACAAATATTTTCTCAGTCCCATAGTAATCCGGCCAGTGTTCGTTGTAATGTGCGAACATGCGGGCGAGGCGCTCTTGCTTTAATTCTGAGACGCCGAGTTCTTGCATGAGGTTGCGGATCTCGTGTTGGGCAAATGCCGCGTCCTTTTCATCTTCCACAATACGCTCAAATTCAGCAAGCCAGCCGTATCCTGCGTTTTTGTCCAAAGTGACATTGGTTCCTTTGCAGAGGTACTCTTCGCGTTCTCTTGACCACTTTGCTTCGTATTCAAACCCGGCTGACAGAACCAATGTGTCGAGTTCTTCAAATGGCAGCGCCATCTTTTCTTCAAATTCTCTGCGCGAAATTCCATTTGCACTCGTGTCGTCTCCGATTGTTGCTTTAACGACGAGCAGCGCCACCCCATCTTTATTTCGCGTTCGTACAGAAAACTCTGTCGCTTTATCTGCTAGGTCCTTAAGTTTTATTTTTGCATCATCCGAAAGATGAGGGGAAGTGATGCCAGACAATTTTTGCAGTGTTCCGCTCTTAAAATAGTGATTTAGTTGCGTATTTTTTGACTGCAGTCGGCAATTCGGATCAGCTTCCTGCATTGCCTTTCTCACCTCATCCGCTCTTTCCAAACTTCCAAGAAGCGACTTTATCTCGACTTCGATATTGTGCATCTCGCGATTATATCCTCAATAGGACACTTTGTATCGTAGAAGCTGAGTACCGCCAGCATTCAGCTGCTTCGAGCTCGAGAGTTTCAAGCGACATTGGGACAGGTTGCCGTCCAGGATCGGGAATCCCGCGCCGAACAATTTCGGCTCGATGGTGATATGGATTTCATTGACGAGCTTCAGTTTGAGGAACGCAGCGGAGAGCTTGGGGCCGCCAGCGAGAAGTGCTCGGCGGTAGCCGCCCTTCTCAAGTGCGCGGATCAATTTTAAAGGGGAAAGCGATGTGAACTCGAGCCTGCCTTTTACTTCATCCTTTTTCAATTTCCCTGGCTGTGTGGTCATCACGATGCGCCGAATATTCGGCGTAAGTTTCAATTGCTTGCGATGTGCGAGGTATGTATTGCGACCCACGATGACGACGCCGTTCTCTTTGATGAGCTTTTGGAACTGTTCCTGGTCTTCTCTGGAAGCCCAGAGGCGGGGCTGCTCGCCTTTAGGGCCAGTAATTCTCCCGTCAGCGGAAGCGACGACGGCGAGGGTGATTTTCATGTCTTTATTCTACATCCCGCTTGAGCCACTTTACGCCAAGGTAGACAAGAGGCGTAACGAGGCCCGACATCACGTTCTTCAGCATCCAATAAGGAAGAATGATGCTCCATAAGAATGCGGCATTTGCGCCGAATCCTGTGTCGAATGAATAGAACGCAAGGACGATAAAGACAACCGTGTCCACGAACTGGGCAAGGATGTTCGACACGTTATTCCTGAGCCACAATTTCGATGCGCCGAGTGCTTGGCGGATGCGCGCGAAAAGGTACACGTCAAAAAATTGGGAGATTGCAAATGCAGCGAGGGATGCAATCGACATTCGGATTGAGAACGTGAATATGGTGTCGTACGCAGCTTCCGAACTTGCGAATCGACTGGATGGTGGAAGCGCAGTCGTAAGAAGTGCGTAGAGGAGCAGCAAAACAATCACGAAGAGACCAGAGCGCACCACACTCCGCGCTCGTTCCTTGCCGTACACTTCCGTAATGATGTCATTGATGGAAAAGATGAGGGGGACTGTGAAGATGGCAACCGATGCATTCAAACGGAAGGGCCATTCAAGAAGGGGAAACGTCTTTGCGCCCATCAATTCCGCTGCTGCGATGCAAAAAACATAGACAGCAATAAGGAGATCCATTCGGCGCATGCCGAAATATGATACCGATCCTGCATTTGGCATGTCGCGAGTATAGCGTGAGCGAGCGGGACTGCAACCCGGTAGTGAATTTTGGCGAGAGGGGTTTCTCACGCTTTCAGCGCATCGCCAAAATCTACTACCGGGTGCAATGGTATCCTGGTGCTATGGAAGAAGCTGAGCGATGCGCGATGCACAACCAAAAGCAGCCGTGTGCCATTTGTCGCGCAAACCAAAAGATAGGTCCGCAGCGAAAATCCCATACGGTTGTCGCGGTGGTTGCTATCGGGAAGAATCGCGAGCTTGGCGAGGGGGACCGCCTCTTGTGGCACATCCCGGATGATTTAAAGCGATTCAAGCGCCTTACGCTTGGGCATCCAATTGTCATGGGCCGCAAAACGTTCGAGTCCATTGTGAAAATTCTCGGCAAGCCTCTGCCAGAGCGAACGAACATCGTCGTCACGCGTGACTCGAATTGGAAATATGAAGGCATTCTTGCCGCCTCTTCAATCGAGGATGCAATTGAATTGGCGAAGCAGCAGCCGGGCTCGGAGGAAATTCACATCGGTGGCGGGGCGCAGATATACGAACAGGCACTGCCTTTTATCGACAAACTCTACCTTACGTTGATAGACGATACGAAGGATGCGGATGCGTTTTTTCCTCCTTATGAACATCTCTTTACGAAAAAGACTTTTGAAGAGGCAAGAGAGTCGAATGGATTAAAATACCGATGGGTAGACCTTTGCAGGAAACTCTAGTTTTGAGTTTGAAGTTGATACAGGACACTCGCCGTCTCTGACCGTAGCGTCACGTAATCTGCCTCAAATTTCTTGGCAGCTTTGCTGGTCTCATCCGGGGCAAGTTGTTTAAGCTCCCCATACGCATCAGTCCACAGCGAAAGTATCGCCGAGAATGCCTGGTGTGTAGTCTTGGGCCGGGTGTTTTGTGCGGCTGCCTCTCTCACTTCAGCAACCATCACTTCAAGCCGCGATTTCATACTTTGATATTGTTTTTGCGCTGAGCGAAAATGCTCTGCCCAGTCCTCGTCTTTTGGGAGATACCCCATTCGCGACTGAGTGTCGGGCGACAATTTTTTGATCAAGTTTGGGTCCGGAAGTCAGCGTGGGTCGTCTGAAAGTCCATCCATGTTTGAATGATACCATTCACTTGAAAGTACCCCCAAAACGATGTATTCTTGGTCATGACACATCGGATAACGGTTCGAGCCAAAGGAAGGGATGCCAGGGCCGAACAGTACCTCCGAACTCTCAAAAACAGGTTTCCGAAGGTAAAACTTCGTGATGTCGCTGTCACCGAAAGCTATACGATTGACGCGAAACTCTTGTCGAAAGAATTGGAGACTCTCTCGGAAAAATTGGCGAATCCAATAATCGAGGAACACTCAACGGGAGCCGTATTGGCTCCCAAATCATTTTCTGCAGCGATAGAAATAGGATTCCTTCCTGGTGTTACAGACAATGTCGGGCACACGGTACAGGAAATGATAGAAGATGCCGGGCGTGAACTGAAGGAGGGCGAGGCTGTGTACACGTCTCGTTTCCTTTTTCTCGACGGCTCTCTTTCGGAAGCAGAAGCGAGTGAAATGGCGAAGGAATTTTATAACCCGCTTATTCAACGTGCGTCTGTTATTTCCGCGCCGCAATTCAAGAAAGGAGTTCCTGTGGTTGTTCCGAAGGTCACGCTTCACGAGCGCATCGCAGCGGACGAAGTGAATCTGGAAGTAACAGACGAAGAGCTTCAGCGCATAGGAAAACAGGGCATCGAAAACCCCGATGGAACAAGGAGAGGGCCACTCGCGCTTTCGCTTCGCGCGATGCACATCATTCGAGACCACTTTCGGGCACTTGGTAGAAAACCGACGGACGTGGAACTCGAAGCGCTGGGGCAGACGTGGTCGGAACATTGCAAGCACACGATATTTGCGGACCCGCTCGATGAAATAGACGAAGGAATCTTTAAGCGATTCATCAGGGGCGCAACGCAGCACATCCGCGCGAAGAAGGGAAACAAGGATTTTTGCGTCTCCGTATTTACAGATAATTCCGGCGGCATTGCGTTCGACGACGAGTATCTCGTCACTCACAAAGTCGAGACGCACAATTCTCCGTCGGCTCTTGATCCGTTTGGAGGTTCCATTACGGCTATAGTCGGTGTAAACCGAGACTGCCTCGGGTTCGGGCTTGGCGCAAAACCTATCGCGAACGTCTATGGATTCTGCGTTGGGGACCCCAAGGACATGACTGTGTATTTTAGAGATGCAGATAAAACACGACAAGTTCTTCCAGCACGAAGGATTTTGGAGGGAGTCGTGGCGGGAATTAATGCAGGTGGTAATCAAAGTGGTATACCGACTCCGCTCGGATTTGTCGCGACCGATCCGAGCTTCGACGCAAAACCTTTAGTGTTCGCGGGGACCGTTGGCCTTATCCCTAGGAAATTGCGCGGAAAAAAGATGCATGAGAAAAAAGCACGGCCTGGAGATTATGTGGTGATGGTAGGCGGGAGTGTTGGTCTCGATGGCGTGCATGGCGCAACCTTCTCTTCCGAAGGACTCTCGAAAGATTCGCCTGCGACTGCCGTACAGATAGGCGACCCCATCACACAGAAGAAATTTTCTGATGCAATTGTAAGAGAGGTCCGCGAGAAAGGGCTTTTTAATAGCATCACCGATAATGGCGCAGGAGGGCTTTCTTCCTCTGTCGGGGAAATGGCAAAAGATTCTGGCGGATTTGTTGTCGATCTGGAGAAAGTGCCGCTTAAGTATCCCGGGCTTTCTCCGTGGCAGATATGGATATCGGAATCGCAGGAGCGCATGACCTTGGCAGTCCCGAAGTCGAAATGGAACGCTTTGAAAAAGATATTCGACCGTCACGGTGTTGCCTCGTGGTGCATCGGCGAATTTACCAAGTCCGGCAAAGCAGTTGTTCGTTGGGAGGGGAAGAATGTCATGGACTTGAGCATGGATTTTCTGCACGACGGGCGCCCCGTTGAAGAGCAGAAAAGCCAAACCATTTCCAAAGGTTTTCCCGAACCGATGCCCGAAGAGCGGCCGAGGGACCTCGCCCAAGCACTGATGGAAATGATGTCTCGGCCATCGATAGGAAGCATCTCGTTCATTTCGCAGCAATACGATCACGAGGTCCTCGCGATGGCGGTTACTAAGCCGCTGCAGGGTCGTGGGCGTGTAAATGCCGACTCTGGTGTCATTCAACCTCTTCCGCATTCGAATCGCGGTGTCGTTCTTGCCCATGGATACGCTCCGTGGTACTCAAATATCGATACGTATGCGATGGCAGCAGCCTCGATTGATACTGCCGTTCGGAACGCTGTAGCAACGGGGGCATCGCTCGGCCATCTCGCGATTCTCGACAACTTCTGCTGGTCTGATTCTTATAATCCAACGCGGTTGTATGAATTAAAGCGTGCAGCGCAGGCATGCTATGACGTTGCCGTGGCGTATGGCACGCCATTTATTTCCGGGAAAGATTCTATGTTTAATGATTTCCGAGGATTTACGGAGAGCGGCGAGCCGATTCACATCGCCGCGCTCCCAACGATTCTTATCTCTGCCATTGGCGTTATTCCTGATGTACGTAAGGCGGTGACGCTCGATCTCAAACAACCTGGCGATCTCGTATACCTCATTGGAGAAACGCACGATGAGTTGGGCGCATCGGAATACTTCACGATGCTTTGGGAGGAAATCAGGAAAAAGGACAAAAAATATGGACACGGCGTGTCCATATATCAGACAATAGGGAATACGGTTCCGCAAGTAGATGCAGCGAGAAATTTGAAAGCATATCGGGCGCTTGAAAAAACGATACAGAAAGGTTTTATCGCATCCGCGATCTCTGTTGGGCGCGGCGGGCTTGGCGTTGCTCTTGCTAAAACCGCGATTGCGGGGAAATTAGGGATTACAGCTGACTTGAGAAATTTGGATTTACGAAATCCAAATATCGAAAGAAGCGATGAGGTGGCGCTTTTTTCCGAAAGCCAGGGGCGAATCCTGGTGAGTGTGAACCAGAAACAGAAGCGAGCATTCGAGAAAACACTTAGAGGTGTCACCTCTAAGTTGATCGGGGAAGCCACGAAGAAAGAAGTGTTTGATCTTACGCTTCCACAAAATCGATTGAATATCCCGCTTAAGTCGCTCGCGACTGCTTACCAGAAGCCGTTCAAAAATTGGTGATATGACAAAGGAATTAAGAGACAATAGTGAAAAGCTAAAGGTCAAAGTTGAACGAAGCACGGGTGATCGAGCAAAGGAAATTTTCGGCAATTTCGTAACCAGTCTAGAAAAAAAATATCCCAACAAAGCGATATTTATCGAAAGATATGACGGCGACACTGCATATACAGCAACGGTGAATAATCAGATCGCAGGCGTATTACTCGGATCAGACATGCAGCCAGAAAGGCATTTTAATGGTTCATTCATTCTCGTTGATGAGAAATATCGAAGAAGCGATATAGGCAAGTCTCTCATTGATGCCGCAAAATCTGAATTTGAATCGTTCAGCCTGCAGGCGGCGGCGTTTGCTTTAAATCTAGATAGAGGAGATGCGACCAGTACGAGGAGGAGAAATCGTGCGTTAATTAAATACTACCAACGCATGGGATTCGAGCTCATTGATTCGTATCACAATATTATGATCTGGAAGAAAAAATACTTATGAAAAAACCGAACGCACTCATTTTTTCCGGATACGGGCTCAATTGCGAAGAGGAAACAAAAGTGGCATTTGAAGTTGCGGGCGCGAAAGCGGATATTGTGCATATCAATGACCTCATCTCAAAGCCGTCGATTCTGAAAAATTATCAGATCGCGGCGATTCCGGGCGGGTTTGCATACGGCGATGATACCGGGGCAGGGAAAGCGTATGGTGCGAAATTGAAGCAGCATTTGGGAGAAGAGATTGAGAAATTTCTAGAGCGAGATACTTTGCTTATCGCGATTTGCAACGGCTTCCAAGTTGCGACGAGCGCCGGCATTTTGCCGGGTGCTCTCATTGCCAATGACAATGCGCGGTACACGTGTAGGTGGGTGGATTTAAAGGTGACGAGTAACAGTCCGTGGCTGAGGGGTATCAAACAACTTTCGGTCCCGATAGCGCACGGAGAAGGGAAGTATGTCGCGTCAAAAGAGACATTGAACAAGCTCAAAAAAGAAAAAGCGCTTGCGCTCACGTACGTTAAGGGTGATGTTTCTAAACACTTTGATCTACCTGCGAATCCAAATGGCTCGACTTTGAATATTGCTGGCGTCACGGCACGGAACGGGCGAGTCATAGGCCTTATGCCGCATCCTGAACGCGCGACTCGTTTTACACATCTTCCTCACTGGACGTATTTGAAAGAGAAGTTAGTGCGAGAGTGGAAGAAGATGCCCACGGACGGGCCAGGAATTCAGATATTTAAAAATGCGGTACAATATTTCAAATAATATGAATAAACCACTTGTCGGGATATTAATGGGTTCGGATTCGGACCTCTCGGTCATGAAGGAGGCGGCGGAGGTGTTGAAACAGTTAGGCGTGGAATCGGAAGTCCACACGCTTTCAGCGCACCGCACACCGGAAGCGGTGGTTGAATATGTCATTGCAAGCGAGGCGGCGGGATATAAAGTCTTCATTTGCGGCGCCGGAGGCGCCGCGCATTTAGCTGGTGTTGTTGCCGCGCATACCGCGCTTCCCGTGATAGGTGTTCCTTTGATGAGCGAAAAAATGGGCGCTGCAGGAATCGATGCGCTATTTTCTACCGTCCAAATGCCGCCAGGAATTCCCGTTGCGACAGTTGGCATCAACGGGGCAAAAAATGCTGGAATCCTCGCCGCTCAGATAATCGGTACTGGCTCAGAACATTCTAATGTTTTGCAAAACATTAGAAGGTACAAAGAGAAGATTGCGAAAGATATCGTTGCGAAAGATACCGAATTGCAAGAAAAAGGATTTAAGAAATACTTGGAAGAAAAAGGGTTGATATGAGTTCATCCGCTGTTGATCGCATCGCGGCTATAAAGAGAACGCGGGCGATTACGGCGGATATATTGAGACGATCAATGTCATCTTTACTTGACGGTCGTTCCGAAGTCGATCTAAGAAATGATATTCTCTCAGGAATCGCTGGAGAGAATTCTCTCTTTCCAAAAGGTTGGTATGATCCTCCACCAGGTGGCACAAGTGTATTATTCGGCACTTCGCCCTTCGATAGATTAAAATACGAGACGATCCGCGATCCTTTTTTCTGGCCGAGGGAGTCGTTCCGTTTCGAACGCGAAACAGTGGGGTTTGTGTATGCATCATCAGTTGATACGACTACTGGAATGATGGGTGATCACGGGTTCACAGTCTATAGCGGTTCAGATGGCAGGATTGCTCAACATATTCGTCGTGTTTACGAAACGATTTACACTGTGGCTGATCTTGCGCAGGTTGGAATGAAGTTCTCCGCACTTTATGCCGAAGCAATGCAGGTCTTTAGAAAGCAGCATGTAGCCATCAGATGGATGACGACGCATAATGATACTCAAAAGACGAATCTTGGGCATACCGTTCCCGGATCGTTCGACGGTGACGATCCATATCTAGGCACATTCGAAGAAATAAAAGAACGAATAACAAAGGGCAGAATCTTCATAAATGAAATTGAAGATTTTTCCATTCTTCCGACATGTGCATTTACCGTTGAAGCGAGGTTGGTGGATACGGAGTATCCGGAACTTCCAAATACATTTTTCCATTTTATAGTTACGTTTTCAAACGGCCAGAAACATACTCTTTCGGATTTTGATGATATATTTCGGGATGTCGGGATGAGTTACATGCTATGACAAATCCAATTTCATATAAAAGTGCTGGCGTTGATAGAGATACTGAGAACCAAACAAAAGAAGAAATGGCGGGTGCACTTGAGACAAGCGATCCGCGGGTTTTGAATAAGATCGGGGCATTCGCATCTCTCTACGATGCAAAGTTCTCCGAATACAAGCATCCTGTTCTCGTTTTAAAAACGGAAGAGCCAGGCACCAAGCAGCTCCTTGCGGCGCAGCACGACCGCATCGAATCTGTCTGCCACGATCTCATAAATCACTTGGTGAATGATTGCATTGTGATGGGTGCAAAACCGCTCTCGATACAGGACTGCATCATATGCGGAAAAGTGGAGAAACCCATCGTAGTCCGAATGGTAAAGGCGTTTGCAGAAGCTGCGAAGAACAATGAGTGCACGCTGACTGGTGGGGAAACGTCGTGGCAGCCGGGCGTTATTCCCGAAGGCACGTACATTCTGACCGCGAGCATCGTCGGCGTCGTCGAGAAGGAGCGCGTTATCGACGGCTCAAAGATACAGGAGGGAGACACCGTGCTAGCGCTTGCATCAAGCGGCGTACACACGAACGGCATATCCCTGGTACGGAAAATCATTGCGGAGAAGCCAGAGATAATGAACGAGACGATTGACGGAACACCATTTATTGACGCGGTCCTCACTCCGCACCGTGCGTACTACACCTCGCTAAAGGGTCTGTTCGATAACGATGGACTCGTAGGCCTCGCACACATCACAGGCGGAGGCATCGAAGAGAATCTCAATAGGATACTTCCTGAAGGGCTGGCTGCACGGATAGACCGCTCGCTGATACGGGTACACCCGATATTTGCTGTCCTTAAAAAGCACGGGTCGCTCGATGACAATGACATGCTCCGTACATTCAATATGGGAGTCGGTATTGCCGCTGTGGTGCGCTCATCGGAGAAAGAGGCTATTATCGCGCACCTTAAGGGCCAAGGAGTAGAAGCGTATGAGATAGGCGCAATAGTTTCAGGAAATAGAAACGTCGAATTTACCGGTGCATTAAAGTGGGATTGAAGGTATGACGGACGTGAAAAAAGGAAAACTCTTGAATGAGGGAAAGACTAAGAAAATATTTGCAGCCGAGGGAGACGATTCGTTGGCGATCGTCGAGTACAAGAACGCCATTACTGCGTTCGACGACCCTTCATTCACGAAAGAATTTGCGACCAAGGCGAAATACTCGAATATCACAACGTCACGTGTCTTTGAGCTCTTGAATGCTGCAGGCATCCCTACTGCGTTCGTGAGGCAACTGAGTGATACAGAATTCCTTGCAAAGAACTGCACGATGATTCCGCTTGAAGTGGTTGTGCGGCGGTACGCTGTGGGCAGCTTCTTGAAAAGGCATCCGGAATTCGCGAAGGCGGAAAATGAGCCGCCACATCGCTTCGAACAACCGGTCGTTGAATTCTTTCTTAAAACGACGCGTGGCGGACTTAAGGATGCTGAAGGCGTGATCGTCGAAGGACTCGACCCCAAAAAAGGCGAGGAAGACCCGTTCATTCCGAATCCTCACGAGGCCGAATGGAAATTGGCGCATCCGAAGAGGCAGGACTCGGATCCGGAGGCCTCGCTAAGCCGCACAGTCGATTCTAGACGAGTGCTCGGCAATGGGACGATAGCAGAAATGGAGGATGCGATAACAAAAGCGCTTGTTGCGCTTGAGAGCTTCTTTTCCAAGCATCAATTCAAACTTATAGATTTTAAGATAGAGTTTGGCACCACGAAAGACAGCAAGATTGTCATCTCCGACGTAATAGACAACGACAGTTGGCGGCTTCGAGACAAGGATTGGAACGACGTCAGTAAGCAATCATTTCGCGATGGGGGAGCGCTCTCGGAGATAGAAGATAAATACGCACTCGTTGCGGAGCTCATGCAAGAAGCTTCTGTCTAATTACTCCCAATACTCGTACGTCTCGACAGTGCCGTTGTTGTAATAGACGGTGTCGTTGAAGTAGTAGTTCTCTGCGTAATCATAGTAACTTTCGTTGTATCCATAGTTGGATTCTGCGTATCCTCCGTACGTATCCCACTCGTCGTACGTTTCGTCTGCCTGGCTACCTCTGCCGCACCACCAGTCCCACCAACAATCCTCACGCGCATCACCGGTAACCTGATAGTATCCGCGCCTCTCATCGTATGCGTCGTATAAACTTTCCCCGTAGCCGCCATAGAGTTCTTCCTCGTAGTACTCGTCCGCGTACCCATCATAAAATGATTCCCCATATGTATCGTAGTATTCATCGTCGATGATGACATCATATTCGTCATCCCAATATGTTGTGTACTTGTCGCTATCGAAGCCGTCGTAATAGTATTCGTCCTCGAAGTACCACTCATCCTTTTGGTTGCTGCTCGTATTGTTGCCTGTTTGCTTATTACCACTCGGGACGAAAGGCGCGAACAGAGATTGGGCAACTTGCGGGAAGTATCCGTATGGTGATTGTTTCTGCTGCACCGTGACATGCGCTGACCCGGTGCAATTTCCACCTGGTCCGCTTGCGGAAAGAGAATATGTCGTCGTCATACTTGGCTGCACAGTGCGTGTCCCGCTTGGAGCGACTTGTCCCAACCCGGATATGAAAAGCGATGTGGCATACGAAGAACCCCAGGAAACCGTTGCATTTTGCCCCTGCGTTATCGTCTGCGGCCACGCGGTGATAAAGCATGACGGCCTCCCTTCTGTCACGTGCACGGCAACATCGCAGGTAGATTGGCCAGTTTGTCCTTTGACTGTCAGCCTGAATGTGCGCGACTCATTCACCGGCAACGTGCGGCTTCCTGACGTCGGCACTGCGCCAAGAAGATCGAGCGAAGCAGATGAGGCGCCAAAAGACGACCATGTAAGGCGGACGCTCTCGCCAGAAACGACTGTTCCCGGTTCTGCTTTTATTGAGCAGCGGATAGTCTCGTTTTGCGCACCTACCGCAAATGGCGTTAACAAAAGGACGCTCACAAAAAACGCACGATACATGCGTATAGTATAAAGCCAACAACAGGAGAGTAGTGCCACACTGTGGAGAAACCGGACATTTTGATGTATAGTGCTATATTAGAAGACGAAACATCGCAGTATGCCTCAAGGGAATCAGGCCGCGATAACATCTATAGACGGGCGCTACCGTGCGCTTGTCGAGGAACTCTCTCAGCATTTCAGCGAATACGCACTCCACAAAAACCGGGTTCGAGTTGAATGCGAATACCTCATCGCGCTTTCGGAAACAGAAGGCACGGGCGTCAGAGCCCTCAGCAGCGAAGAAAAAGATATGCTCCGAAGCATTGGGGCACGCTTTTCCCACGAAGATGCGGACACCGTAAAAAAAATAGAGAAGGAAGGCCACGGTGAAATTCCCGCCACAAACCATGATGTCAAAGCCGTCGAATATTTTCTGAAGGGGAAACTTGAAGAAACGTCACTGAGGGATGTAAAGGAGTGGCTCCACTTTGCACTGACGTCCGAGGACGTGAATTCAGTTGCGCATGCCCTCTCTCTTCGAGGCGCACTGGAAGAAGTTATTCTGCTTGCACTCGACGACATCCGGGAGCGTCTTGACTCCATGGCTAGCGAACATGCGGCAGCGCCAATGCTCGCAAGGACGCACGGCCAACCCGCCTCTCCCACGACGTTTGGAAAAGAGATGCGCGTGTTCGAGCGCCGGCTCGAAAGACAACTTCGGGGAATAGGCGTGTTGCCCATTCTCGTAAAGTTTGGCGGCGCCACAGGGAACTGGAACGCGCATGTAGCAGCGCTTCCAGACATTGGCTGGGTAGAATTCAGCAGAAAATTCGTAGAGCGATTCAATGCAGATTCTGCCATAGAGATCGCACTGAACGAATACACGACGCAGATAGAACCGCACGACACCTATGCCGAATTGTTCGACGCGATGCGCCGCATCAACACCATACTTATGGATCTCTCGCAGGACATGTGGCGCTACATCAGCGACGGATGGGTAGTTCAAAAGCCAAAAGAAGGGGAAGTCGGTTCTTCGACCATGCCGCACAAAGTAAATCCGATAGATTTCGAGAACGCCGAAGGGAACCTGGGGGTTGCGAATGCGCTTTTCAATCATTTCTCGAACAAGCTTCCAATTTCGCGCTTGCAACGAGACCTGTCGGATTCGACGGTGGAGCGTGTTTTTGGCACCGCATTTGCACACTCGTTAGTCGCATACAAATCGTTGCTGAGGGGGATAGGAAAAGTGAGCGTGAATAGGGATGCCTTGCAGAGCTCGCTCGACGCGCATCCGGAAGTCCTCGGAGAGGCGATACAGACGGTCCTCCGGAAAGAAGGCGTCCAGGTTCCATACGAAAAATTAAAAGGACTTACCCGCGGCAAAAAGATAACGCTTGCCGATTTCTCCGCGTTCATTGCGTCTCTTGAGGTTTCTGATGTTGTGAAGGAGAAGCTAAAAGCGTTGCGCCCGCATTCATATGTTGGGCTCGCTGTCGAGATTGCAAAGAAGAGATGAAAAAAAGCCGCCGCGACTAGCGCGGCGGCACCCCTCCTTCCGACCTCTAATTCCCTCGGATGCGGGCCCGAACTATTGGTAGCAGCGAATGCAACGGACAATTCGGGTCCGGGCGAGAGAACGAGTGGCCCGATTGGGGGCATGTACACTTCACCTCCGTGATCGTGATGCGAGACGGCGGTGTTGCGGGCTTCTTTTTGTCATCCTCGGCCATAGTAGCCTCCATGGCGTTGGTTTGAGTCTTGCACATGCAAAACCCCCTCTCAGCGAGAGGGGGCTAGGTTGATGAAATGTATTGTGGCATCAGCACAGTCCTCTCTCGCGAGAAAGGTGCGCGTGATGCATGGATGTCAATTTCGTACCCATGGTGGCAATGTACCGTAAGGCTGGTCGCTGTCAACGCGGCGAATCACTCATATCTTTTCCAATATACTTTGGAGCTCGGCAATATCTACCGGCTTCAAGAGGTGGTGCGAGAACCCAGCTTCGAGCGAACGCCTCACATCTTCGTCCGCACCGTACCCAGAGAGCGCAATGAGGTGCGGCCGGTTTTTGGGGGGTGTCTTTTGCCGTATCTTTTCCGCTATTTCTCGCCCTCCGATGTCGGGGAGCGCGATATCGAGAATTGCGACGCCAACATCATTTGCAGCGATGTGGTGAATTGCGGACGCTCCGTCATACACAGCCGTGGCGTGGTATCCGTGCCGGGAGAGAAGTTTCGCGAGTGCATCTGCCGCTTTTTTGTTGTCATCAACCACAAGAATTGAAAGCGTCTTGTCAGTGCGTTTTTCTTTGGCGGCGGGCAGTTCTATGACTTTCTCTGAGGTTTCGAGAGGGAGGGGAGCGGGGACAAGAGGAAGGGAAACAGTAAATATGCTTCCTTGCTTTTCACCCGCGCTTTCCACTTCAAACGTTCCTCCATGCATATCGACTAGGTGCTTAACGAGTGGAAGCCCGACGCCGAGCCCTGAACGCGGATGCAGAACTACCGCCACGGTGCTGCTTTCTTGGCCCAAAAGATTCCGAATGTGTTTCTTTGAGATACCCACACCGGTATCTTTTACAGATATCACCACCATTGAACGTTCGCCTTTGGACGTGAGCGTGATGCGACCTCCAGGTTCCGTATATTTCGCCGCATTCGAGAGTAGATTGACAACAATCTGTTTTATTCTGCTCCGGTCTCCATTCACATAGAAAGCCCTCGGCTCGCACTTCATCTCGAACACGTGCTGACGTTCGTGCATAATGGGTCTAAAGCTTTCCCCTGCTTCCTCGAGGATGGGTGTAACATCGACAGTTTGTTTCCGGAGGATCATGCGCCTGCGCCTAATGCGCGACAGATCGAGAAGGTCCTCAAGGAGTGCAGTTGCATGCCGGAGCTCAAGCCGCATGTTCTGGAGCATGTGCTTCTCTTCTTGTGGACGATCATCGAGTTGGAGAAGTTGAAGATAACTGAGGGTGGAGGCAAGAGGATTTCGCAGCTCATGCGAGAGTGACGCTAAAAAATCATCTTTTGCCTGATCCGCTTTTAAGAGTGCAGCCGCTGCGGAGCGCCTCTCGGTTACCATTGCAGAGAGGACGAGCGCTGACATCGCTGCGACGATGAGAAATGCTTGGAGGTATAAGACGGCGACTTCGGGAGGAAATTCCGCGAATCTACCGTATCCATTCAGAGTTCCGCCAATAGCCAGCGCCGAAAAGAGCAAGATGCCGCTCGCCGTCTCACGTGTTGAAAACCGCAAGATAAGCCAAACAAGCGCAGGTGCGGCAAGAAAGTCGAATGAGAAGTTTACAGGCCCAAATACGACGAACGCAGTTGCGAATATCGCTGCAATGACGGCGAGAATCTCAAGAAATTGGAGAGCGCTCCACTCGACGCGGAAATTTCCCCACCATGTGAGAATAAAAGGTGCGACAAGAAGTGCTCCGCCTACATCACCCAGCCACCACGCGAGCCAGATAGGTTGTGCATCAGAGGTTTCAGCGAAGCCTCCAAGGAGCAATGATCCAACGCCGATAGAGGCGCTGATAGTCGACGCAATGAGTGCGGAGACCGTGAAAAGAAATACTGTATGCGCGCGCGAGAACGCATGCACGCCACTCGCAAATGCTTGCACCAGATACGCGAGCACAAGCGCTTCGAGCGTGTTGCCAAGAGCGATGCCGAATGAAGTGAAAAGATTGCCTTCGGTTGTGATGTTTGCGAGGAAGGCTCCAGCAAAAATGCCAGGCCAAAAGCGGAATCCAAAGATGAGGAGCGCGACGAATGAGATTCCGGTTGGCGCCCACACAGTTGTTGCACTCGGATGCACGTATGCTATCGAGAGCCCGAATTTTGCCGTTGCGAAGTAGAGTATTGCGAGTAGCGCGATGCCTCCGAAATATTCAAGAAACCGGCGCCATGCGCTAGGTTGCATAGAGGTTTATGGATGCGGCGGGCCGAGGGTATATTGCGGCAATCGTGTTGCTCGTTGCATAGTAGAAATGGTAGCACTCTGCGAGAGACAGGTCCTGTTGGAACACGGTTGTCGACGAATGTCCACCTCGCTCGATGCGTGAGCCGTCTTGATGGCCCACATGTTCATAGACGCAGCGGCGCAGTACACTCTTTCCTAACCCAAACGGGGGTGTCTACTAGAGCTCCATTGCAACGAACGAATCGAAACGGACGTCCATGAAATCGGTGCGGATGCCTGTGTAGCCTGCCTGCGTGATGGGAGGTGTCCCGCCGAAATTGCCGCTGTCTTTCGCTTCAAGGATCTTTGTTAACGATTGCTCGTTCGGCTTTCGGAGATAGAGCCGCACGCTCACCGTGCCGTCCGCATTTGTGACAGTGTCGGAGCGGATGTGGAACCACGCATTGTGTGGGAGAAGGTTATTCTTGCCGCCTTCTGAGTAAGAGCCGTCAAAGACTTTTTTCTGCGCCATCGTATAGTACGTGCTGTTGTACTTCTTTTTTATGACAGCGGTCCCATCCACGCGGATTCCCGCATAGTACAGCGTATTGCCATCTTTGTACCTCGACATGAACAGAATTCCGTTCGACGCGTTTCTATTCGGGCTTGAAGAAAAATTGTCACGCGTGATGTAGAAGGTGGCTTGGAGGCGAGGATCTTGCCACGAACTACGAGTCAAGAGCCGGAAGATATTTTGGGGGTGTACGCCATTGTCAGTATCGACGGGGTTTGATGATAAGTAGAGAAGACGCCATGGGTCGGTAAGAGAAAGAGAGCCTTGCACCGTCTGCCCGACCTCGTTTTTTATCTGAAGGTAGCCCCCAGAATTTACCCACCAGTACGGGCTCCACGACGACCCCATGCTGGAACTTTCGGGAACGCTGCCATCGATATTGAATGTGTAAAGAAGCGGCGTCGAGATCGTTGCAGCGGATGACCCGAACACCAACGCAGCGTTAAGTGGAACCGGGACGAAGTAGGAGAAAGTATTGGACGACACGGTGCTCCATGCCAACCAAAAAAGAATAAGGGCAAAAAGGCTTCCCATACCTACTACGTACAATGTAGCGGTGAGGATGTGAGAAACATTAACGAGCGCACGAGACACGAGGAGAGGATACTGGTGTGCCTCTTCCGAGTCAATGAAAAGTCCATATTTTTTTGAGAAGAATCTTGCTCGTATTCTTTTTTCACTGTTCTTAGCGGTTTTAAGCGAGACAATACGTATCAATAACCCACGGCAACTAGATGAAGTCAATCCTCATTCTCTTCATCTGTTCTTCCTGTGCCGCTTATATCATCTTTGCACGTGATGTATACGAAAACGAATGCGTTCCTGGCGCTCATGTTGATCGTGGGAATTTTGTTCGCGCTTCTGAAAGATACGACGCTCTTTATCGACACGCTTTTTGAGAGGGAAGGGGCTCTGTATCAACCGTATCTCTCGGACAGTTTCGATGAGTACAGCGGCAACTCCGAGGTCTTGGATAGTGGAAGCGAAGATCTGTCACGTTGGCAGAACTCTGGTTCTATCACGGCGTTCGTTGATATTCTGGATTGGAGTAAAGTGCGCCAGGTAGATCTTCGGCTCACCGATGCAGCTGGCCGCACTGCAGTTCTCACGGGTATCGAGAACATTCTCGCGCCTCGCGAAGAGAACGACCTCAAATCGAACGATGCATTTCTCGACTATGATTTTTCCTGCGATCAGCCGGTACGTACGTGGGAAGATTTCATGCTCGTGAACGGGACGAATTTTCTCTTTTGGGAATATGGCTCGGCGCCTCCCATCGATATGTCGAATATTGTTTCGTGGGCCGCGTTTGATGCGGACGGTGGAGAAGAGTTCCCGCTTAAGGACGTGGTTGTACACGATGGCCTGTGCGCTAGCAAGAACAGCCTCGCTGGAAAGTGGCATAGCCCGAACGGTCTCCCGCAATATGGTGTGTGGTGGACAGAGGGGGGCTTACTTATAATGAAAAAAGTTGACCAGACTCAATATCCGTCGAATGGTGATCATACGCGTATCCTCTCGAGCGCGGAGACGCCGCAAAATTTTCTGATGCGCGTTCGATTCAGCGTCTCAGATATGCCGAAAATTTCTTGGTTTTCAAGGCGCCTCGGCACAACTTCTCCGGAATTGTTGAACACATTCCTGCGCGTCGCGTGGGATTTCGATGACGAATATGATCCGGGGCATGACCAGACGCTGGTATATAATTCGCTCGAGTACGGGTACTTAGGGTTGCAGCGCGTATTTCCGATCGTGCGCTATTTTCAGCAAGGATACGAACCGCACCAGAATTATGAGGAGGCGAAGACAAAGTTTGTTTTCAAAAACGGGCGCACCTACGAGGTGCAGATACAAGTTGAGGGACAGCATGCACTCGTCGAAGTGTATAGGATCGGCAAATTATTCGACACACGTACGGCCGCACTTTCGTATACATTCATTGAAGCACGTCCCGCGACACCTTACCCGTTCTCTATCGAGGCGACGGGAAATATTGATATTGCAGTGGACGAGGTGGAGGTTCGCAGAAAATGAATTGCTTGATCTCTAAGCTACTCGCTTTCCGTGGAGGTTCCAACGTACGGTCGTGCGATGACCGACGAAACCTGCACGCGTGCCTTGCCGAGCTCAGGGTCCCATATCTGGATGCCCACGCCGCCTGTTGTGTTGCGGTCATACATCTCGACGATTGATTGGAATCCCCATGTGCATTCAATGACGGAGCCGTGTGCGCGGATGCCGAGGCGCGCATTCTCACCGTACTGAATGCGTTCGTCTTTCTTTTCCGCGAGAGTTGTCGTGACGCCGTGCACTGTCCGCTGGACCCTCACCGAACCTGGTGAGAATGCGCAGGCATCGTACGTTCTCGAATCAACAACGTCCGCGAGCAAGAACGCATGCCCGCCCTGCCAGTTTGCAGCGACATCGAAAGAATAGTCGTCCCACAGTGCAGAGCCATCGAGGAACGCTGAGGCGCTCGTGCGATCATTGCTCGCAGTGAGCACAAAATTGTTGCGGCCAGACTCCAGCGTGCCCCACGACAGCAGCCATCCTTTCTGCTCTCTGAAGTCGTCCTCGAATGGCAATTGTTTGGGCAGGCTGTTTTCCATGATGGTAAGGAGCCTCTCGCCATCCCAATCGTGGTCAACGTGAATTCTTCGCACGAGAAAATCATTCGCAAGGTGTGCTGAGCTCTCTGATGAGCGTGGAAAGTTCGCAGTGTACGTTTGGTTTTCAGTCTGAATAAACCCGAATTCATAGATTCCACGTGCTTCGTCTTCGGTTATTTCACTTCCTTCGGGAAAGTTTGCTGCACCCTCTATCCCTGTTTCGTTGCCGAGGGGGAATGCGAGGGAATAAATTGGAACGCTGTACCGTGTTTCAAGCGCGGATTTTGCGCGTGCGAGGTCTCCTCGCACCCGCGTCCTGAACTCTGCGTCAGTTTCCAGCCTCCCTGCTGCCTCAAGCCACATTTTGTCCGCAAAGAATACGCCCTCTCCCCCGTTCTCGGCGGGGTTAGGCTGGTGCCCATCGTACGAATGGGAGCCGATGGACCACCTGCCGCTCGAAAGAAGCTGTTTTATTTCTTCAGGCGAGAGATAATATGTGCTCTCTGGCGTTTCCGACGAACGGACTATTATGAATATACTTGCGTTGAAACCAAGTGCACGAAGGATAGGGTCTACAGGGTAGAAACTTTCTTTCGCGCCATCATCGAAGGTAAGAAGGAACGATTTTTGCGGCAGCTCGCGTTCTCCCTGCATGAACTCTTCGAATTCCGAGAGCGTGACGGTGCTCCATCCGGCTTTCTTTAACGCTCTCATTTGATCGCGGAAATTGGAGATTGTGACGTTATTGAGGTCATTCGAGTCAGAGACAACGCGGTGGTATGTGAGGACAGGTATTGTGCGTGCAGGGCCTTCATTTGGGAGAGATGCAGAAGGTTTTCCTCCGATGCCGAACGCTCCCGCGGCGCTCCCAATAAGGCGAGAGCCCTCGTACTCGAACATTGCAGCAAGCGTGTCTATTGCGTACCTTAGGCCGGTCACTGTTGCGTAGACTGCAGGCGTCGAGCCAAAGAGTTGTTGCTTTGCATAGAATGTCCCGTACACCAAGAAGCACATGCACGCAGCTCCGGCAAGAACTATGACAACTTTACGCGGCATGCTATCCGGATGAAGAAGGCCGCTGATCGAATATGCCATACGCTACCTTGTACCCCAACGCGTGTCGCGGAGCATCACGATCGCATAGGGAAGTTGCCATACGAGGACGAGTGTGTAGAACCAAGAGAAGAACATTCCATATATCCAGAGTGAATCTTTCCGGAACAAGCGATAATACACGCCGTATATCATGGACATGAGAATAAGGCCTCCGATGTATATCCAGGGCACGATGCCGTCCACTGCCGGAAGCCACAGAAGTGCGCGGCCTGCAACGATGGGGGCAAGGAGGGGGAGCAGGATGCCGAGATAGAACGAGATTGCCGCAATAGGATGCCGCTTCCACAAGAAGGCTGCCGCTTTAAAACTTTCTCTCGTCCAAGATTTCTTCCAACGTAGTTGTTGTGTGAGGAATTTTCGCCAGGTATCCGGAACAATAGTCGTTGAGAACGCTTCGGGCGCATACACCGTTTTCCAGCCTTTTTTGAGAAGACAGTTCGTTAGCGCGCGGTCATCGCCATACGTGCAGCGAGCTCCCAGGAATCGCTGTGTCTGCCAGTCGTCGAGTATTTCGTCGATTGCTGATTTTCGATACGCAGAACAGCAACCCGAACAGCATGTCACTGCGCCAAACAAGGCTTCCGCAGATTTGTAGGCTTTGAACGCAACAAAGTAGCGCACCGCCTGCATTTTCGTGAGGAGATTCGTTTGTGCATTATGGACTTCTGCATGTCCTGCTGCTGCTGCAACTGCTGGATCTTTGAAATATTTCACTAACTCCTTCACCGTCGAATCAGCAACGAAACTGTCCGAATCAACGAAGACAATGATGTCTCCTGTTGCTGCACGGACACCTTCTGCCATTCCGTCTCGCTTCCCGCGGTTTCTCTCCCAATCAATAACGGTCATCTTGACGTTAACGGCTTCTGCTTCCCTCTGTACGTTGTGCATTTCGGCTCCTGTGTCGTCAGTCGAGCCGTCGTTTATGGCGATGATCTCGAACTTGTCTCCTGGATAATCGCTGCCGAGCATGGCTCGCAACGTCTCTGCGATATGTTCTCCCTCATTCTTTGCGGGCGTTACGAATGAGACAAAGGGGCGATACTCTGTATCAACGACGACCGTCTGTTTTGGCACGTAGAAGTACGCCAAGAGGAAGCGCGAGAGAATATAGGCTGAAACAAGAATGCTGTACGAAGCGAACAACGCCGAATCCTCGAGCGAGTCGAGCGTGATTACTTTAATGACAAGAACAATGTAGATGAGCACCATCATCACTCCCATGAACGCGAACCAGCCGGGCCCGGATGCGGATTCGCTCCTGTGAAGTGCCGCTCTTCGCACGGGTCCTGCAGGCAGAGCCTGGCCTTGCGCCAAACTCATTTTTTTGCGGCTCAATATCATGTCGTTTCCGACCAGCTGATTTTTCCACGCGTATTCCATATGGTTATCGCCCGATGCCTCTGTACGTAACGCCGCTTTCTTGGAACGCTTTCTTATCGAGGCAATTACGGCCGTCTATAATGATGTCGACGCCTGCACGGGTGAAATTCTCGGGGGTGAGTGCACGAAAGAATGTGTGGTCCGTTGCAATGACTGCGACATCTGCGCCTTGAAGTGCGTCCTCGAGCGTGCCCTCGCTAGAGAGTTTCGGAACGAATGGGTCGAAGGTGCGGACTCGCGCGCCTTTCGCGCGAAGTTCTTTTTCGATCTCTAGCGCGGGGCTTTCTCGGTGATCGGGGATGTCTTTCTTGTATGCTAGGCCGAGGAGAGCGACTGTCGAACCGCGAAGCAGCCGTTTTTTCTGTCTCAATGCATGCGAGAGGCGCCTCACGGCGTATTTTGGCATCTTCTGGTTTGTAAGGCGTGCAGTGAGAAGGAAGCGGTGTTCAAATCCATTTTTCTCTCCATAACGGATGAGGTAGTACGGATCGACGGGAATGCAATGTCCTCCGACTCCGCAGCCCGGGATGTGCGGCATGAATGCGAACGGCTTTGAAGATGCGCCTTCGATCACGGAGAGGAGGTCAATACCCGCGCGATCGAACGACATGGCGAGCTCGTTCACGAACGCGATATTGATGTCTCGGAATGCATTCTCAACCATCTTCACGGCTTCGGCCTCTTTTATCGAGGGCATGGCCTGGAGCGGCGCATCAAGGAGGTTTTGGTACAGTGCGATAGCTTGCGCGAGGCTCTCTTCACCGATTGCTCCGATAACACGAGGTATGGTTCGGACGTTCCATTTCACATCTCCCGGGTTCACTCGCTCCGGGCAGTGTGCAAAATAAAAGTCCGATTCGGCTTCGAGCCCAGACTCACTCTCCAAGATGGGTAGCGCTACGTCTTCGCACGCGCCCGGGTTCACTGTGGATTCGATGACCACTAGTGAGCCGCGCGAAAGATGCCTGCCGACAATGCGAGAGGCGTTTTTTAGAGGCTCAAGATCGGGTGTATGGTCTGCTTTAACGGGAGTTGGCACACAGATGATATAGGCGCTCGCATGCCAAATATCGTCTTCACGCGAAGTGAATGAGATGTTGTCTTGTTTTCGGAGGAGTTCTTGTTCTTCGTCTGTTATGTAATTCGCGTCACGCTTTGTGAGGCGGGAGATCTTGGCTTCGTCAATGTCGAATCCGATGGCTCGATACTTTTTCGACGCCGCAAGAATGGCGAGCGGCAGCCCTACGTAGCCGACCCCGACGACGACGATGGAACTTGTGCTGGGGAGAGGGGATGGAAAATCATCCAACACGCTTGGTGCGTGTACTAATTCTCTTTCTATTGCATATGACTTCATGGTGAGTGTACATAACTATTAGTGCGCACCCCATTAGAGGCATGAACCTTGCGTTCAGCAGCCGGATACGGCTGGCCTCTAACGGGGCGCACGGACGGTAAATTACATGCGACCTGAATCAAAATGTGGTTCGCATACGAATAAAGACGGATCAAATAGAATCCAATTACTTCCGAGCGGGAGAGGCGAGTGTTGCATGCCCGGTAGTAGAATTTTGGCTTGTTTCCTCTGGTGTCGAACAACGAAATATCCTTTGGTCCCAAAAGTACCCATGTTACGTTCTTACGACAGCAACCTTGCGCCCTGCGCCAGCCGAAATTTCACAATCCGGGCATGCCGGAGAGGCCGCGTTCCCATATCGAGTTACGCGACCTCTCCGGCGCGCACGTTGACCCATTCGGAATCAACGTCAGCGGAAAATCCGCACGTCGCTTCGATCATATTTCTTTACGTTACTGAATAACTCCTGTACACAGCACTCCGCGGGCCCGTATCCGTTATCCGCCAACCGGCGGACGGGCGGTACCCCGCGGCTCTGTGTGTGCGCTCGAATGAACTCGCTACGGAACACTCTACAAAAGGGGAGTGAAGGGAAAATGAATATTGGCAAAGTCGCATTTCATTGCGCATTCGCCGGGGGAAAGGTCCAAATTCCAAGAAACAATCTCCCGTCAGGATTTCGGATTTCCGTTGGTGTGGTGCGTAAAATCCACTGCGACCTCGCTTGCTCCTTTTGTTCTCGGGCCGCTCGCGTCCTCCATGCCGGAGGGCAAGAGGACGACGACAGATGTGCCGCGCCCTTCAGCGCTTTTTACGGTGATCTTTCCGCCGTGCAGCTTGACGAGCTCGCTTACTATCGTAAGCCCGAGGCCGCTCCCTCCCAACGCGCGATTCCGCGAACGGTCTGCGCGGTAGAACGGCTCGAAGATATGAAAAAGGTCGCTCCGAGGTATGCCAGGACCCGAGTCTTGTATCGTCAGTTCTATCATGTGAGGTCCTGTGGGCTCGACGATAATGCCGATGCGCCCGTATGCTGGCGTATACGTGATGGCGTTTTTTAAAATGTTGTTCACTATCTGCTCAAGAGCGGAAGTGTTTCCCCACACAGTGCGCCAGTCACTCATACGAACGGTTATTTCCAAGTGTTTTCGCTCCGAAAATTTATGCAGCTTCTTCGTGACGGTTTCTACTATGGTGGCGATGTCGACGTTCTCGAACTTAAGGCGCTCAGGCCGCACTGATGCCGACACCGAGAGGAGATTGTTGATGATGTCTGATATGCGGTCCAATTCCTCCAAATTACTCTCATGCATAGCTCGCGCATCCCTAGGCACATCTTTTTCCATAAGCCGGACCTCAGTGTTGGTCTTTATGGTCGACAGGGGCGTGCGGAGCTCGTGCGCAATGTTGCCTATGAACTGCTTCTGAGATTCGAGTGCATTCCTGACGGGTGAGAGAGTAATATACGCGATGAGGTATGCGAATATGACTGTTGCTGCAACGACGGCGACGACGAGTATCGAGACATTTCGAGTCTGAAGCGACTCAAGCTCGGTCGTGATCGTCTCACCGATGGTACTTGCAGTTATTCCCGTGGTTGCACTCTCAGTTATGCCTTTTGTGAGGACTGTGACGACGTCCTGGTACAGGAACGAGAGGGATACTGCAACGATGACGAGGATCAGGAAGCCGAATGCGATCTGGAGGCCGAGGACGTTTATTTCGGTGCGGAAGAACGGCTCGTACCGGTATCTATCCCCGAAGCTTATAGCCGATGCCGCGAACCGTTTCGAGAACGTTCTCACCCGTGTGGCCGCTAAGCTTTTTTCGAAGGTTTTTAACATGGACGTCAACGACGTTACTGAAGGAGGCATAGTTAAAATCCCATAGGTTTGTTAAAAGGTCTTCCCGATTTACGACTTGGTTCGGGTGTCGCATGAAGTATTCAAGAAGGCCGAATTCTTTGAGTGTCAGTGGGACATTCTCTCCATTTTTTCGTACGGTACGTTCAACGGGATTAAGCTCAAGATCGCTCACCTGGAGAACATTTGGCACGGTTTCTGTGGGCCGCCTGAGAAGCGCGTGTACTCGCGCTGAGAGCTCTTCGAATGAGAACGGCTTAACGAGGTAATCGTCTGCGCCCGCGAGCAAGAGCTCGACTTTTCTATCTGTTTCGTTGCGCGCAGTGAGGATGAGTATTGGCGTGGTCACACCCCATTCACGTGCAGTCTTGCATATCTCAAGGCCGTCCATCGATGGCAGCATGAGATCGAGTATTACCAAGTCGTAATCCGTACGGTGCAGGGAAATGCGGTTAAGAGCCTTCTTGCCATCGTATATGGTATCGACAGCATAGCCTTTTAGCTTGAGGCCGTGCGCAAGCGCATCGGCCAGCTTCTGTTCGTCTTCAACAAGTAAGATTTTCATATTTTTTGTATGTCTTGTAACAAGAGCTTCTTTGCCAAGTATAAGGTAGCGAAGATGAAGACTTCATGATGAGGAAGACGGAATCTGGTGCTAAGCTCTTACTGGCGACGTAGAGCGAGCGAGGTGCGAAAACGAAGTTTTCGCACCTCCGAGCCGAGGAGCCAGAAATCGGCAAACGCCCTGCGCTTGTGCGCAAGGGCGTTTCTCGAGCCACAGGGTTAACGCCCCGCGGTCTCGAAAGAGCCGATTTACAGAGCCATTTTCTCTGCAATCAGGAGGGTTGCTTCTTCTGGCGAACTTTGTCCAAAAATCGGGTTGCTACTGCATACATGTATTCGACCTCTTGTATAGAAAGCTTTCTTACGTCGGCAGGTATCTCGAAAACTTGCAATTGGTGTTTCAATTCCACTTCGGAAAGAAGCGCAACAGGACCATTTATTAATGCTTGTTCCGCCATCGTTTGGCTTGCTTTCACCGGCCCTACATTAAAACGATCCAATTCTGAGAGCCGATCTATTACGTTTTTTGCGATTGTTATCCCATCGGCATCGCTCATCTCATCGGGAATTCGAAGACCACCTGCATCAAGTCCACCCATCCTGCCAGTGTATGCTTCTTTCCTATTGTTTCAACCCTAGCCCTGTCCGGATGAAATACCAATTTATCGCTACAAGAATTACCACCATCACAAGTAGAATAAGCACGGACGTTGAAAGTGCGACGTCAGTGATGCCTAAAAATCCGTAACGGAAGCCGTTGATGAGGTAGAAGAGAGGGTTCGCATAGGTGATTGCCTGCCACCAATCCGGAAGCGAATGCACGGAATAGAAAATTCCACCGAGGTAGACGAGCGGCGTAAGGAAAAAGGTTGGCACAATGTTGATGCCATCTATTGTTTTCGCGTAGATGCCATTCACAAGACCGGCGAGTGCGAATACGAGGGCAGTGAGGAAGGCGAAACCGAATATGACGAGTGCGCTGTGGATGGTGAGCGTAAGGCCGGTGAAAAAGAGCGATACGAGAAGCACGAGGAGACCGACCAGCAAGCCGCGCACGATGCCGCCGCTTACGAACCCAGCGATAAGAAGCCAGGGGGGAGTTGGTGAGACCAAAATTTCATCGATGGAGCGCGCGAAGAATTTCGACGTGAAGAACATGAATGACGTGTTTGCGTAAGAAGTTGTGACGACAGCCAGCATCACGAGCCCGGGAACGACGAATGTCATATAGTCCACACCCTGCATGTCGCCGATACGGGAGCCAAGCACCGTGCCAAACACGAGGAAGTACAGTGTCGAGGTGATAACGCTTGGGAGGAATGTCTGCACCCAAATCCTGAACATCCGCACAATATCCTTGCGGATCATGGTGTAGAACGCTATCCATTTTTGGTAGGTGGTCATACCCGGTAGTGAATTTTGGCGATGCGCACAGCGCGGATGCTGAGTGGACAGTGATTTGCGATGAGTTGTTTGATGTTCATATTGTGCTTGATAGGTTTTTAGAGAATCCTTCGCCAAAATCTACTACCGGGCATATTATTTTTCCGACGTTAATCGGATAAAAACTTCTTCAAGTTTTCCGCCCTTGTAGCCACTTTTCGCTGCAGCTTCTTCGTCGTGCATCGCCAAGATATCGCTCATTGTGCCGTTAGCGACGATCTGCCCCTTACTGATGATAGCGACATGTTTTGCGAGCTGTTCAGCCTCTTCCAAATAATGCGTGGTGAGAAGAATTGTGAGACCTTCAGAAGTAAGTTTCCGCAAATAATCCCACATGCCGCGCCGTAATTCCACATCGACTCCAGCCGTTGGTTCGTCGAGAACGAGGAATCGAGGTTTGTGAACGAGCGCGCGGGCTATCATAAGACGGCGCTTCATGCCGCCTGAGAGCTCCATTGCTCGACCCATCATTTTCTCGCCTAGGCCAAGATCTTTGAGGAGTTGTTCGGCGCGAGGGCGGGCGATAGAGCGGGGGATGCCGTAGTAGCCGCCTTGGTTGGTCACGATGTCGAGCGGTTTTTCAAAAGGATTGAAATTCAGTTCTTGTCCCACGAGCCCTATTTGTGCTTTTGCTTGCTCGGGTTTTTTATCGATATCGTATCCGAAGACCTCTGCTGTGCCTGAGGTTTTGTTCACGAGCCCCGTGACGATGCCGATGATAGTGGTTTTTCCCGCGCCATTCGGCCCCAAGAGCGCGAAGAAATCGCCTGCAGGCACGGTAAGCGATACTCCCTTCAGGGCTTCCGTTCCGTTTTTGTAGACTTTCTTGAGGTCATTTACGACGAGTGCGTTTTCGGCCATGAGGGAGGATTATAGCAGAAACGATTCGACTCCGCTGCGATGAAGCTTCTCGCAGTACTAGATATCCACAGCGGGACCACATATCTGCTTCACGAAGAGGTAGTACCCTTAGCGCTAAGGGAAATCGGCGGGGGAGCCAGCGGAAATAATCGACGTACTCCACGTATGGTAAGAAAAACGATCGCATCGATCGCGCTCATTTCAGTTACATTATTAGGCGCATCACCTTTTGCATTTGCAGATATAACGCGGGACACGGCGCTCCGAGTTCGTGCTGACATTAGGGCAGTCAGGGTGTCACCACCTGTGCCAGTTCCCGTACCGACTCCAACACCAGAACCAACGCCGGAACCAGAACCGACGCCAGTTCCTGAACCTACTCCGGAACCTGAACCTACTCCGGTGCCCGAGCCACAGCCCCAGGGCTCGATGGTCTCATTCAACTTTGATGATGGATGGGATTCGGCCTATGAGAGAGGATTGCCATTGTTCGATGCTGCAGACATCGATACAACGTATTACATGACGACAGATCATCTCGAATATCCGGACTTCATTACTCCGCAACAGCTTCTTACTGTGAAATCCCAGGGACACGAGATCGGAAATCATTCGATGTCACACGCGGATTTGACGACACTTTCGACTGCGGAGGCTCGTCAAGAAGTAGAAGGCGCAAAAGAGGTGCTTCTGAATCTGGGTATTGAAACGACGACATATGCGCACACATTCGGCGCGACTAATGCATCTATCAATCAGATAGTTGAGGAGGCCGGCTATGTCGGCGCTCGCGGCACCGACAATGGCCTCGTCGATAAGAATTCGAATAGATATCAACTCGAAAGCTGGGATATCGGTGGCATGAATTTCGCGCAGGTGAAGCACATCATCGATACTGCGAGTGCGGAGAAGAAATGGGCTATCCTACTCATTCACAAAGTCGATCAAGGAGGAGATCCGGAAAGCATTTCATCTAACACTCTCAAACAGGTGATTGCCTACGTGAAAGCGCAAGATGTAGAGGTTGTGACGAATGCTGAAGGTTTGGCGAAAATGCATCAGATCCAATAGGCGATACGTGCCGCGACTCTGCTCATTTCAGGACCTCTGAAAGATACTCATAGGTCGCGTTATAATCGTTGACCGACCTTGTCGGGATGATGCCAATGACTGTTTCGTCATTGCCTCCCGGAAAAAGTGCGTCGCCCACATATATGCAATCGTCCGTGTTCCACCCTTCTCGGCCTATCAATTCTTTTACGTTAAATCCTTTGTTCTTTCCGCCTTCGAAGCAATCCAGTGTCGTGGTGCCTCCAGAGCGTATCTCTACTGAATGGTTCTCCCGTAGTTCGTTGACGCTGCCTTTGAAACGATCTAAGAGCGCCCTGCGTTTGGAGTGGTCTGGATCGAACGCCTCTTTTTTCTCTATGTCTTCGTTATGCCCGATAAGGCTGTAGCAGATGGAGCTGCCTCTGTCTTCAACAAGGTCATCTACGTCACGCACTTTGAGACGAAGGTCGCGCTTCATGTCTTCGACAAGAGAGAGAACCGCGCCTTTTTGTTCTGGAGTTAATGTGTTCTCCCACAAGAGTTCTCCCTGCGGTGTCTCAGCGTGATTTCCATTCTGCGCGAGAATGAAATATTTCCCGTCCAACGCTTCCCCAAGCTGCTTTTGAATTTGCTTTTTTTGTCCGCCAGTAACGACGATGACGTCCGCTTTTGTAGCGAGCCGCTCGAGGATCGCGGCGTGTTCTGCGGTGATTTTATTGCGGCTTCGCGTGAGTGTGTTATCTAGGTCGAAAAAGAAATGTTTTGGCATGGAATCGCAAGCATTGTATCATCGGCATGTGATGAAAGCATTTCGGGCGATCGTGCACGGGAGGGTCCAAATGGTGATGTACCGCGACTTTGCGCAGCGCAATGCGCGATCGCGTGGCGTCGTTGGAACTGTGCGGAACCTTAAAGACGGTACGGTCGAGGTGATGGCAGAAGGGGGTGAAAGTATCTTGAACGAATACGTTGAGCGCTTGAAGAAAGGCTCGCTGTTATCTCGTGTCGAAAAAGTGAATGTCGAGTGGCGAGAACCAATGCGCGGATTTTCTGACTTCGAAATCCTCTACTGACTTAGAGGTGACACCTCTAAGTCTTTGTAGTAGGAAGTCGATTCTGTGAGGAGCTCACGAATTGGTGGCAGATTATCATTGATCAACGAGAACAGTTCGTTGTTAAGAATGTTTTTTTGAGTGCGGTCTTTTTCGGCGTATGCCGAGAAGCTGGAATAGGGATATTCGATCAGGTATTTTTGCAAGGCGCGAAGATCTTTCACCTTCCCTTGTTTCCAACTTGCCTCGAACAATTCAGCAGGATTCAGATGAATGTATTGTGCGACTTTGCGTAAATATGCGTCGTTATCGATGTGCTTGGACCGAAATGGCTTGACGAAAAGATTACCAACGCGAGCGTTTTTGATATTGAAATACATCGTATAGCCAGTGCCAACTTTGCGCATAAACTGTGTGATACCTCCTTCCGTAATCTCCTGTAGAAGAATATGGAAGTGGTTCGGCATGAGACAGAATGCGCCCACTGCAACGATGGGTCGGATTCTTGGTAGTTGCAGTATTTCTGGCAGTGTACGTCTCTCAAAAAGCGGCCGTTGGATAGGTTTTGAATCGTTCGCCAAATAGAGCAACTGTATAAATCGTTCATAGTCTGCCCTGGACTCAAATGTGGTTCGTTTTTCAACACCACGACTAAAGCAGTGATACCATTCGTCGACCGCAAAGGGTATTCGACGGTACGTCATTCCAGCATTATAGAGCCAAACTTAGAGGTGTCACCTCTAAGTTGTGAAGGAGTTTCTATCGGGTTCGGTAGATGCGGTAGATGGCGCCGGCTCGGTCGTCTGAGACATACATTGTGCCGCCGGGCTGAATAAGAATATCGACGGGCCGGCCGATGACAGTGCGACCGTCGCCTGCCTGCGCAGGCAGGATAAAACCAGCCATGAAATCGCTCACTTCACCGGTTGGTTTGCCGTGCGGATCGAGATCGAATCGCACTATCTTGTACCCCGTCGGCGTCGAGCGATTCCACGAACCGTGATACGCGACAAAAAGGTCATGCCAGTAATCCTCGGGCCATCCTTCTTCCGGTACGAATGCGAGTCCGAGCGGTGCTGAATGCGCGGGGATATCTATGTGCGAAGGAATCTCGAAAGGCTCCATGCAGGGATTTCGGAAGTACGTATTTTTATCGTATGCACTGTCGTGCACATTCTTTCCGTAGCAGATGGGCCAGCCGTAGTTTTTTCCCCTTTCTAGGATATTCACCTCGTCAGGCGGTGTATCGTCGCCGAGCAGATCGCGTCCCATCTCGGTGCCCCATATTTCTCCTGTCACGGGATGTATTGCCATAAAGACCATGTTGCGCAACCCGGTTGAAAAGTCGGTCGGGGTGCCGAATGCGCCCTCCTCGATATCAATTGCGAGCACTTTCGCACGCCGCGCATCTTTTTCCTCGCACACGTTGCATGATGAGCCGACGGAAACCAGTAACGTCTTGCCGTCTGGGTGTAAAAGCAGTGTTCGTGTCGAATGTCCGCCGCTTTGTGGCAGGGAAACAATTGTACGCGGCGAGGAAACAGTAAACGTATCTGCGTCATAGGCATACGATCGGACAACGTCTTCTTCCGCGACATACAGCCGGCACGCATCCTGGCGCGCGCTTTCACTGCCTGTGCCTGCCCCGTTAGAGGCCGGAGGCTCTCTAATGGGGTCCGGGCAGTGGATAAGGATGCCATGGGGATTTCGCAATCCTTCTAAGATCGTGATTACCTCGTCAGCTTTTCCGTTCGAATCGATGTCGGGGAGTGCGACAATTTTTCCTTTGGACATGAGTGAGGCAAGAAGCGTTCCTTTTGGGTCACGCGTGAGGGCGCGTGCGCCAGGCGTTTCTCTCGAGAAAACCGATACGGAAAATCCTTGCGGCACAGTGAACGGTAGGTCTTCGTCGCCCGCAGGCAGTTCCGGGGCAGGGGAGATAATGGGGAGCGCGCCGGACGCTTCTTGATAGATGCGAAGGGCAAACCAGACGGCGACAACTGCGAGGACGAGAGCCGCGAGAGCGATAAGCTTTTTCTTCATAGCGCTATCTCGTTGTTACCATACTGCGGAATATCCATTTGGTCGTCTCGACTATCGTGATGTTGAAGAATACCCACACGATGACTATCCACAAGAGTGAGAGAGGCGGCGCGGCTTCGATGTGGAAGATCGGGCGAATCGCAGGTATCGCTACCGTCGCTAGCATGAGGCCAATGCCTATGATGACGCTCCAGTTCAGCTCTCGATTAGAGAAGATTGGGTACGTGAATAGCGGGCGGCGGAGGCTCCGGAAACAGTATGCGACGACAAGTACGTACGAGGCGAAACACAGGAAGAGAATGGTTCGCGCTTCTTCAAGAGGAATTTCGAACGCGAGCAAAATGTAGTAAAGAAAAAAGAGAAGAAGCGACGTGATAGCGCCGATTCCGAGCGTGAGGACCCGCACCTTCGTGTCGAAAATGGCGCCGGCGCCTCGCGAATGGGACGGTTGCTCACTGTAGAGATGCTCAAACGCGTAAGAAAGCGCAGGCAAAGAGCCGGTGATGAAATTTACCCAGATTATCTGCAGTGCAGAAAGGGGAAGCGGGAGCCCGACGAGAAGCGAACCGCCAATGAGCACGACTTCGTCGAAGCAGCTGGTCATCAGGTACACGAATGCTTTCCGCGTGTTCGCGAGAATGCGCCGTCCTTCCTCGATAGCCGCAACGATAGTTTTGAAGTTATCGTCGAGGAGGACGACGTCTGCGGCGCTTTTCGCAACATCTGTTCCACTTCCCAGTGCGATGCCGATATCTGCCGAGCGCAACACTGGTGCGTCATTAACCCCGTCGCCGGTCATTGCGACGATCTCCCCTTGTTCGCGAAGAATTTTTCCGATGCGCAGCTTATCCTCTGGCGTAACACGTGAGAATATTTTGATAGTCGGCAACGCTTTTTTCAGCTCTTCATCGGAAAGCGCGCGTAGCTCGGAGCCATCAAGTGCATGCCCTTCATGCACGTCCCATCCGAGGTCGCGGGCAATGGCGATTGCGGTGCCTTTTAAGTCTCCGGTCACCATGATTGCACGTGCGCCAAGCTCTTCCATCCGTTTCAGCGCACCTTTTGCTTCCGGGCGGATAGGGTCCCGAAAAATAAGAATGCCTAGGAAATCCAGTTTCTGCGCGTCATCAGGCTCAGCGTTGTCCTTCGCGTGTCCGTGAAGCCGCGCGACCCCGAGAAGCCGCTTTCCTTCTCCACTTATTTTTTTTACGTGCGCTTCAATCGCAAGGAAATCATCTTTCGACATTGTCGAGCGCTGAAGCAAAATGTCCGGCGCGCCGATAACGAAATGCTCATTATGTTCATTGCGCACGATGGAAAATTTGTTCGTTGAATTGAATGCAAGAAGCGGCGGATGTTTTTCCTTCATGCGGGCAGCGACATCGAATTTTTCGGCGTGAGCAGCACGGGCAATGGAAACGTCGAGCGAGCGCCCGCCAAATAACATTTCCTTGCCTTTTGTTTCTATGGTTACGTCGATGCCGAGAAGCGCGGCTTCGAGTAGCGCGCGTTTCGCGGAACGAGACGTATCTTCTTTCTGTGCGCCCCCCGCAATTGCTTCTTCTTTTGTTTCAATGCCGACGAGACGCATGTTCGCTTGCGTGAGCGTTCCCGTCTTGTCGGTGAGTATTACTGTTGCTGAGCCCAGCGTCTCTGCAGCAGCGAGATTGCGAATGACCCCCTTTCTCTCTGCGAGTCGCATGACTCCCACCGCAAGAATGACCGTAAGCGCGATGGGAAGCGCTTCGGGGACTGCGCCAACCGCAACAGCGGATGCCATAAGTAGCATTTCGAGGAACGGGACGCCTCGCGATATCCCGATGAAGAACATGACGGCAACGAGAGACGAAACCCCTATAAAGATGAGCCACGCGATATTGGAAAGTGCCTTCTGCAAGGGCGTCTCTTGATGCCCCGTGCTCTTCACGAGTTCCGCGATGCGCCCAATCTCTGTTCTGCCGTTCGTTTCTGAAACGACCGCGAGTCCCGTTCCGTCAACGACCATTGTTCCGGCGTATGCCATGTTTGTTCTGTCCGCCACCCCTGCCGCATCGGAAACAGTATCGGTGTTCTTTTGGACGGGGAGCGATTCGCCCGTGAGTATCGATTCGTCGATAAAAAGGTTCGAAGCAGAAATGATGCGCGCGTCTGCAGGAACGCGCGCGCCATAGGCGAGGCGCACCACGTCTCCAGGGACCAGGAATTCTGAATCAACTTCCGTCTCACTGCCTCCGCGTATGACGCGGGCGCGTTCTTTAATGTAGGTCGTGAGCTTTGCGAGAGTATTCTCTGCGCGATACTCTTGATAAAAGCCGAGTCCCGCATTCACAAAGACTGCGAGCAATACAACCGATGCATCGACCCACTCCTTCAGAAGCATCGTAATGCCGGCTGCCACAAGCAGGATAAAAATGAGAGGGGATGCGAATTGGCGCAGCAGTATTGCGAACGCATCAAGGCGTGTTCCTTTTGGAAGCGTGTTCGGGCCAAAATGCGACATCCTTTTTTTCACTTCCGAATCCGAAAGTCCCTCGTGCCTTGCTTCGAGTGTCTTTAATGCTTCGTCAGAGGACAGAGCCCACGGGACATTTTTTTGCATCTTACCCATTATATCCTCCTCTTTGGTTGTCCACAGATGTTCTTCATTCTATTGTCACGCTTACGATATACAATTGCCATATTAGTCCTCCCGCGTGAATCATGGGCGCGCGTTAGCATACGTTTCTCTATGCTACACAGCATCCGTTTTTCTTTAGGCGCGGCATTCTCGCTTGCGCTTTTTTTATTAGTAGCGATTCCTCTCTCAGCGTCCGCTGCATTCTGGCCTGGATTTCCGTTTGCACCCGCGCCGGCTGACATCGTGTTAGAACTTCCGATCGGTCCTTTTAATCTTTGCGTAAAGGAAGTGAAAGCGGCGGGGCTACGCGTGCAAGTCCCTCGGCCATGCAAACAGGCGCTCCCACCCCCTCCTTCTGAACCTACACTCACGTTCACGGCAGACCCCGCAGCGATAGAAGAAGGTGAAAGCTCTACTCTTGCCTGGGATTCAACAAATGCAACTTCATGCGAGGCTTCGAATGGGTGGAGTGGAGTTAAGAGTGTCGATGGCAGCCAATCAGTTTCTCCTACGGACACAACAACCTACGAGCTTACGTGCTCGGGTCCTGGCGGACTCATCACGAAGAGCGCGACGGTGACCGTAACGGATGTGCCGAATCCTCCGACTCTGACGCTCGTCAAAACAGTGGTGAATGATAACGGCGGGCAAGCGAGCGCGAACGATTTCCAAGCAAAGATTGATGGCGCGAATGTCACGTGGAGTGCCACTCACACGGTAACGACTGGGGCTCACATAGTTTCTGAAGTTGAAGTGTTTGGCTACGATGCCGGCGATTGGGGCGGCGACTGCGCAGCAGATGGCACTATCACACTCGCGGAAGGCGAAGATAAGACATGCACTATTACGAACAATGACATGCCGGGAACTCTGCATGTCGTTAAAGTTGTGGTGAATGATGATGCTGGCGCGAAAGTATTCGGAGATTTTTCCTTCCAGATCGATGGCGGCTCTAGCGTAGTCTTCGAATCTGACGGACAAAATGATGTCACCCTGAATGCAGGTACGTATGACATTACCGAGGTTGCAGTTGATGGCTACACGACGAGTTACAACAATTGTACGGATGTTGTCATTTCGAACGGTGGCAGCGCGACGTGCACTATCACGAACAATGATAACGAACCAGCGCCGATAGCGCCGAAGCTGACGGTGACAAAGGTGGTGGTGAATGACGACGGAGGCACGAAAGTAATTGCAGACTTCCCACTTTTTGTTGATGGTGGCGGTGTGACATCAGGAGTTGAAAATACGTATGCAGTGGGCGCACACACCGTATCGGAAACAGCAGATGGCGGTTACACGATGGCGATCACCGGTGATTGCGCATCGGATGGCACGATTACGCTAGCGAATGGGGATGATAAAACGTGCACCATTACGAACGACGACAAACAAGGTACGTTGCACATCGTAAAAGTTGTCGTGAATGATGATGGGGGAGCAGCGACAGCCGATGACTTTTCGTTCGAGGTGAATGGCGGCGCGGCGACTGCGTTTGAAGCTGATGGACAGAACGATGTAACCGTCGATGCGGGGACGTATGACGTAACAGAGGTTGCAGCAGCTGGGTATACGGCGGGCTTCCAGAATTGCACAGATGTGGTTGTCGTGAATGGGGGTGAAGCGACGTGTACGATTACGAACGACGACAACGAGCCGCAAGCGGAAGCAGATGTGGTTATCAACGAGATCGCATGGATGGGCAGTATGATCGGCGAGACTGCAGATGCGGATGCTGAATGGATCGAGCTCAAGAATCGAGGATCGGAAGCGGTGAATCTTACGGGTTGGACGCTTGCTTCGGATGATGGCACTCCGAACATTGCCATTACAGAGGCGTGTGCGAATACAACTGTCGCAGCCGGCGGGTTTTTCCTTCTCGTGCGCACTCCCAATAGCGCAAGCTTAACTGCAGATTGTACGTATACCGGAGCACTTGAGAATGCTGGAGAACTCTTGAATCTTCAGAATGCGTCGGCGGTCATTATTAACTCCGTGAACGGTGCACCTGATTGGGAGATCGGCGGTGCGCCGCAGAAAGGCAACAATACGACAAAGGAGACTGCACAACGCGCAGCAGACAACACATGGTTCACGGCTGCGCCAACCCCAGGCGCGTGAGATAACGGTGGTATAGTGGAGCAATGAAAAACTCATTCTCCACTCGATTACTAGCGATAGCGATTGCCGCGATCGGGCTTGTCCCTGTCGCGGCTTTTGCTGCAGAACTTCGCGCCGGCGAGCAACCATCGGTTGCAAGTGGCACAACTATTCAGGATGACCTGTACATTGCGGGCGGGAATGTGACGCAGGCTGGTGCAGTAACAGGAGACGTTATCGCAGCAGGGGGCAGTGTCCTCATAAGTGGCACGACACAGGGCGATCTCTTGGTTGCGGGCGGGAATATCACAATTCTGGGCGACGTGTCTGACGATGTACGCGTAGTAGGGGGCAATATCACAATACATAGCAAAGTCGCAAGCGATGTGGCGTTCGGCGGCGGGCAAGTCACGATTGCAGGCGCGGGAGTCGGAGGAGATGTCGTCGGCGCTAGTGGGACGGTGCGCATTGATGCGCCCGTTGCAGGGGACGTTCGCATTGCGGGTGGCGATGTCTATATAAATTCCGCCATCCGAGGAATGGTTGAGGTTCAGGCAGAAAAAGTGACGCTCGGTCCCGGGGCCCTTATTTCAGGAGACCTTACCTACACGGCGGGAAAGGAGGTCACAATCGAAGAAGGTGGAAAAGTGAACGGAAAAATTGAGTTCAAACAACTTGAAACAACGCGCGAAGAGTTGAGAGGTGTCGCAAAGACAGGCATCGCGGCCCTCGTCTCAGCGTGGCTCATCGGGAAATTCTTGATGCTTCTCGTCGGCGCGTTCGCGTTCTTTTACCTATTCAAACGCTATACCGAAACATTAGTTTCAGATGCGCTCACCGAGCCTTTGCCGCAACTTGGGCGTGGCGTCGTCGCGTTCATTGTGTGGCCAATAGCGTCTGTGATTTTGCTTGTGACTGTGATCGGAATTCCGCTTGGCGCGATTGGGCTTCTCGGGTATGCCGCTGCGCTCATATTCGCGCATCTTATGGCCTCTGTCGTATTAGGGTCTCTCGTTTCCGCATGGTGGACTAAGAACTATTACGAAGTGAATTGGAAAACAGTCCTGCTTGGCGTCGTCCTCTACTTTATTCTCGGATACATTCCATTCGTCGGCTGGCTCATTTGTGCGGCACTTGTTCTCATAACGCTTGGGGCGGCACTCAAAATAAAGTGGGGTGTCGCGAAGGAGTGGCGTTGATCGCAAGCCTCTTTCTTCGCACAGCTTTTTTGCCGTCGCTATCTGGGCCTGCTGGCCCAGCGCTCGGTCTCGGCCCCGTCGGGCCTGCGAAGACGGCAAAAAAGTTGTGCGTGCGACGAGGCTTAATACAGTTCATGCTATCCTTCGTGGCATGAAAAAGTACAAGGGGATCATTTTCGATTTCAACGGCGTGCTTCTCCTGGACCAACATTTGCACGACGAGATATGGAGCGATATTGCAAAGAAATTGATTGGCCGTGAACTTACGGAATCCGAATTCAAGCACAATCTGCACGGAAGAACGAACAGGTCGGCTGTTGAATATCTTCGTGGAGGAGAAGCAAGTGACGCAGACGTCGACGCCGTGATGCTTGAAAAAGAGCATGCGTATCAGGCGCTTGCGAGGCGTCAAGGCGATGCATACCATCTGAATGACGGGGCGATTGAACTATTTGAGAACCTAAAGAAGCAAACCATACCATTCACCATCGGAACGTCATCGCCCGCCATGAACATTCCATTTTTTGATGAACTGCTCGGTTTGCATACTTGGTTTGATCTGGAAAAGATCGTGTGTGACGACGGGACGTTAAAGGGGAAGCCTGCCCCAGACATATACCTGAAAGCTGCCGCTGCGCTAGGATTTAATCCCAAAGATTGCGTTGTCGTGGAAGATGCCCGATCGGGTATTGCTGCGGCGTTACATGCAGGGATAGGCTACATTATCGCAATCGGGCCAAAGACAGAGCACGCTGCTCTTGCCGCTGTGCGTGGAGTCAGCGAAGTAATTGAAACGCTTCGTGAAGTGAACGTTGAGAGACTCTTTAGATAAGGATTTCTTTTGGCTTCTCGCGGAGGTTGTAGTCCGAACTCATCGCGTAGCCGTATGCTCCCGCGTCGGCGAATAACAGCAAGTCGCGAAGTCGCGCTTTTGGAAGCGCTCTTCGTTTGACGAAAAAGTCGCTGGATTCGCAAATATTCCCGACGATATTCACCAATTCATTTCTCCCTTTTGGGTTCGAGAGGTTGAACACATGATGGTACGAACCGTAGAATGCGGGCCGGATAAGATGGTTAAAGCCGGTATTGATTCCTACGAAGGTGTGCCCTGGGGTCTTCTTTATGTCGACCACTTGCGCGAGGAGCGCGCCCGCTTCTGCGACGAGGTATCGCCCAGGTTCGATAGCAAGTTCCAATGTTTTTCCCCGGTTGCGGCAAAATTCTGAAAAGATCGCAGCTGTTTCATTTCCAAGACGTCGGACGTCTAGCGGCTTCTGTTCTGGGCGATAAGGAATGCCGAAACCGCCGCCAAAATCTACAAATTCAAGTTCCGGGAAACGTGTCGCAGTACTCAGCATGAGACGTACTCCTTTGAGATACGTATGAGGGTCGAAAATATTGGAACCAATGTGTTGCTGGAGGCCGACAATTTTTAAACGATACCGAGACGCAATGCGTATTGCTTCTGGCAAATCAGTATAGTAGATGCCGAATTTGCTCTCTTTGCCTCCCGTGACGATGTGCGGATTCTCGCCCGCGCCGAATCCGCGGTTTACTCGAATGGAGATCTTTGAATTTGGTTTTGCCTCACCCCACCATGCTATCTGATTCAGGGAGTCAAGATGCACCCGGACGCCAGTTTTCATCACTGCCAAAAGTTCTTCGAGAGAGATGTTGCTGCACGTATACGAAATTCTGCTCGCCGGAAATCCGGCGGAGAGAGCTGCCCGCACCTCGCCAATGGAGACTGCCTCGATGCACGCGCCCTCCTGTTTCAAAACCTTCAAAATTCCCGCATGGGCGTTGGCTTTGCATGCGTAAAACACCTTAGTGCGGGGAAAGGGGATTGAACCATGAAGTAACCGAAACGCTTTTTGGATGATGTTTTTTCGGTACACATACAGCGGCGTGCCGTGCTCCTTTGCAAGACGCCGTGCCTCTGCCGAGTTGAGTAGGGGCTTCTTGTTCATTTGCGGATTATATCCGTAGATTCTTCTGGCGCACGTTCCTTTGTGTCCGCGAATTGGAACCCGGAGAAATACATGAATGCGAGCATGGATATCACTCCTATTGCACTCATGCCGCCGAATAGGAGCCCGAGCGTGGTTGGTGTGGGGTTCTCAAGAAGTACAGAGCCGAGGCCGGTCAGTATTGATGTCGGGACAAGGCTTATGCCGATGTGGATCGTTATGTATGGAAGAAAAGGCAGCTTCGTGAGGCCTGCAGCGTAAGCAAGAATGTCTTGCGCGGTTATGAATATGATGCGGGTAAAGAGAAAACCCTTCACCGTGCCTATCATCTCTAATATTTTTCCGAGAAGTCCAGTGTCGGAACCCAACATCTTCTCCACCACGCGCCTGCCCCATAGCCGGCTTATCCAAAATGCAACGGCGCCTCCAATGGTGTCTCCGAGGACCGAGAGCGCAAAACCTTTCCAGAAACCAAATAGCGTGCCGGCAAGAGGGTAGATGAGTGCGCCCGATAGTGGCGCGAATATGATGGTAGACGCTTTTGCCGCGACAAGTGCGATTGGCGCGAGTGGCCCTGCACCCTCGATCCATCGTTGCATCTCGTCGCCTCCAAATGTGCGGATGGCAATATACAGCGCCCCCATCGCAATCACGAGTACCGCGAGATTGACCAGCACGTCCTTCCTGATATTGGGCATAGCGTTGGAGTATACCCCCACACCTTTCGGTACAAAAGGTGTGGGGGTATACTCTCAACCTCAAAAAAGTCGCGTGTCGGTGCGACTCGAAATATGCACTGGCGAAGTCTCTGCGGGATATTTTTGGCGGTGGAGCATTCTGTCCGCCAAAAATATCCCGCGGACACGAAGCTCTAGCGAGCAATTTACACCGTCACCAACATCGCCTGCAATTCTTTAATACCTATCGGCTTTACCATGTGATGATCGCAGCCCGCTTCGAGTGAACGCATCTTATCTTCCTTCTGCCCGTAGCCCGTCAATGCTATCACCGTCCCGCGGAAGCCTCTCTCGCGAATTTGTTTTGCAACCTCATACCCGCTCATGTCAGGGAGGCCAATATCGAGGACCATGAATCTGGGTGTCGTCAGGGAAATGGTGCGCAGCGCTTCCTCTCCCGTGTAGGCATACGAGACAGCATGCCCTGTGAGCTCTAGGAGTTTTCCAAGAGAGTGTGCAGCCGACTTGTTATCATCGACGACAAGGATTGATGTACACTCCGGCGCAGGCGATCGTTCCGGCGAAGTGTTTGGAATAAGTTGCGACTCCATCGTCGCGACATCAAGCGGAAGTCTCACGATAAATTCGCTCCCGCGTCTTGTTCCCTCACTTTTTGCTTCGATTGAGCCTCCGTGCATCTCGACGATGCGCTTTGTTATGGATAGCCCGATCCCTATACCTTCTTTATTCCTGTGACCCTGTTCGATCTGGAGGAACGGTTCGAACACTTTCTCTAGCATCAAGGGGTCGATGCCGATGCCGGTATCGTTGACACGAATTTCCGCCATATCGCCAACACGCGTTATTGCTATCGAAATCGCAGAGCTTTTCTCGGAGAATTTCGATGCGTTGCTGAGGAGATTCCGTATGACCTGTTCAATTCGTATTGGATCTGCGTCGAGTAGCAGAGTCTCGTGTGGCCCCATGAATTCCACGCGCTGCTGCTTTCTTTCGAGTTGATTCTGGATCGATTGGATGCTTTGCTTTCCGATGGCATAGACGTCTGTCGGCGTTTTCTGCAATCTCAGTTTGTTCTGCGAGATCCGCGCGATATCGAGAAGGTCGTCGAGAAGACGGCGCATTGTTTTGACTCGATCATCTATGAGCTCAAATGTTTCGGCGTCGCTTTTCCAAACTCCTTTTAATTGTAGAAGCTCAAGGGCACTTACAATCGGGGCAAGCGGATTTCTTAGTTCATGTGCGAGTACCGCAAGAAATTCGCTTTTTGCCTTGTCTTGCATTTTTATTTGGCCCAGAGCTTTTTCCAGTTGTTGCACGTGTTGCTCGAGCCCGAGAGCGGACCTGCGCCGCTCTTCAACGAGCGAGGACAGGATATAGAAAATGAAGGCGAGAAAGACCATGAAGAGTTCCACTGTATAGAGGCGTTGCCCGATCGGGCTTGGTGAGCCGCTCATGTTTAGCGCGACACCGACGACGCTTATCGCCGACATGAGAAAGAGCGCGAGGGCAGTGTACTTTGTTTCAAAACGGAGTGAGATCCAGAGAAACGGGAGCAGAATGACGAGGAAGACGAGTCCGCCTAAGACTTGCGCGTATGGCGTGAGGAACACCAAGACAGCTGCTGCAACTATACCTGCAAGTGCAAGCCCTGCTTCGGCAAGCTGCCTCGTGCGGAGTCGCACGGACATATCGGCGAACCAGCTGGTGATGAGGGGTGTCAATATGACGACACTGAATACGGCAGCACTCCAAATCCGGATAAATCTCGTGATGAAATCTTCCGTCGGCAATGTGCCGGTGATCCATTGAATCGAAAACAGCGTAGCGGGGAACATCATCGTAACGATAGATCCGACGATGAGGATCGTGTAGGCATCGCGCGTCCGATTCATTTGCGAGGCATAACTGAATCGTCTCATGATGTATGTTCCGAGGAGCGGAAATGCCGCGTTTGTGATAACTCCCGCAATAATGCCGGCGAGCGGTGTGCCACGAGTGAGGAGGTGCAAGAAAGTCGCAAGCATGATTGGAAGTGCCATGCGATATCCGAAGAGGAACGTAAATGCGAGCGATATTCCTAGGGGCGACCAGATAAGTGCCGGCGCGATATTCATCGGCGGGAGGAGTGACAGCGTCAGTCGTGCAGACGAGATAAAGAAAAGAATCACGAGGAGTGACGGAAGGATGTCTTGCTTGCGGGGGAGTAGTGTTCGCAGTGCGGGCAAGAACCTCATTTTGTTAGTTGAAAAGGTGATGCCAGTCATGCGCAAAATACAATTAATACATATTGATAATGAACGCTTCATGAAGATTGATCGCGTGCCATTTTGCATCGCTTTCTCGGCGCAGGTATTTTAGGCGGAGGAATGGCTCATACCGCCTAAAATACCTGCGCACTCGACGCGTATATGCAAAATGGCAGCGCTCGCTTGAGATTGGGTTATACTGCCGCTATGGCATTCGAACCGTTTGCTGCGCGGACACATGAGAAGATGCAAGACGTGCTTCTCTCGCCGGACTCTCCTGGCCCTTCAGTCCACTACTATATGATCCGCGGCGGGTCTACCAAGCGGAATGTGACCATACTTGAATCTGGTACTGTTGGGGGCGAATACATCAAGACGTACGGGCACTATCATATTGGGAAGCTGGATGAGACATACTGGTTCGTTGGAGGCGAAGGTGTCGTGCTGCAACAGAGATTAGTTGAAGAAAATGGCGTGCCTCAAGCGGACAAGGTAGAGGAATTTAAAGCGGCAGTGGTGAAGGCGGGCGATTCGGCATATATGCCGCCAGGCCACGGGCATCTTATCGTCAATACCGGAAAGACCTGGATGGTTATGATGGATGATAGCCCGGTTGAGGGCGCGGGCGATTCCGCATCGATGCCGGGGCATGCGGATTACGAAATGGTAAAAAAAATGCGCGGGTTTGCATATTATGTAGTCGAACGTGGCGGGAAACCCGCGCTTCTCAAGAATCCGCTTTACAAAGAAGTCAAAAAGACCGACTTTGGGGGACTGTCGGTTGTCGACGCGTGATGGATTGGGGAACCTACATTTTTGCGGCACTCATCAGCGCCCTTTTGGTCTATCCGGGGTTTGAGATCTTTCAGAGGATATCGATACGGAGAAAGGAAATACCGGAAAGAGGAACGTCATCGTGGCAAGGAAGACAGTTTTTATTTTGGTCAGATTACAAAACATTGCTTATCGGCGATTTAGTGTTTCTTTCGGCATTGAACGGGTTTGTCATTAGTGTGCTTGCACATAGTTGGCAAGACCACCTCTTCGTTATTGGTATTGCCGGGCTCATTGGAGGTCTTGTTGCTCTCTTTTGGGTTATGCAGACAAAAAAAGCGTATGCAAACAATATTTTGCGAGTATCGCGATGGGATTGGGCATTCACTGCGCCGCAAGGAAATCTAACGATCGGAGGAAAGTACCATCTATTATATTTTTGGGCAGAGTCCGTTTTCATTCTCTGTTCGTTCTATTTCCTCGCCTTGCATCCAGTTTCTCCTATAGTGTGGTGGGGTATGGCAATTTCCTTGGCGGGGTACATAGTCACAGTGGTGTGGGATGTATATGCCGTAGGGATGTATCTGCGGCCATTCTCGTTAGGACGGAAGTAGTGTGCTTTTTTGCTGATAGAATTGACGCACCATGGCTGAAAAGAAATTTCCTGAGGGATTTTATTGGGGTGAGTCGCGAGGTAGGGAGCGACGCAAGGCCGGACCGAGCGCAGGCGAGGGAGGCGGGGTCGCGCAATTTTTCAGCAGAAAAATATGAGTGACCGAAGCGACACAAAAAAATTCCCGGAGGGATTTTATTGGGGAGCGGCCACCTCATCCTTCCAAACCGAAGGCGGCATCGAAAACATGGATTGGGCAAAGTACGCACGTGAGGGGCGGGTGCCGGAAATAGGTAACGCATGTGATTTCTACAACCGATACGAGAGTGATTTTGATATCGCGAAACAGCTTGGGCACAATTGCCATCGAATATCTATCGAGTGGTCCCGAATAGAACCAGTGGAAGGGACGTTCGACGAGAAGGAGATAAAGCATTACCTCGATGTTCTCGCTGCACTCCGTGCGAGGCATATCAAACCCTTCATAACTATCTGGCACTTCACACTGCCCTTGTGGTTTTCTGAGAGTGGAGGCTTTGAAAGGAAAGATGCGCCAGAGATTTTTGCGCGCTATTGCGGGTATGTTGCAAAGAAACTGGGGAATGACTGCCGCCACTTCGCAACTATTAATGAACCTTTGCCGTATGCATCAAATGGATGGCGCCGGGGGACGTGGCCGCCGTTCAAAAAATGGCCTGGTATTGATCGAATTGGCGTTCCTGGGTACAAGAATCCGCACAGTTCAAAACATGATGTAAGTTGGCGAAATATTCTTCGATACTTCAGGGTTCTAAAGCAGCTCGCGAAGGCGCACAATCTTGCATACGACGAGATAAAAAAGAATGCGTTCGGCGCAGAAGTCGGAATCGTGCATCATGTCGTCCTTTTTCACGCAAATGCGAATCCGATAAACAAACTTCTCGCCTGGTTTATGAATTGGCACTGGACGCACCAATTAATGGGGCGCATACACCACAAGTGCGACTCGATTGGGGTCAACTACTACATGCACAAGAAATTTGGCGATACAGCAACGTATGAGAAGACCGATATGGGTTGGGATGTGTATCCGGAGGGTCTGTGCAATGCACTCCTCTTGGTAAAGCGCTACGGCAAGCCAGTATGGGTCGCGGAAGCGGGGGTAGCGGACGCGGCAGATTCGATCAGAGCGGATTACATCAAGCGCCTCATACGTTGCATGCATGTTGCGATGGAAAAGGGTGTTGATGTGCGTGGGTTCATGTACTGGTCGCTTCTTGATAACTACGAGCTCGCGCACGGGTACACAAAAAAATTCGGGCTCGTGGAAGTGGATTTCAAGACGCAGGAACGCAAGATACGCCCGTCAGCATACGTGTATAAGGAGATAATTGAGCACAACGGGCTGGTAGACTAGTGAGAGCGAAACTCTTTCTCGGCAAGTGTCTCGTCAGGCACGAAAAATTTCTGCTGAAATTTTTCTCCGTACGTCGTCGCCACTCCTCCCGAGGCCTTCCTTAACACTAGCCGTCGACGAGTTTCGTAAATTTGATATGACCACCTGGCTCGGCTTGGCAATTTTCGCGCAGTTTTTATTCGCAATCGCGATTCTTCTCGACAAACACATCGTGCTCCATAGAGAGCACATCGGGAAACCGATCGTGTATGCGTTTTATGTTTCGTTATTATCCGGATTTGTCGTCGTTATCGCGCCTTTTGGACTGGTGTCATTACCATCACTGTATGTTCTCGCCCTCTCCTTCGCGTCCGCGGTAACATTTCTCATCGCCATCTACGCGCTCTATTCTGCGCTCCGTATCGCATTCGCTTCCGATGTGGCCCCTGCAGTTGGTGCGATATCTGCGGTGACGACCGTTGTTCTGGCGAGCGTTTGGATAGACGGCGATGTGGCTGCTCTCCACATAATCCCCATTGGTTTCTTGGTTGCGGGTACCGCGCTTATCTCCCATTACCACTTTACGATGCGTGCATTCAGATACGCGATTATCTCCGGCATTGGGTTCGGTGCGACCGTCTTTTTAAGCAAGCTGATATTCAATGCATCCAATTTCTATGACGGCCTCTTCTGGACTCGAATGATGAATGTGGTCGCGGCGCTGCTCCTTCTGCTCGTGCCCGCTCTTCGTCACGTCATTCTAAAAGGCGGGACGCATTCATCTCACAGCGCACGTTTTCTCGTTCTTGGAAATAAGATAATCGCCGGAAGCGCGAGCGTACTTTCGGCGTTCGCCGTTTCTTTGGGCAGCGTGTCTATTGTCAATTCACTTGCAGGGCTGCAGTTCGTGTTCGTCTTTGGGCTTACCTACGTTTTCTCGAAATGGATATCCGGCCCGAGCCCGCGCACGTCTCACGTGCATGCAGGTTGGTGGCATACGGCAGGGGGAATTGCACTTGTTGTCTTTGGGCTCGCCTCACTGTATCTCACATGAAATATTTTGCGGCAGCGCTGATCATTGTTGTTGCGGGGACGTATCTGCTCTCGATGCGCGCCATGCCGGAGAGCCTTGAGTACGGTGTTTCGTTCAGTAAGCTGCATGCAGAGGAACTTGGGCTCGATTGGAAGGAAACATACCTAGCCATCCTTGATGAGCTTGGAGTTAAAAAAATACGCCTCTCTGCTCACTGGCCTATGATAGAGCCGGAGCGTGACCAGTATGATTTTTCTGCACTGGACTATCAGATGCGAGCTGCGCGCGAACAAAATGCGGAAGTGATATTGGCAGTGGGAAGAAAGGCGCCAGGTTGGCCAGAATGCCATACGCCCCATTGGGTGGGCTACATGGAGTGGGAAGAGCAAAAGATGGAGATACGTCAGTATGTTACGGCGGTTGTCGAGAGATACAAGGAGTATCCGAACCTAAGTCTTTGGCAGGTAGAGAACGAGCCCTTTTTGAATTTCGCGAGGCATATCTGTGGCGAGCCAGATGAAGAATTTTTTGCGGAAGAAATAGCGCTTGTGCGAGAGCTCGACCCTACACACGAGATCCTTGTAACAGACGGAGGGGAGTTTGGACTCTGGTACAAGGCAAGAGAGTATGCGGACGTGTTTGGTTCGACGATGTACGTCTATGTGTACACGAAGCATATCGGGTATTGGCGCTACCCCATCACGCCAGGATTCTTCCGCTTGAAACAAAATCTCGCAGACGTATTCTTCGGAAAAAAACCATCGATCTCTGTTGAGGTCGGGCTTGAGCCGTGGATGCACCAAGGCATCAGCCACTCTTCAGTTACGGAACAACTAGAGCGCATGAGTCTGGAGAGATTTGAAGATGTTCTTTCGCTCGCGGCACGCAGCGGATTCGCCGAACATTACCTGTGGGGGGCGGAATGGTGGTATTACATAAAGGAACACGGCCATCCAGAATTTTGGGAACGGGCATCGGTTCTTTTTCAAGAACCTGCAAAATAACCCGCCATCTGCTTCGTTACGGAGCCTCTGCGGGTTTCTCACCGTACGCTTGTACGTTTCGAAACCCGCCTTCTCCGTGCCTCGCATCTGGGGATTATTTTCCTGCCCGTAAGCGTGAGAATCTGTGGCACAATGTGTGGATGGCAGGACCATTCATTGTATTTGACTTGGGCGGGACGAATTTGCGCGTAGGCGTGTCTACAGATGGCAGCAAAGTCGATGATATTCGGACATTACCGACGCCGCCTTTGTTCGACATGGGCGTTGGCGCTATCGAGACAACGGCAAGAAATATGTTGGGCGGTGTGCAGCCCTCTGCTCTCGTCGGAGGCGTCGGCTGGACGATAGACAAGACCCGCTCGCACATTTTCAACTCTACCAAGAAAAATCTCATCGATTGGAACGATAAGCCGCTACGGGCAGAACTCGAAAAACGGCTGGCATGCCCTGTTCGGCTAGAGAATGATGTCGCGATGGTGGGCCTCGGTGAGGCGCATGTCGGGGCGGGCAAGGGTTCTTCTATCCTTGCCTATGTCACTGTCTCGACTGGCGTGAACGGTGTGCGCATCGTGGACGGCGCGATAGACAGATTCACTTTTGGATTCGAGACGGGAAAGCAGCTTGTGGCCGAAGGGAAATTGGAGGACCTGGTTTCCGGCACGGCCGTCTCGAAGAAATTCGGCATTGCGCCGAAAGATCTGGATTCGCTCGAAGAGCGGGAAAAATTGGCAGATATGCTTGCGGAAGGCCTCTACAACACAGTCTTGCACTGGTCTCCCGATACGATTGTCCTCGGAGGTTCAATGATAATTGGCGTCAATCCGATACCGATTCCTCGCACAGAGGATTCCCTCAGGCGGCTTCTTGCCTCTGTGTATCCAGATGTTCCCGCGATAAAAATGGCTGCACTTGGTGATAATGGAGGTTTAGAGGGCGCGCGCATTTTGGCACGAAACTTGCAATGAGCGCAGAATTGTGACCTATCCCCAGAGGGGTCTTGCGAAGACCATCCCCCTGGTACAATGTTCCCATAGCTAGTAATTAACATTAGTTCGAAAATTTTATGGTGCGCAAAGCAAATCCAGCATTACTTAAGCCTTATGATCTATCGGCAGAGCTTGAAGCAGTGGTCGGCAAAGGACCAATGCCTCGAGGCCAGGTCGTTAAGAAAATTTGGGAATATATCAAGAAGCACGACCTCCAAAACCCAAAGAACAAGAGAAATATTCTCGCAGACGACAAATTGAAGCCGATTTTCGGCGGAAAGGGAGAAGTAACGATGTTCGAGATGACAAAACTCGTCTCGGCACACATGAAATAGGGCGCTTCCGGAAGCTGAAAAGACCGCGTCCTTTTGGGCGCGGTTTTCATCTATATGGGGCTTTAAAATAAGGGTAAATTGCTGTCCCGCTTGGAGGCGGGATTTTTCATGCGCATAACAGTTGTGTCTTCATCTTCTGTTAATCTGGAAGCGAGAGTATTGGAAGCGCAGATGGCTGGGAGGGGACCAGCGCTGCATTACCAATGTAAAGAAAAAAAGTATGATTAGTTACCTATCACGATACATGTTCGTGGCTGTTCTTGTCTCTGTGGTTCTTATGGCGGGGACTATCGCGTCGGTGTCAGCACAAAGTGCAGGCGTGACTGCGACAATGACACCAGGAACGCCAGTGGTCTCGGCAGGCTCGGGGGTATGGCTGGGCAATATCCAGATATCCAATGCCGGGTCCAATAGTGCGCAGGTGTCATCCGTTCCGATTACTATCGCAGCTGGATATTCAGCGTCGAGCCTCAGCGGTTGCCGGATCTACAATCAGAGCTTCACGCAGCTCAATACCGGCGCGAACGTTCTCAATAACGTCACAAGTGGAACGAATACGATCGTCTTCGACAACGCGCTTATCGTTCCTGGTAATTCTTCGGTATCGCTTTCCCTACGATGTGACGTGGGGAGCAACGCGACTGCGACCTCGACAACAGTTTTTGCTGTCGGGACGCCGAACGTGATCACATCGGGGCAGAGCGCAACTACGTCGCCTGGAAGTGCAACGACGACAACGCTCGCGATAAACATGAGCACTGCGTCCTCGGTGCGTCCTGGGACGCAGGACGCAGCACTCGGAATATTCACTCTGAAAGCAGGTGGGCAGGGCAGCGTAGATGTCACGTCGGTCCCGATATCTGCCACATTCGGAAATGGGCTAGATGGCAGCCACTTCTCGGATTGCCGCATACGGAATCTCTCAAGTCTTACGACCGCGTTGAACGCGAACGGGAGTGGCGCTCTTGCAGCGGGACAAAACAGCTTCACGCTTGATTCCGCACTCTCTGTGAATTCAGGGAACACGGCGACGCTTGTTCTGACGTGTGACATATCGTCTCTCGCACCGATCGGCGGCAGCCTTAATCTCGCGGTGAACCCGGGCGGCTTTCCAGCAACGGTCTCTGGTAGCAGCACGACTGTCACTCCGAAGACCGGACTCAATGTGAACAACCAACCAGGCTCTATCTCTGGGACGACGAACATCTCGTCATCAGCGAGCGCCCCGGGATTGCCGAACACAGGAGTAGGTGGATTCGACTGGCTCACCACAAGTGGCAACCCCACGCTGTGGCTGATGGCCCTCATCGGTCTCTTGGTACTTGCTGCGGTATTCACCGGCGCGACACGCAGGAGTTAGAAGACACTTCGGTTTCTAGCAAACAACCTCGCCTGACGGCGAGGTTGTTTGCATATGGTACAATCCCCGTCATGAAGAAAAAGGGAGACAAAATTGATCAGGTTCTAGAAGTCGTGGAGTTCATCAAGGATCGGATGGTTACGAAAAGTGAATTGAAAGAAGATCTGGGGAATTTTGCGACGAAAGAGGATCTAAAGGAAACAGAAGAACGACTAACACAGGCAATCAATTCAAAGAACGATGGTGCTCACAGGCGGCTAGATCAAGAAGTAGATAAGCGCAAACTTCTTGAAGTACGCGTCTCCAAACTGGAAACAAGGAGATAGATCATGACAGGACATACAGCAGGGCAGTATTTTCTTCTTCTCCTCCTTGCGGGGACGCTGGTCTTGGCATACTTCATCTTCCAGCCGTTCCTTTCCGCCCTCGTCCTGTCGGCAGTATTCGCGGTTATCTTGCAGCCCGTATATCGCCGCATACATGCCGAAATGCCGCGGTGGCCATCCGCCGCAGCGCTTGTCACAGTGCTCATCAGCATCGTGTGCATTCTCGTGCCGCTTGGATTCATCGGGACCCAGATCGGATTTGAAGCAATAAGCCTGTATTCTGCACTTGTCGATGGCAGCGCGACGGCGAAACTTTCCGATGCGATCCGATCCCTCGAAGATTTTGCAGGGCTGTATGTTCCGGGAGCAGACGATTTTTCCCAAGAGCTTTCTGCGAATATCGCAAACTATGCCAAAGCTGCACTTGCGTGGCTTCTCGGGCATCTTGGGACGGCGTTCTCTGGAATTGCATCTCTTTTTGTTTCTTTGTTTATCTTTTTCGTTGCGCTCTATTACCTCTTGCGTGATGGCCAGCGCGTGAAAGAAAAGTTGGTCGAATTGTCTCCCTTGCGCGATTCGTATGACGAGTCCGTCTTCCACAAACTCGAGCTCGCGGTGAATTCTGTCATCAAGGGGAATCTGATGATAGCGCTTATTCAAGGCGTTGCATCGGCAATAGGATTCACGATCTTCGGCGTTCCAAACCCCATCCTGTGGGGAACTGTAACGGCGCTTGCTGCGCTCATCCCAGCTGTCGGTACTGGCTTAGTGTTTATTCCCATCATCCTATTTCTTCTTCTCACGGGAAATGCGTTTGACGCAATGGGGCTCACTATCTGGGGTGTTCTCGCGGTTGGGCTCGTCGACAACCTGCTTGCGCCGAGACTTATTGGGAGCGGTATGAATCTCCACCCCCTTCTGGTTCTTCTTTCTGTTATCGGCGGGATCACATTCTTCGGAACAGTTGGGATCTTTCTGGGGCCGTTGTCTATCGCGCTTCTATTTGCATTCCTTTCCATCTATTCAGATATTTCAAAACGTAGTGCGGGAAATTAACAGACCTCCTCTCGGGACAAAGTATTTTGGCGGAGGAATGACTCATACCGCCAAAATACCTTGCCCTGTCGAGGAGTTTCCGCCGCTCTCGTGCTAAGCTCGTAAGATGTTAGTCGATGATGTCACGATAAAACTATCCGGCGGGAAAGGCGGCCGCGGGATGGTTGGCTTCAATAAAACGAAGGGGAACCTTGGGCCAACCGGGGGAAATGGCGGGCCTGGCGGCGATGTTATTCTGGAAGGAATCTCGGACATCAGTGCACTCCTACAATTCAGGTACAAAAAAGATTTTGCCGCTGAAAATGGACATCAGGGAACAACACGGCTTCGCGATGGAACTCGTGGGGAGGATCTTATTCTAAAGGTACCGACGGGAACGGTTGTCATGAATCTCGATACTGGCGATGCCCATGAAATAACGAAAGAGGGGGAGCAACTCACCGTAGCGAAGGGCGGATATCGTGGACGTGGGAATTTCCATTTTCGAGCGTCAACGAACACCACGCCTATGGAATCAGAGGCGGGGGAGGCGGGCGAAAGTTTTTCATTCCGGCTCGAATTGAAGATGATCGCCGATGTGGGGCTTGTTGGGCTCCCGAATGCTGGGAAATCGTCGCTTCTCAATGAACTCACGGGCGCGCATTCGAAAATAGGTAACTACGCGTTCACCACGTTGGAACCGCACCTCGGTGCATACTATGGGCTTATTCTCGCCGATGTTCCGGGGCTCATCGAAGGCTCGTCGGAAGGGAAGGGGCTAGGCGATAAATTCCTGCGGCACATCGAAAGGACACGTGTCATATTTCACCTCGTTTCTGCAGAAAGCGATGACGTATTGCGCGACTACAAGATAATCCGCACTGAGCTCGAAGCATACAATCCAGCGTTATCGAAAAAAGACGAGTATGTCTTTCTGACGAAAGTGGACCTGATTGATCCAAAGGATGCGGAGAAGAAGTTGAAGTCTCTAAAAAAACTCAATAAAAAATCGATCATGCTCTCTGTAATCGAGGACGTGAAATTGGATGAGGTGAAGAAAATCCTCAACGAGCTCTCGAAGGACAAGAAGATTTGATAGAATGCCAGCATGGAACTCGCGGATATCTTACGGATGCTGCTATCCTTTCTCCTCAAATTTGCTGAGCTCATTGTTTCTTTTGTGGTTGCGGCGCTCGGCCTTTTTCTCGATTTCTTTCGCGCGCTTGTAGGTTCTGTACAATGAGGGCGTGGAAAAGTTTCTATACACACTGAAGCGTTCGAAGCGAGCTAGGTATATGCGCCTCAGGGTGCAACCAGGTGGCGCGGTCATTCTAACTGTGCCGTACGAGAGCCAGAAATCTGCGGTACAGGAATTCCTTTTCAATCAGGCAGGGTGGTTGAAACGCGCTATCGCACGGATGATGCACTATAAGGCACTTCCCGTTTCCGGGAGGCGTGCGTATTTGAAACACAGAGAGGCCGCGCGAGAATTCATAACCGAACGCGTGGAATTTTGGGGCAGGGAATATGGCGTGCAGTATCGGCGCATCGCAATAAAGAATACACGACGTACGTGGGGAAGTTGTTCCCGGAAAGGCAATTTGAATTTCTCCTACGCACTCTTGTTTTTGCCGCGAGAGCTTGCGGATTACGTAGTGGTGCACGAGCTATGCCATCTGAAGCACCCGAACCACTCTCGCGCATTTTGGCAGGAGGTGGCCAAAACCATACCGGATTTTGGGCCGCGAAGGCGAGAGCTTCGAAGATATATGCCGAAACAGTAGCTTCTCTTTCCGATGAGAGGAAGACTATATTCCCAGGAGTTTTCCGAACAATATTGCGACCGAAGCGAGGTAGAGAAGAGGGTTTGTGCTCGATTGAGGCATGGGCGGAGGAGGTTCTCCGCCTGGTGGTGGCATCATTCCTCCCGGTGGTGGCATTCCACCTGGTGGAGGGGAGAATCCGCCGGGGGGTGCGCGCCATTCTCCTCCTTGTGGACCACCAAACTCGCCTGGTGGCGGACGCCACTCTCCTTGCGACGGCGTTCCTTGGAAACTTCCGGGTGGTTGCATCATTTGTTGTCCCGGCATTCCACCCTGGAACCCTCCCTGCTTCTCGAAGTCATTAAATCGCTGCATGTTCATCTCATATATTCTTTTTTGCTCCTCGGTTGCATTTTGCCCTGGCGGAGGCGGCATCATTCGCGTTCCTCCATTCGGGTCAAATTTAAACGCTTCATCCTGAAGCAAACCTTCCGGCTGATATGGCTTCCCAAACCGGTCGTCTTTGAATGATTCTCGGTACTTTTGGCCTTCTTGCATGCGAGCGCGCATTTCTTCGTCGGACATATTCTTGAAATCCATCATGCCCTCGCCACGGCCTTGCTCGAATTTTGGACGGCAGCTTTCTGGATCCGCAGCGCATCTCTCTTCCAATTTCTTGCACTCCTCCGGTGAATTGCACGGCCGCATGTTCTGTCCCGGCGGACCGCCGGTTGGCGGACCAAACCCTCTTTTTTCAATCGCACGATCCTGTCCAAACCCTTGGCATTTCTCCGGATTCTCTCGACAGATCGTGTCACACTCTTCTCTCGTTTTGCAGCCATCGGGACCCGACATTGGTGGTCGCGGGCCATTTTGCCCATCACCCACTTGCATCATTCCTCGATCTTTCGCGAATGCCGTGCATGCCTCGCGATTTGTAGGATCATCGCAGAATGTTTTGCACTCTTCCCCGCGGCATCCGCCGGGACCTTCCATATTCATGAATCCTCGCGAGCGTTCGGCCTCATCTTTTGACATAAAGCCATTTTCCACTGCAAACGCGACACACTCTTCGTGGTGCGACTCATCTTCGCAGTATGTCCGGCATGCTTCGCCCTTGCATCCACCTGGACCTGGTTTGTTCATAAACTTCTTTGCTTTGTCTGCATCTTCCGGAGACATCATCCCGTTTTCCACCGCGAATTGCATGCACGCTTCCTGATGAGCAGGATCTTCGCAATACGTGCGGCATGCCTCTCCCACGCACCCACCTGGTCCCGGCTTTCCCGCAAATTTCTTGGCACGCTCGTATTCTTCGTCCGACATAAATCCGTTGTCGTGAGCGAACGAAATGCACTCTTCCATGTGTGTGGGTGCTTCACAATAAATCTTGCATTCCTCGCCTCGGCAGCCTCCCGGACCGAGTTTATTTCCCATCTTTTTTGCTCGCTCGGCATCTTCCTTTGTCAGAAAACCGTTCTCCACGGCGAACGCGAGGCATTCTTCGTGACGTGAAGGATCTTCGCAGTACGTTTTGCAGGCAGATCCACGGCATCCACCTGGGCCAGGTTTCCCTGCGAGTTTTTTTGCACGTTCAATATCTTCTTTCGGGATCAGATTGTTCTTTTCTGCAAACGCGAGGCATTCTTCATGGTGATCTTCCGCTTCGCAGTATTCGTGGCACGCTTCTTTGCGGCAGCCGCCTGGTCCCGGCTTATCTCCTAACTTCCGCGCGATTTCTGCATCTTCTTTACTCATCAGCCCATGTGCTTCGGCAAACGAGAAACACGCTTCACGGTTTGCAGGGATATCACAGTAGGCTTTGCATTCCTGTTTCGAACCGCACCCGCCCAGTTCTTCTATCGGAAACGTAATCGTATCTTCTTGCGCGAATGCGACAGCCGCAAAAAAGAGGGGGAGCGCAAAAAGCGCTATGTATTTTGCCATACTAGTCGAATGGGTTCAGCTTCACATTCTCGTACGGATTTGTGGTCACGCCTTCGAGCGGGTTCGTTTCTACTTCCGCGAACGGGTTTTCTTCGGCCGTTTCTTCCGCTTGGTATGCTGCCATAGCGGCTTCAGAACCTATATCGTACCCAAAATAATAGCCTCCCATCGCCCCAACGGCGAGCCCGATGATAACGCCAATAATTATCCCTGTGTAATTTGCGTTTTGTACCATGAAATTTTGCTAAAGCCTGTAAACTTCCCGCAGTATAGCGCCGTCATGGGGGCAGTGGGGTTTTTTCACCGGGCTCTGTTGATAGCTTCCAGTCCTTGAATATTCTGCCCCGGTGCGATATGGTCACGGCACTATGAAAAAACACGTTGCATCCTTCGGGGCCCTTCTGATATGTGCGCTCATGCCAATTTCTGCTTCTGCTTGGATAGGGGAGAATGGTTGGAATTACGCGTGGGATGACCCGACGCTCTATACGTACTGCATCAACTTCAGCTGCAATGGGGGAGATGGGTATTCAAGCACGTATTCAAGTTACGGATATGGCGGTTACATGCCTCTCCAGAATCAGTATGCGAGCGCGTACCAAATGTATCAGCAGCCGCAGTACCAATCTTCATATCAGCAATACTACGGAGGTCAGCAAGGGTATCTTTCGGCGTACAGTGGGACAGGCCTCTCGAACGGCCCGTACGGGTACGGGCTCTACGGCTCGTATGGAGATATGGGGTACGGCTCGTTCACAGGCGACTACATTCCGTATCTGAACGAGCCCCTGTGCGATTACGGGCCGGGCTATGGCCGCAGCTCGTGCATGTATCATCCGTCGCAACCCCTCTACGACTATTGGACTGGCACGTGGTACTGAAATTAGACAACTAAACCCATTCAGGGTTTAGTATGATTTCCACATACACATAGGAAAACAATTTGCTATTGTATGGGCGTGTCCAAGTACATCGTCTGGATGCAGGATGTTGGGCTCGGCGATGTCGCTCGTGTGGGTGGCAAGAATGCCTCGCTCGGTGAATTGATGGCAGGGGTCGGAAAGGCCGGGGTGAATATCCCCGGCGGTTTTATTGTGACCGCACATGCGTATCGGTACGTACTCGAAGCAAATAATCTGAACGCTTTCGTTAAAACAACACTCAAGGGACTTGATGTGGACGACGTTAAAGAGCTCGCAAAGCGCGGCAAGAAGATACGCGACAAAATAGCCTCTGCAAAACTCCCACCTGACTTGGTGGGAGAAATCGTTTCTGGGTATCGTGCGATGGAAAAACAATACGGGAAGCATGTGGATGTCGCCGTACGAAGCAGCGCAACAGCAGAAGACCTTCCGGATGCGAGCTTTGCCGGGCAGCAAGAAACGTATCTTGGCATACAGGGGGCAGATGCGGTTCTCAAGGCTGTACGCCACACGTTTGCATCACTTTTCAATGACCGCGCAATTTCATACCGTGTCGAGAAGAGCTATTCGCATATCGATGTCGCACTCTCGGTGGGCGTACAGAAAATGGTCCGCGCCGGAGAAGGCACGTCCGGCGTGATGTTCACGCTCGATACGGAAACGGGATTTAAAGACATCGTCCTTATAACCGCATCATATGGGTTGGGAGAGCTGATAGTGCAGGGGAGAGTGTCGCCGGATGAGTACATCGTGTTCAAGCCGACCCTAAGAACATTCCCGAAGCCCATTATCTCAAAATCACTCGGCGCGAAAGAAGCAAAAATGGTGTACGCACGGGCAAACGAGAAAGTCGACATTTCTCGAGTGAAGGAAATAAAGACAAGCGCAGATGAACGCGCGCGGTTCGCGCTCTCTGACCGCGAAATTCTCACGCTCGCAAAATGGGCGGACCTTATAGAAAAGCATTACACGAAGCGAAAAGGTAGTTGGTCCCCGATGGATATCGAGTGGGCAAAAGACAAAGACGGGACACTATACATATTGCAGGCGCGGCCAGAGACGGTGCAGGTGAAAAAGGATGCCACGATGTTCAGGGAATATTTAATGCGCGGCAAGCCACGCAAGCTTCTTGCAAAGGGCATATCAGTGGGCCACAGCATCGTCTCTGGCCGCGCGCGGGTCATTCATCACACGGACGAGGCGCACGATTTCAAAAAAGGGGAGATACTCGTGACAAAAATGACAGATCCGGATTGGGGGCCAATCATGAAAAGAGCCGTTGCAATCGTCACAGATAGCGGCGGACGCACATCGCATGCAGCCATTGTTTCTCGCGAGCTTGGCATTCCCGCTATCGTTGGCGCGCATGATGCAACGAAGAACATCAAGACTGGAGATGAGATAACGATTGACGTATCGGGAAGCGAGGGGCGTATCTACCCTGGAAAAATGCGCTTCACGGTGACTGAGCAAAACATAAAAGCGCTTCCGAAAATAAAAACTAAGTTAATGCTCAACCTTGCGTCCCCCGATATGGCATTCGGGTATGCGCACTTGCCAGTAAAGGGGGTGGGGCTAGCGCGAGAGGAATTCATCATTGCGTCCTACATCGGCATCCACCCGCTTGCTTGTTTGCATTTTAAGATGCTGCCACCAGATCTGAAAAAGCGAGTCGAGAATAAGACGCGAGGATGGAATGATCCAAAACAGTACTACATAGACAAACTCGCGTTCGGCATTGCAAAGATCGCTGCAGCGTTCTATCCAAACCAGGTCATCGTCCGTTTTTCTGATTTCAAATCAAACGAATACGCAGGGCTTATCGGGGGCGACATATACGAGCCAAAAGAGGAAAACCCGATGATTGGCTGGCGTGGGGCCTCCCGTTACTATGACCCTAAGTTTCGTGCTGCATTCGCGCTCGAAATAAAGGCGTTCAAAAAAGTACGCGAGGAAATGGGGCTTACGAATGTTATCCCGATGGTTCCATTCTGTCGCACCCTGGCGGAAGCAGAGAAAGTGCTTTCACTCATGAAAGAAGACGGGCTCGTGCCAATGTCACTTGCAAAGAATAAGAAAGACGGCGTGAAGACCATCATGATGTGCGAGATACCGTCAAACGTCATTCTCGCAGAGAAGTTCTTGAATTATTTCGACGGATTCTCCATAGGCTCAAACGACCTCACGCAGCTCTCGCTCGGGCTCGATCGTGATTCGGGAACCATCGCAAGCGTCGGCAACGAGAATGACCCGGCTATTCGAAAGCTTATCGGGGATGCTATCGCGATTTGCAAAAGACGTAAAAAATATTCAGGTATCTGCGGGCAGGGACCTTCGGACCTACCGGACTTTGGCGACTTTCTTGTGCGAAACGGCATCGAAAGCATGTCGCTGAATCCAGATTCCGTCATCAAGACCCTGATGCGCATTGCAAAGTTGGAGAAGAAATTGCGTCGGTAGAGTGCGTTACAATGTGAGCATGTCAGAGAGCGCCTCGTCTGAAAGCGGAAAGTGGCAAAACGAATCAGACAAAAGCCCGCACGTTGTCTCAATAGAGTCGGAAGCGGCGCTTTTGCGCTTAAAAGAGACCAGTTCGAGTGAAGGGATTTTGGTGGTTCACGGCAACGGAGGGCTATTGAATAGCGCCTCGGACGTTGCGCGGTTTGTGCGGGAGGACTGTAAACTTTCAGTGCCGCTTGTGTATCTTTCAAACAATCCTGTCTCTGAACGCGAGAAGATTCAATTTTTCGACACCGGAGGTGATGCTATTTTGATCGGTCACGACCAAACACTGCTTCCAAAAATTCTCATCGCAATACGGCGTCGCCAAAGGCTTTTCGAACAGAGTCGAAAAGTTATTAAGCCATTTGACGGGTTAACCATTGATACTGCGAAAGCGATGCTTATGGTTAAAGGAAACTCTGTAAAGATCACGGCGTCAGAATGCCGAATGATTGGGTTGCTCGCGGAGGCTTATCCTAAGTATGTAACGAAAGAACGAATTGCTGAGGAACTTCATTTCGGCGATGAAGGTACAGAAAATGTGACGCAACAATGTGCTACAAGGTTGCGAAAGAAAATATCCCCGTTGCATAAGTTCAGATACATTTGGCACTCGGGTAACTGCTAGGATGTGCGGCAGATATACATGCGAGACATGGTCCCTGGAGCGCGAAAGTTCCAGCGGGACACGGTACGCTGGCTCCATATGGCTACCGAGCGGGCGAA
>JACRFI010000008.1 GCA_016217965.1 Candidatus Kaiserbacteria bacterium
TTCCCTCACGATTCGAGTTTGTGGTGATTCTCTCGGGCGCGCGACTACGCGCGCCCTCGGCCCCCACCTCGCCGCACAATCCTCCATGCACATCTTCTCGCGGGGGTTTCTGAAGTATTGAATGGGCGGCGGGGTGGGGGCAAACGGCTCACTTCTTCCCATTTGAGCCGTTAGTGGAAAGAAGTGAGCCGTTTAAATACAAAAGCGGATGCCACGGGTTGCGTAAGTGCCTTCGTATTGAAGTTGAATTACTACCCGCCATCCGGCGGGCAGGGTATCTCGCTAGGGCTCGTCCGGCAGTATTGGTGCGCCTGCGGCGCTCCATCGAGTGGGGTGGGCACACCCACCCCCCGCTCCATCGCGCTAGTGCTCCAAAAACCCTCGATAGATATTCTCATCTCGCGGTGTGTCCGTTCGCTTCGTCTTTGTTCGTTTATCAATTCTCTATCTTGCTACGGGTCTCATTGTTCTGCCGCTCCGTTTGCGTTTGTGCCTCGGCTTTTGGAGCATCCTAGCGCGCTGCAGCTCCCCCCACCCGCGGTTTGCATTTCACTTCAGATTCTTCGTACATAGTTGGTTATCCGCTTGCGCGGGCCGGCCTCAGCAGAGCGTTTCCTAGCGAGATACCCTGCCCGCCGGATGGCATCCACTTTATGCATGCGCCTGCTTTGGGCCAGGCGCATGGGTCAGCCATGCTTCGCGCGGCTGCGCGTCGTTTGTATTTCGCATTTCACATCAGATTTTCTCTCTCCTTGCATGCAAATCCTCGTGCTTGCCCCACCCTCCCGTGCGCGCACGAAGATTCTCGCCGTCTCAAATGCATCAGATGAGACGTCGGGACTTCCCGCGAACGAGATGTAATATTGCAACATCCTGATTAAGTCTCATCTTATTCCTCTCTTGACCAATTCATCGTAATCTAGCCCTGTCTCCGATTCAAGATATTTTTTGTGATCTTCGATTTCTCGGTTGGCATCTATTAACCGATGGTGAATTAGTTTACCTGCTTTTTGATCACGCTCAATCATTAATTTCTCAAATTCTAGTCTACGAATGCTTTCGTCTCGAATCTTGAATTTCTCCCACTTTTCCTTGTCGCTCATCCGCTCATGAAACTCCTGCGATATGTGTTTTCCGCCGGGCCACATTTTCGGGTCTTTGTTCTGCATATCTACAATAGAATATCCTTTATATTAATACTCACATTATTATCCCTCAGGCTGCGGTGTCAACACAGCAACCATAATAGCGCCCTGACTCTAAATCTTTCTCGCCGTGATTTGCATGTGATTGACAAGCAAACTTAAGCTGATATTGTATCGCTATGGAGAGCATAAAAAATATTCAGAACCGCCGTCGCGCAGCTTCATCTTGAGGCTGTCTGCTGGTGCTTAAATTTTAAACACTGACAAACGGCCTCAAGCGAGGCCGTTTTTAATTGTTAAGCACTAGATATGGATTCTAAAAACGAATATAAAAAAATAGCATCGTATGAGGCGAATGTCGGGGACGCCGACCACATACTGCTTCTGTATTCAGGAGGGCTTGATACGTCTGTGATGCTCAAGTGGCTGCAAAATCATTACGGGACAAAAGTTACGGCTTTGACACTGGATATAGGACAGCAGAAGGACGATCTTGATGCAATAAAAAAGAAAGCATTGAAACTCGGCGCTGTCGATGCAATCGTTCTTGATGTAAAGGATGAATTCGCGGAACAATTTATCGCAAAAGGCATTAAGGCAAATGCCGCATATCAAGGCGAGTATCATCTCTCAACTGCCATCGGGAGAGCAATAACCGCGAAGAAAGGCGTAGACGTGGCGAATGCGAAAGGAATTTCGTGTATCGCGCACGGCTGCACGGGAAAAGGCAACGATCAGGTCCGTTTCGATGGGTACGTCTTGGCGCTCGATAGCCAGATGAAAATAGTTGCGCCGGTAAGAGAGTGGAATATGGACAGGAATGCGGAGATCGAGTACGCAAAGAAGAATGGAATCCAAGTGCCCGTGAAAAAGAATTTTCCGTACTCCGTAGATGACAACATGTGGGGCATGACATGGGAAGGCGGCGAGATTGAAGACCCCGCATCAGTGCCGCGAGTTGCAAGATTCCTGACGACCTATACCTTGCCCGAGAAAGCTCCAGATAAAGCGGAGACAGTGGCGCTCGAATTCAAATTGGGTCTGCCGTATAAACTGAATGGCAAGAAGATGCGACTTGAAGAGATAATCGCGTCGCTCAATAAAACCGGAGGTAAGCACGGTGTAGGCATCGCGTACATGATCGAGGACCGACTTGTTGGACTGAAAGACAGGGGTGTTTATGAACAACCCGGCGCGCACATCATTATCGAAGCGCATAGAGCGCTTGAAAAGCTCGTGTCAACGCGAGAGTTGAATGAAGTGAAGTCGATGCTCGATATCAAATGGGGGTATCTCTGTTACGGAGCAAAGTGGTACGACCCCACGATGGACGCAATCAACGCGTTCAATGACGAGGTTAATAAAAAGGTTGAGGGAATGGTGACGTTGAAACTACACAAAGGGAATACGACCGTCGTCGCTCTCAAGTCGCCTTACGCGATGAAACATGCGTCGTTCAACAACGATGAGGGATATGCGTATAACGTAAACGCGAGTGCGGGATTCATCGAAGTACACACCTTGCAGATGAAGATTGCGAACGAGATAGCACGGAAGGCAGCAAAAGGTAAAAAGAAATAGCGTATGGCAAAACTCTGGAACAAATCGGGACAGGTCTTACATCCGCTCGTAGAGAAATACACAGCGGGCACAGATCATGTGTTTGACCATCAGCTCATGCCTTTTGACATTGATGCAAGTGCCGTACATGCGAAAGCCTTGAAAAAAGCAGACGTACTCACTGCTTCCGAGTTGAAGAAAATCTTAGCGGCGCTCGCTGCTCTTCAGAAGAAATTCGATCAAGGCAAAATCAAAACCACATCAGCCGATGAAGATTGCCATACGGTTATCGAGAATTATCTTATCAAACAACTTGGCGACATTGGTAAGAAAATCCATACCGGAAGAAGTAGGAACGACCAAGTCTTAGTCGCAACTCGATTGTACATGAAGCATCATCTCGGCATGCTTCAAGAAAAGGCTCTCGCATTGGCGTCATCGCTTGTTGACGTAGCCGATAAATACAAAGAGATCCCCATGCCGGGATATTCGCACACGCAGCAAGCAATGCTTTCGACAGTGGGCCATTACATGGCGAGCTATGCTGAAAGTCTGATTGACGATGCCGATTTCGCGCTAAAAGTCCTCCAGCACCTCGACAAGAATCCGCTTGGCTCTGCCGCGGGATTCGGCACGTCAATTGGCATAGATAGAAGCATAACGACCAAGGAGTTGGGGTTCGGATCAATTCAGATAAATTCACTCTACTGCCAGAACTCGCGTGGCAAATTCGAGAGCGCATACATGGAGGCCCTCGCCCAGATCATGCTCACGCTCGGGAAATTCGCCAATGACTTGCTTATCTTCACCTCGCAGGAATTCGACTTTTTCTCTGTCGACGAATCCGTGACGACAGGCTCGAGCATTATGCCGCACAAGCGTAATCTCGATGCGATGGAGATACTTCGCGGAAATGTAAGTGTCGTTATCGCAAATCAGCTGATGGTAAAAGACATAGCAAAGAATCTCATCTCCGGCTACAACAGAGACGGGCAGCTTATCAAAAAGCCTCTCTTCGAGAGTACACAAATTGCTTTAGACAGCATTGAAATAGTCGCTCTTGTGCTCAAGGGACTGAATCCCAAGACGGAGCGCATCCGCGCAAAAATAAATCCCGGCATCTTTACTGCAGATGTGGCGAATGAGCTTGTGAAAAAGGGCATGCCCTTTCGCGATGCGTATAAGAAGGCTGCAACAATGATTCCGCTCGCTACCGATTTGGAGAAAAACATCGCGTCGAAGAAGAGTGTCGGAGCGCCCGGTAATCTACAATTGAAACAGTATCGCGAGCGCATCAAGCAAGCCCAAAAGAAAAATACTTAACAATCTGCGGCCCCCACCCCGCCGCCCATTCAATACTTCAGAAACCCCCGCGAGAAGATGTGCATGGAGGATTGTGCGGCGAGGTGGGGGCCGAGGGCGCGCGTAGTCGCGCGCCCGAGAGAATCACCACAAACTCGAATCGTGAGGGAA
>JACRFI010000009.1 GCA_016217965.1 Candidatus Kaiserbacteria bacterium
ACAACTCACTGTCTGGGGTACGAACACCACGAGTGGCGTACGCGCGGTGGAAGTAACTGATTCTGCATCAAGCACTGTCTTCTACATCGACAATGCGGGACTCACCTGGCTCAAGAATCTGCTTGCCACTGCAAGTTCCACAATTGGAGGAGGGACACAGACAACAGGGCTCACAATATTTGGTGGAGCAACGACAACTGGCAAATCATATTTCGCTGACAACGTTGGTATCGGTACCACATCCCCTGGCACCCTCCTCTCCATCAACAACTCGGCAAACTTCGTCGCGAGTGCAACAAGCACGATATACAACGGACTCGCGACTCCTGTACTCAATCTCACCAGCACAACTGCATCATCAACAGCGGCAAACGGCATCAACTTGACCGGCGGATGTTTCTCCATCAATGGCACGTGCACCATTGGTTCCGGTGGTGGAGTTCTCCTCGGCACGTACTCCACCTCCACTCCTGGCTCGAATGTGCAGGTGGTGTTTACGGGTGCTGCCGGTTCGCAGCCGAGTTTCTCTGCGGGAGTCTTAACGCTGCCGAGCAACACCTCATATATTGAGACGGAGGTGTGGGGCGCGGGTGGTGGTGGAGGTGGGGGTGGAGGTGACGGCGTTCTTGGCGGTGGCTCGGGAGCTGGTGCTGGAGGATATACAAAAAAACTCATTACAAGTCCTTCCGGTTCTTACTACTATACGATCGGGGCGGGCGGTGCGGGAGGAGCTGCCGTGACTTCCGGTGCGGGCAACAATGGTAACGATGGCGGCCAATCCTGCTTCGGGACAAATTCTACGGCATGCACGAGTCCGATTCTTACGGGCTCGGCGGGAAGCGCTGGAGGAGGTGCGCGCGTCACAGATGGCGCTCCGCTTGCCGGCGGTAGTGGAGGAAGTGCTTCAGGAGGCGACATAAATTTGACTGGTTCAGCTGGTGAAATCGGTGGTACTGGAAAAGCTGCAAGTCAGAATGGTCCAGGTGGTTCTGGCGGTGCTGCTCCTCTCGGCGGAGGGGGTGGGAGAGGTGGCAATGTATGTGCAGCGGGCGATACCGGAAAAGCGCCTGGCGGAGGTGGCGGCGGTTCTGCAAGCGGATGCGGGGCGACACCTTTGGGAGGAACTGGAGGCGCCGGAGGATTAGTCATCAACGTCTACACCACCATCTCCGCCAACGGCACATCGGGCGGACAGCTCCTCGGCATTTATTCGACTTCGACTCCGGGCACAAACGTGACGGTGAATTTGAATGGTACGGCGGGAAGTGCGCCAAGTTTCTCTGCTGGTGTCCTCACACTTCCTTCTAATGCTTCGACGGTGATTGTAAAACTTGTCGGCGGCGGCGGCGGGGGCGGTCCTGGCGGGACAGTATCAAGCAATGGAGGCACTGGCGGTAACACTACGTTCAGCACACTTACCGCAGGAGGCGGGGTTGGAGGACAAAATTGCGTTGCGGGCACTGGTGGCACAACATCCGGGAGTCCAAATGTAGGAGTAAGCGGTTCTGACGGTGAAAGTATCCAGTCAGGTGGTGGATCTGCAATGAGTGGCGGTAGCGGCGGAGCGAGTTATTTCGGCGGTCAAGGATCTGCTGGCACACCTTCTTTCTCTACTTTAAGTGCAGGAAAGCAAGGCACAGGCGGGGGCGGGGGCGGGGGCTATACGAGTAACAATAACAGCTGGTGCTCTGGTGGCGGTGGCGGCGCGGGCGGTTATGTTGAACATTTATACACATCGCCTTCGGGAACATATACATATTCCGTCGGTGCAGGTGGAACTGCGGGGGTGACTAGTGGCAACGGTGGTAGCGGCGCAGCTGGCGGAAGCGGAGGCATCGTCATCGAAGTCTATGCGACCGGCCTCACGAGCGGCTCGGCGGGAACGGGTACTGCCGGACAAGTTTCTTTCTACGGCGCAGTGGGCAATCAACTCACCGCAACATCTTCCATTTTCATAAACACCACCAACAGCTTCGTCGGTATTGGCACCTCAACGCCAGGCAGCACATTCACCATTCAAGGTGGTGACGGCAATAACGGTGGCCTGTTGGTGACCAGCGCCGGGGCGACCACGCCCACATCTCTCAACCTTGCGCGAAATGGAGGTTCAGGCGACGCACTCTTCGGCATCGCGGGAATAAGCGGCAACTACTGGACCAGCGCGGCAGCGGGCGATGCGATACTCCGCGCCATTTCTGGCAATCTTCACCTCGCGACCGGATACAGTACTGGTGGCCTAACGCTCAACACATCCGGCAACGTCGGTATCGGCTCGACATCGCCGAATTACATGCTCGATGTGGGCGGCGATGTAAACATCGCCGCTGGCAAGTGCTACCGCGTCAATGGGGTGTGTATTGGGTATGTGAAAAGATTGGCACTTGTTTTTGCGACATCAAGCGTGACATCGAACACGAAGGTTGATTTTTCGGCTGCGAGCGGAGCGAGCAGCGCTTCTACCACCTACGCCAGCGGCCTTCCGACCATCGTCGGCCTTCCCGTGAGCGCGTCGGAAATCGTAACGGAGGTGTGGGGTGGTGGAGGAGGAGGCGGGACGGGAGCTGGTTGCGGAACGAATCCAGGTGGCGGCGGAGGCGGTGGTTCGGGCGCATATTCTCAAAAATTGTATACAGGGACGCTTGCATCGCAGTATTTCTACAACATCGGCGCGGCCGGGAGCGCAGGCGGCGCAGGCGGTAATTCTTCTTTCGGAACGGGATCTGCAACTTCAACGGCGAATGGCGGTTCCACCGGCGGTAACGCCAGTGAGGGAAGCGGTGGCAGCGGTGGCGCAGCTGGAACCGCAACCGGAGGCGATCTAAATCTGACCGGCGAACAAGGGTCACAGGGAAATTGGGCAAGTTGTGGTGCAACCGGCGGTACTGGAGGCGATGGTGGTAATGCACCTCGGGGTGGGCGTGGCGGAACCGGACCCATGGGTGCCGCTGGCGGGACCGGACAAGTCTTCGGCGGTGCTGGAGGTGGAGGCGCTGCTGGCAGCAGCGCCGGAGGTGCCGGAGGCGCCGGAGGCATCGTCATCACCGTCTACGCCACCTCATCACCCACAGCCGCCGGCAATGACTACGCCGAAATGTTCCCGGTTTCTTCGCCTTCGATTGGTGCGGCGGATATCGTGGCGGTGGATGTTGGTGCGCCGGTTTCGATGAAGCTTGCGCGGCGCGGAGACGCCGCGCTTGCGGGCGTAATTGCGACGCAGCCGGGGCAGGTGCTCGGCGACATCAATGCGCCCGGGCAACGTCCCGTTGCTTTAGCTGGCCGCGTGCCCGTCAAGTTCTCTACAGAAAACGGCCCCGTCAAACTCGGCGACCGCATCGCCCCCTCCAGTATTCCCGGCGTCGGCATGAAAGCAGGACCGTTTGATGACTCGGTCGGTATCGTTATCGGAAATATGGAAGACGGAAAGGTCATGGTCTTCCTCGATTTGCAGCAGGGACTCAACATCAATGCGATTGCGCTCGGTCTTTTAAATCTTCCTGCCGCCTCCGCACATGCTTCGGCGAGCCAAGTCGATTTCGTCGGAGGATTACTTTCAGCAATCTCATCACGAATCTCAATCGCAAGTTCAACACTTTCCACTGGAAGCGCTCTAACAGCGCTCAATTCACTTACATACTTTAATCAAACAGAAGTCTCATCCGCAGAAAATACTCAGGAAGATCAAGCAAGCACCCCATTAGAGAGTCAGGGGCCTCTAACGGGGCAGGCTACGAATGCACTGTTGGAATATGTCAGCGCCGTTCCATACACAGTACAAGCAATTAAAGAACTAGGAGCACAGGTCGAAGAACTTTCGACTACTTCTACTGCCACGTCAACACCATTTGCCGATAATTTCTGGAATAACGTGTACTCGCGCGTAGCAGATAGGCTTGCGCTCTCCAACACAATCGTGGCAGTGAATGATCACACGGGGGCGACGACAAACGCGACAGAACTCGTAACCTCTCGACCGGATTCGAATACCTCATCGCAAGCAAGCGCGGAGCAGGCGACATCAACATACATAGGGTTACCCTATGTATCTGGAACGACAACGCCATGGATAGCGTCATTCGCAGAGGCGTCTCAATCTCTCAAAGGCGCCCTTACCTCCCTTTCCGATACCGTGATTCAGGTACTTGGCAATGCTGTCTACGCAGTAACAGGAGTATTCGATCAAGTATTTACCAAAGAACTTGTCGCAGATAATGTATTTGGCGAACGCGGCACCTTTAGAGAACTCTGTGTCGGCAACGTATGCGTGTCGGAAGAGCAATTTATGAAAGTGTTTGGCGATACGGCCGAAGCGCAATCTGCTGCCGCTGCCGCAAGTGCAGTCCAAAGTCCTGAGTCAGAAGTCATCAGTGAAAATACGGCATCCTCTACCCTCCCGCATGACTTAGGACTGCAGACTAATGACTCATCCGCAACATCAACTCCAGAAATAATCCCTACCGAAAACGCATCTTCTACTCTGCCAATCGTTTCTCCATCTCTCGAACACGCTTCCTCATCGCCAGAAATTATCGATTCTACAGCAACATCTTCACCGCCAGTTGAAACACTCTCCGCCCTGCAACAGACGGAAGAAATAATTACAGCTGAATCATCAGACCCTACCCCAGCTCCTGAACCAGAACCAACACCTCCAACATCTTCAGCATCACAACCGGAACAAACTCCCACCCTCTAACGACCAAAAAAGAAAAACCCTCTTTCAATCCCTATCCACAATACATAGGGTAACCCTATGCATTGTGTGCTAGCGTTGTTGCACAGAATGTGCAAATTTCTATGGAACGCAAGATAACGTTTACCGAAGACGAGTACTATCACTTGTACAATCGTGGCGTGGAAAAGCGATGCATATTCATGGACAAGAACGATCGCTTAAGATTCGTGCGTCTCCTCATCGCAGCCAATAGCGACCAGCGATTCGTCTTCCGCGATATCGAGCATAAGCACCTGGGTGAGATCCCGCGCGGAAACCCACTCGTGGCAATTGGTGCCTACGTTCTAATGTCGAATCATTTCCACATACTTGTGAAAGAAATACGCGATGGCGGCATTAGTGCCTTCATGGAGAAGCTGCAGACTGGCTACGCATCTTACTTTAATAGGCGGCACTCGCGAGTAGGAGCTCTTTTCCAAGGTACATTCCGTGCCCAGCATGTGGATAGTGACAGATTTCTTAAATATCTGTTCTCATACATACATCTCAATCCGATCAAGACAATCGAACCGCAATGGAAGGAGGATGGAATAAAGGACAGGCGGCGTGCTTGGAAATTCCTCAAAGAATATGCTGACTCGAGCTTTGCTGACTACTCCGGCGCCAAAAGAGATCGCAGCATCATACTCTCACCCGACGCGTTTCCAGCATATTTCTCAAGTCATTCCGACTTTACACAACACATTGATGATTGGTTTGACTACCGCAACATCCTATACGATACATAGGGTTACCCTATGTATTTGCCTTGGATTTCGTGCTTCAAATTTCGGATTTTTTTATTCGACGATTTTCCACTCACCGCTTGCAAGGAGCGCCTCTGCCCTTTTGAATTTAATTTCTTGTGTTTCCTTTCCGTTCGTTATCTTCACCTTGTCGTTGCGCCCATATTTCTTTGCGCCTACCGGGGCGGCAGATGCTGTTATTGTGGCAACATTGCGCAAGAACGAGCGGCGTGGTGCTGCGCCAGCCCCGGCTGGAGCGCCTTGGGACGAAAGAACGTTTGGAAGCGATTGGACGACATTTGCCGCGTATGTTTCTTCCATCGCCTGGAAAAGCTTGAGTCCTTCTTTCTTGTACTCGACCAAGGGGTCGCGCTGACCATATGCACGCAGATTCACTGACGAACGCAAATATTCCATCGCCTCAAGGTGCTCGACCCAGAGAAAATCAATCGCTTGCAGAAGAAAGCGCCGCGCAATGCGGTAAAACGCCTCCCCCATTTCTTTTTTCTTTTCCTCTATGGTACGCATCGCATCCGATTCAGGCTCGATAAGCCGTGCGACTTCCTCATCCACAACACTATCCCCTCCCGTAAGTAAGGCGCGGCGACGTTCGTAGATCGATTTGCGTTGAATATTCAATATGTCGTCATATGCAAGCACGTGTTTTCGAGCATCGAAATTCAACTCCTCGATACGCGTCTGCGCCTTTTCAAGCGACCTCGTTATCATCGAATTGTGAATCGGTTCGTCTTCGGGAATTTTAAACGTACCCATCACGCGCTTTATTACATCGGATGCGAATATGCGCATCAAGGAATCTTCGAGAGATACGTAAAACTGCGTTGCGCCGGGATCGCCCTGGCGTCCGCTTCTTCCCCGCAACTGATTGTCGATTCGCCTTGCTTCATGACGCTCCGTTCCCAGAACGAACAAGCCGCCAAGCGACTTCACTTCCTCATATTGTTCTGGGGTCGCTGGATTCCCACCAAGCTTGATGTCGACGCCACGCCCGGCCATGTTTGTTGCTATCGTCACGGCGCCCTTGCGGCCCGCCTGTGCAATTATCTCTCCTTCCCTCTCATGGTTCTTTGCATTCAACAGTTCGTGAGGAATTCCTTCTTGCTTGAAATGCACCGAGAGCAATTCATTTTTCTCTACCGATACCGTTCCCACGAGAACTGGCTGACCTTTCTCGTGCAGCTCTTTCACTCTGCGTGCGATTGCTTTCATCTTTCCGTCCTCAGTCTGTAGTATCTGATCGTCATGGTCTGCACGCGCTGGCGGCTTGTTCGTCGGAACGGCAACGGTATTGAGCCCATACACCTTATAAAACTCCTCGGACGACGTGGCAGCAGTTCCGGTCATCCCTGCCAATTTTTTATAGAGCCGGAAATAATTCTGGAATGTGATGGATGCGAACGTGCGGCTTTCCTGCTGAATAGCGACGCCCTCTTTCGCTTCTATCGCTTGGTGCAAGCCCTCGCTCCAGCGCCTACCAGGTTGCATGCGCCCAGTTAGTTCATCGACGATGACTACTTGCCCGTTCCGCACGACATATTCTTTGTCTTTCGCAAAGAGCGCCTTCGCGCGAACCGCCGTCTCCAAATGATGCACCAGTTTGATGCCCGCATCCGTATAGATATTCTCGATGCCGAGTGCTTTTTCTGCCTTCTCAATGCCGGCATCGGTAAGAGCTATCTGCCGGTGCTTCTCGTCAATCGTGTAATCTTCTTCGAGCGTAAGGCTCCTCGCGATAGTGGCGAATCTCTCGTACAAACGCTCTGCATCCGAAACCGGCGCAGAGATGATGAGAGGCGTGCGCGCTTCGTCGATCAGGATGGAGTCTATCTCGTCGACGATGGCAAAATTGTATCCACCTCTGTCAGGAATGCGCTGTCGCAGCTTCTCCGGTTCGTGCTCCAGATTGTCGCGCAAATAATCAAAACCGAATTCATTGTTGGTGCCATACGTGATGTCGGCAGCATATGCTTCGGTGCGTGTGCACGGGCGCAAGAATTCATGCTCGACTTTGAACGCGCCAAGCTCGTCCCGTTCCCTATCTTTTTCTGCCACATCTTTTTGCGGCACATGCGCGGGATCGTACACATACGATGATTCGTGATTCAACACGCCGACAGAAAGCCCGAGCGCGTGATAAATCTGCCCCATCCACGCCCCATCGCGCTGCGACAGGTAGTCGTTCACAGTGACGATATGCACCCCTTTTCCTTCCAAAGCATTTAAATACGCTGGTAGCGTAGCAACAAGAGTTTTCCCCTCTCCCGTGCGCATTTCTGCGATATCGCCATTGTGGAGGATCATGCCGCCGATAAGTTGCACGTCGAAGTGGCGCTGGCCTAGGGTGCGGCGCGACGCCTCTCTCACTACAGCGAACGCCTCGGGGGCCAGATCCTCAAGCAATTCACCCTTTACGAGTCGCGATTTGAATTCCAAAGTTTTGCTTTTCAGCGCCTCGTCCGACAGCGCTTTGACGTCAGCTTCAAGGGCATTTACACGTGCCACAATAGGCTCCGCACGCTTCAGTGCAGCAGAATTTTCATCCCCAAACAATCGCTTTAAGAAAGACATCTGTTTTTACGAAATGCTTTTCTCGGCACGTGTTTCTCGGGGTCGCTGTCTCCGCCTGCTGGCGGAGAGCTGACTCTCGGCCCGTCGGCCTGCGAGACACCCCGAGAAACACGAGCCTTCGCGCATTTCGTAATGCATCCTACCTCAAAACAAAAGATTCCTCCATGAGGAGGAATCTTTCTGCAAAACTCCGAGGCTACTGCGACTAGCGAGGAATCGAAATGAAAGCTTGCTTGCATTTCGTCCGAGCGACGGCGCAGAAAGCTCTGCTTATCGGCGCTTCGACTTCTTTGCCTTCTTCTTTGCTTTCTTTTTCTTGGCCATATCTTAGATTTGGTTAATGAGCGGAGCGAAATTTACCAAATCTTAGATCCGCCTAAATTTTACTCCGTAAAATTTTGGGCGGATTAAGTGAAATATATTCGCTAGCTCATTATTTCACTAAATAAACATTCGACCCGCATCAAACTTGTATACGACGGCGATGCGTTTTTTTTATTATGTCACTCAATACCGAAGAAAAAACTTTATCGGGCATGAACTGTGGATAAGTCAGAAAAGTTTTTTCTCGGAAATTTCAATTTCAAATTTACAATTTTCAATCAAACTTCAATGAATTAATTCTCAAATGGAAATTTGAGCATATGAAAATATGTTACTCTGGAACGAGAAGGATGCGATGCGGAGGGCGGCGGCACTCACAATGACTTTCACTTTGGAGCTCGCACCCGTCCTCCGCAACGCGTCTTTCCAAATAAAAACCAAACACCGCCCGAAGGGCGGAGCTTGGCGACTTTCTAGAGAGACGCCATCTTTCAATGGCACTCACACCACCAATATACCATGGCGAGCGCGGGTATTGCTCTCGAGCCGTCTCTCGCAGGCGCATCTGGCGCCGAGACCGAGCGCTGGTGCAACAGCACCAGATAGCGACGGCGAAACAGCAGATACCAAGCGAGCACCTCTTACTGGATTTGCAAGGTTCCCGCACGTATTTCAGCAATGAGCGCATCTGCTTGCGCCGCAGATGCTGGTACGGCGAGTTTTAATTCCTGGAGCGCCTCTATCGCACGCTCCCTGTCGCCCATCTTATAGAGCGCAGCAGCATACGTGAGGCGCGGCTGCAAGTCGTTCGGATGTGTCCCAATGTACGCCGCTGCAACCTGCGCTATTTTGTCATAGCGCCCTTTCGCCGCGTATGCCGAAAGAATGCGTGGGTCCAGTGCTCCCCCTTTCTCGAGAAGGACATTCATCATCTCATTTTCAACCGCCGCATCCCCCACGTGAATCGCAACCGCAGCATAGAACACCCTCGCTTCGCCGTAGTTTGGTTCGAGTTCGTACGCGTCTTTGAAATACTGAAGTGCTTCTTCGCTCTGGTTTCGCGCAAGGGAATTCATGCCAAGTTGGAAGAAGATTGATTGCTTTGTGGGTGAAAGCTGGTGCGCCTTCTGAAGTGCTCCAGACGCATTATCGTGGCTCCCGAACGAGTCGAGAAGTATGCCAAGAAAGAATGGAAAGCGAGCGTTGAGAGGCGCTTCTTGCATCTGCTTTCCCATTTCGTCTGACGCAATCTGAAGGAATGCGAGCCTCACATCTTGAGGCAACCCTGCATTAGCGCCGATCTGACTCGCGATCTGCGAAAGATGTTCTCTCGCCTCCTGCGTGCCATATGTGCCATAGCTGATGGCTTCTTTAAAGTATTCCAAGTTCTTCGACGGGCCTTCTTCTTGTCCCGAAAGCCCCCGAATGATCGCCTTATTCGCTGCGAGTGCGTCTGCATTCACAAACATCGCAATGCCCCACAGAAGAACGACAGCGCCAGCAGATACAAGTGGCAGCGCATTTTCCTTTACCATACGCTGGTGCAATAACACTGACCCTTCGGACGAGCGCACTGCGATATACCCCAAGAGAGAGACGAACAGCACGTAGCTCACGATGTTGTCGAACACGAAGAGATTATGGAAACCATACGCCGCGAAAAGCCCGGTGAGGATCGCTCGCTCATACGGTGCAAAAAAGAACGCGCCGTCCTTCCCTTTCTTCCACACGCTTATGAGTGCGGCAAAAAATATCGCCGCATATAAAATGAGGCCCACGATGCCGCCTGCAATGAGCCAGTCGAACACAATGTTGTGCACGCGGTCGAACCACGGCTCTTGTGCGTACATCTTTGGGTCATAGTACTTGTCAAAGACGACCGCATAGTTCTCCTGCCCCCATCCCAATATGGGCCGTTCTTTAAATCCTTGCCATGCCATATTGATATTGAGGTACCGAGAATTTGACTTCACATCCGAAAGTGAGATAGAAGCAAGGCGCTGTAAAGGCTCCACACCTTGTACGAATGCACTGTCGCGCCCCACCCAAAACACACCGATGAGCACAACAAGTGCGGCGATCAGGCTGCCCGCCCGCCACGCGACGCGCGAGCGCGGCGCAAGAATGATGAGAATGACGGCAGAAAGAAGTGCGCCTCCGATGAGCCCCAGGATTGCGCCGCGCGTCGCAGTAAAAAAGAGAATCAGAGAATCAAGGAATATGAGGCCGCCGTACAGAAAGGCGCTCATCGGCCTTTCGTTTGGTTTTTCTATCCACGCACGCGCAAGAAATAGCGCGGCAATAAAAATGTGGAAGAGCATGTAGACCGCGAGGTACGTTGCGTTCCCCAATGTCGCGTCGAGCCGAACGCCCCCCTGATTGATCGTGATGAATCCGGCAAGCTGGAGAAGCCCGTAAAAAGCGACGAATGCTGAGACGCCGAGCGAGACCTGCCACCACCTTTTCCATAGACCCTCAGTCGAGAGAATGGATACAGAGGCTGTTAGATACACGAGAAGGTGTGCAAGCGTCACCCACCCTTCCATACGCTCATAGTTGCTCCAGAAACTCTTGAACGCGTTAACGCCAAACATGTCTGAAATTCCTATCGCGACAACAAACGCGGCGAACGCGAGCAATATCCACGAACGCTTCGGTCTGTACACATCTTTCACGAACGCAAGCGCAAGCCAGGCAGTGCCGACTATCTCAACGAGAATGCGGAACGTGAAATTCTTGCCCGTGATGAAGGGAAAGAATAGAGAGCGCGAGACTACAAGCACGATAAAAGGAAGCGCAAAAATACCAATGAGCGCTATCCATCGCAATACTTTCTCAAGCGTCATCCGCGCCATAGTACCACACCGCCTTCCGCATAGAGAGCGATGAGAAAAAATGCTACATTCTTAAAATGACCGAAAGCGAATGCCGCTCGTGCAAGGAAAAAGGGTTGCTCCCTATTCTCTCGCTCGGCCACATGCCGCTCGCGAATGCGCTCCAGACCGGTGCTGATCTTGAGCGAGAGGGGGAAATGTATCCATTAGACTTGGTGTTCTGCCCCGCCTGCACGCTTGTGCAAATAACCGAAACCGTGCCACCAGAGAAACTGTTCCGCGATTATCTTTATTTCTCTTCGTTTTCCGACACTATCCTTGAGAGTGCTCGCTCTCTTACAACCCGCGTCATCGAGGGGAGGCATCTTACCAACGAGAGCCTTGTCGTTGAGATCGCAAGCAACGATGGGTATCTCCTCAAGAATTATCTCGCGCGCGGCATTCCATGCCTTGGCATCGAACCAGCGCAAAACATCGCTAATACGGCTACGGAGCGCGGGGTCCCGACGATCGCAGAATTCTTCAACGAGGAGTTGGCCACGAGGCTCGCAGCTGAGGGAAAGCACGCAGACGTCATACACGCGAACAATGTCATCGCGCACGTCGCAGATCTGCATGGCGCCGTCGCAGGCATCGCAAAGCTTCTAAAACCGGATGGCGTTGCGATAATAGAAAACCATTATGTGAAGGACCTCATCGATCACACTGAGTTCGACTCCATCTATCACGAACACCTTTGTTATTACTCAGCGACGTCGTTCCAGAATTTATTCAAGCAGCACGGTCTTGTTCTTTCAGATGTGGAGCGCATCCCTCTCCACGGAGGATCGCTGCGCGCGTACTTTCAGAAAGACAGCAGCGCCCACGAGACTGATGGGGCACATGCCTTCTTAGCAGCAGAACAGGCATGGGGAGTTGGCGACTATTCTTTTTACCGAGATTTCGGGACTAACGTGGATCACTTGCGAAGTGAATTGACATCCCTCCTCAGGAAGATCAAAGGAGAAGGCGGCACAATAGCAGTCTACGGAGCTTCGGCGAAGAGCACGACGCTCCTCAATTATTTCGGCATTGGAAATGAGACCATCGAATACGTCGTTGATCGCTCAAGCGCAAAACAAGGACTCTTCACTCCAGGAACGCATCTGCCGATCTATGCGCCGGAAAAGCTCTTAGAGACACAGCCGAGCCACACGCTTCTTCTCTCGTGGAATTTCGAGAAAGAGATACTTGCGCAGCAACAGGAGTATCGTGTGCGCGGAGGACGTTTTATTATTCCAATACCAGAGGTGCGAATGCTCTAGGAAATATGAAATACACAAAAACAAAAATACCAGGAGTTGTGGTCATGGAATTCGAGCCCTTGGAAGATGAGCGCGGCTACTTCGCCCGCACGTGGGACGAAAAAGAAGCTGGCGAACAAAGTATCCGCCTTGCATCCGTCCAGTGCAATACATCAGTGAGCCTCAAGCGAGGAACCCTGCGCGGCCTGCATTACCAAGAAAAACCATTCGAAGAAGGAAAATTGGTGCGCTGCATCAGAGGCGCGATATACGATGTCGCAGTAGACCTTCGACGTGACTCAGCTTCGTACCGGCAGTGGGTGTCTGTCGAATTGAAAGGAGGTGGAAACCGGATGCTCTATATCCCGGAGGGCTGCGCGCACGGATTCCAAACGCTTGCAGACGATACCGAGGTCCTGTATCAGATGGGCGAATATTTCCATCCTGAACTGGCGCGCGGCGTGCGCTTCGATGATCCCGCATTCAATATCGAATGGCCAGAAGTCGATGAACGCACCATGTCAGAGAAAGACCGCTCATACCCGGACTGGGTCGTATGACGAAACGAGTCCTCGTGACCGGTGCCACTGGTTTCATCGGGCGCCACACACTCCAACCTCTTCTAGAGCGTGGATATGAAGTACACGCGGTATATCATGCGCACGCCATAGAAAGCGATCCACAGATCGCATGGCACCGAGCTGACCTCTTGGATGCAAAAGACATCGAGCGCGTAGCTGCTGCAGTACAAGCGACACATCTCCTCCATTTTGCATGGATCGCGGCACCAGGGATCTACTGGACTTCTCCCGAGAATTTACTCTGGAAGGAGAGAACGCTTCTCCTACTTCGAGAGTTTGCGAAGAGCGGCGGCACGCGTGCAGTGATCGCGGGAACGTGTGCCGAGTATGACTGGACGATCTCACAAGATGTTTTAACCGAAAGCACTTCTCCTCTGCAACCCGCAACACCATATGGCATCTCAAAACACGAAGGGCGCCTCGCCACGGAATCGTACGCAGAAGGAAGCGGCCTCAGCCTTGCCTGGGGACGTATCTTTTTTCTCTATGGCCCACATGAGGCAAAGACGCGCCTCGTTCCTTACATCATCACCTCCCTACTAAAAGACGAGGTTGCCGAATGCACTCCCGGAGAACAGATCCGCGATTTCCTGCACGTGCAAGATGCTGCACACGCATTCGTATCACTCCTCGAAAGCAACGCCGAAGGTGCCGTGAACATTGGATCGGGAAAGCCAGTCGCAATCAAAGACATCATCGATGCCATCGCGCGGCAGCTTGGAAAAGAAGATCTTGTTCGTCTCGGCGCAAAACCGATTCCCCAAGGAGAGCCAGCGCGACTTGTTGCGGATATCACGCGGCTTTCGAAGGAAGTCGGCTGGTCACCAATACTCAACTTGCATGAAGGCCTCAAGGAAACTATTGCATGGTGGAAACATCAGGGCAGCTCGTAGAGTTTGATGTCTGTTGACGTCGCGATAATAGTGAGCGTTCGGAGCACCGAGAAATCTAATTCCGGCCGCTCACGCGTATCATGTAACACATAGCGTACTCCCTGCTCTTTCAAAAAAGAGCTCACGGCAAGAGGAGAGGACGTGAATACACGATACTTCTCGCCAAGTTCTTCCAAAAATGCTGGGCGTGCTGCGAGCATATCCGGGTCATCGTACGGCATTCCCGCACGATACTTCCGCAGCGAGATGCCACTTTTATACCCCTCAAGCTCTCCATACATGTCCGTAATAAAAGAGGACGTGGTGGACGCGAGTGCCCCCGAAAGGTACGCGGCGGGATCTTGCCGCGCGTCTTTATGTAAATAAAGATATGTGAGAAGGACATTCTCGTAATATTCCATCGAGACGAGGGAGGTAACCATGCCAGGCGTCCAAACAATATCATTATCCGTAAGTATGGTAACGAGAAGAGGATATGCGGCGCCACCTGGATCTCCCAAGACGACACCGTACGGGCGTTCATTCAGTGCTTGGAGAATGGGGGCGAAATCTTGCTCGCGCATTTTCCACTCGACAGTCGTGAAGAACGACCGGTATTGGCTTGCTGCTGCGTACAATAATGAGACGACAACGACACAACACAGGAACAGGTTTCGAAGCACGTTCCACTTCGGAGGAAATAAGTTCGCGGCCATATAGGTGCCAACTAGAATTGAGTTTGGCACGATAAAATACCAATAGAAGTGGCCATACTCCACTGTAACGCCTGTGATGACTTGCTGCTCAAGCGCAACCCAGCCAGTAAGAACGAGTGCGAACAGAAAGAAATTGTTGCGGTCGTCTCGTCTCAGATACAGGTAGAGTGCAAAAAAAAGCGAGAGGGCAATGCCGGTCTTACTCAATATAAGATCGTGGCTGCGATACGTGTGGAAAAAATACGTCAGCTGCTCCCCCATCTCTGATGTGTAGAACGAGAAAAGGCCATAGAGTTTGGGAGCACCTATCAACAATCCCGTTATCCCGATACAGAGGACAGCGGGAATTGCGTGCCATTTTCGAAAGATAAGCGCCGAAAGGAAAAGGGACCCAAGGAACGCGAGAGAGAAAGTCCACCCGTAGAACGCGATGTAAAAAAGGAGACCGAACAGAGCGCCCGCGGTTAGCGCATATGCGCACAGAGTGCGGGTGGGAGCAGCGGAAAGGGAGGCGAGAGATGCTCGATATGACAAAACCAACAATCCAAAGAAAGGAACAAGAATGGTGTACGGGTATATGGAACGGCCTAACAAATTAAAATGGGAGTGGATAAGCTCCCGCCCAGAAAGAAATGCGCCGATAATGGTCCCGTACTCGATAAGCATGTATGCGCCGCCCGCAAAAAGAGTTGCGCTCACCGAGAGCAATGGGTCACGCGAAAATCCGTAGAGGAAAAAATACATGAGAAGTAACAGCGCGAGAACGCCGATACTGTTGAGAATGTTGTAAACTGTCACTGGGTTAACGTTGTCTCCAAGACCAAAGAGGGCGCTAGGAAACAAGAGTATCTGCTCGATGTTCGTCTGAAAAGGATCGGGCTTCTCCTTCCCTTCCTTGAGGTGCGGAGCACCAAGTCCGTGCCCTTCGAGCACTTCCTTGGCACGAGTGAGGTAGTAGTGTTCGTCGTTCCCGTAGTGGGCTATGTTAATTCCTCTATACTGCTCGCCTGCATAAAATGGGAACACGATGAGGGGTCCCTCTATCAACAGTACGAGCACGACCAAAAGCCCGAGTACCCTCCAAGGGATGTGCGCAAAAAATATTCGTATCATGCGCTCATTTTATGCCGAGCCTGTACAAGATCATATTCTTCAGAAACTCGAGCCCTGTCCATAGCCGCGCGCGGGTAAACCCGCTTTGCCTTGAGTACCATACAGTCTCCACTTCGTAGATAGGTATCCTGTATCGCACACTTTTGATGATGAACTCCGGCTCTAGGAACCAATCGCGAGAAGTGAGCCTCAGTTTCTCAGCGGCCTGTTTTGTCATGAGGCGTGGCGTTCCGTTGATGTCGCGATAGGGACTTTGGAACAAAGTTTGGAATATCACGTAATACGTTGTGCTCTGAATTAACCGGAACACCGATTCGTGACGGATATTCCTCACAGCTTTTGCGAGCTGAAAATTTCCCTCTTTCATCCCCCGATACATGCGCACGATGTCATGCGGGTCGACTTGCCCATCAGCATGTGACCAGCCAAGCACCGTGGCATCTGCATTTTTCAGGCCCTCAAGGATTCCATTGCTATAGCCGATATTCTTATCCAATGTGATCGCGGTGATTCGAGGGTATTGCGCCGCAAGCCCCTTCAATACTTCACCTGAATTATCTCGCGAGCCATTGTCGACAATGCGTATCTCATAATCGATCCCTGAGGCGTCAAGTTCCGAGACCATCCGCACGGCAACGTCCCGCAAGTTCCTCCCTTCGTTGTACGCCGGCACGACAATGGAGAGCTCCCGCGTCATACAAATTACGCGAAGTATACCCCCACACCTTTTAGAATAAAAGGTGTGGGGGTATATCCTACTCGCCTCGAATCTGAAACCGCGCTCACGCCCAATACAGGCTGTCCGTGAGCTTTCCTTTTTCCCGCAAATCTTTCAAGACCTTGAGCCTAATGTATTCTGAAGAGCGAAAATTTGTATCGGAAAAGCCGCATGAGCGTAGTTTTTCTGCTATCTCCTTCACCGCAGAGTGAAGCGTCTCTCGTGGCTGATGCATCGGCGCTAACCTTTTGAAAAGGCTAAAGTCTACGCGATACGAGCGCTTGTCAGGCGCTGCATTCTCATTAATGGAAAGCGTTGTATTCCCTATCTCTTGCTGCACGGCCGCAGCGAGCTGCCGCACTTGGTAGTTCCACTCGTCAGACCCAACGTTCAAGACAAGGAACGCTTCCCCTTTTTGCCTCAGAATAGCCCACTCGATAGCTCGCGCCATGTCCTTCACATGTATGAGTGGCCGCCAGGGCGTGCCGTCGGAGAGTATCTCGATGCGCCCCGTCGCCAGCGCCGAAGCAACAAAATCATTGAGAACGAGATCAAACCGCATGCGCGGCGAGAAACCGCATGCAGTAGCGAATCGCAAGCAGGTCACGACAAACTCTTTATCCGCAATATTCTTGAGCTCTTTTTCTGCCTCAACTTTGGAACGCGCGTATGCCGTCAACGGATCGAGAGCGGATTCTTCGTTTTTTGCGCTTTCGCCACCGGCCCCATACACGGAACAGCTTGAAGCAAAAATGAATTGCCGCACGCCCGCGCGCTTTGCCTCCTTTGCTAGCTGGACGCTTGCATCCGCGTTGATCTCTTTGGTTGGGCGCTCAAATTCCTTACCCATTGGATCATTAGAGATGGCCGCCAATTGGACGACAACATCCACGCCTACGAGCGCTTCAGAGGAAATGCGGCGCACATCACCGATCTGTTGTTCGTCGATGCGTTCATCAGGAAACTTCTCCCTATCAATAAGATTCTCCTTGAAAAATCCACTGTCGAATCCAATGAGTGTCGCGCCGCGAAACACGTCCCGAAGGTGCCGTACGACAACAGGGCCTATATACCCAAGGTTCCCTGTTATCAAGATCTTCATGGCATCACTTCCAGACTTTCCACGGAGCTTTTCCGCTTTTCCACGCCTCATTCAAAACTTCGGTGTCTCGTATCGTGTCCATGCACTGCCAGTATCCTCTGTGCGGGAGCGCTGCAAGCTCCCCATCATCCGCAAGCTTCGTGAGGACATCTTTTTCAAATACGAGATCCTGTTTGTCCGGCATACGGCGAAAGATTCGGGAATCGATAACGAAATATCCTCCGTTGATAAGATGTTCGGTGCGATGCGCTATGGGGTCCGGTTTTTCGCGAAACGCCCTCACGTCGCCATTTTCGAACACCACCTCACCGAACCTGACAGGCGGATGCACGGCGGTCATAGTCGCAATGCGGCCCTTTTTTTTGTGAAAATCAAGCAAAGCACTGAGATCAATATTCCCGACGCCATCGCCATACGTGAGCATGAAGAAAGGCGCCTTCACTAACGCTTTTGCTTTTTTGAGGCGGCCCCCGGTCTGAGTATCGAGCCCGGTGTCGAGGCATGTTATCTCCCAATCCTCCGCAACCCCTTTTTGCTCCAGAGTGCTTCCCTTCCGCTTGTGCTTTAGCGTAAAATCATTCGCATACAACGGGTAATTACGTACGTACTCCTTAATTTTGTCGCCCTTGTACCCAAGCAGCAAAATGAATTTTCGAAATCCCTGCGCGTGATAGATCTTCATGATGTGCCACAGGATGGGTTTCCCTCCTACCGACACCATAGGCTTTGGTATCACTTCCGTCTCTTCCTTAAGGCGTGTTCCCCTCCCACCGCAAAATATGACGACAGGGATATCCCGTATCCGCCGATCGTTTGCGCCGCCTCTTTTCTGTTTCCGCATGGCGCGAGTATACCCCATGAGATATTAACTTGCATTGATAATGCGACACTTGAGATATCTGAGACCACGAAGTCTGTAAACGTCGTACACGTTCCAATTATCTCACGGGGTATACAGCGTTTTATGAATTTCCAGAATCGGATTGAAGATCGGTCGGATTCTCCGGCGTACGGAAGATGACAAAGTGATACACAAGGAAATTCTGGCACGCGATGATGGCGGACGACAAGAGTTGCGCCACAACGGGCATAAGCCCTCCGAATTCAACCATCAGATACACTAAAAGAGTGTTTGTGCCCGCATTAATGATTAGGAGCACAAAATACATCGACATCTGGCGCGCAATGACATCGCGCCGCGTATCACGAAACGCCCAGAATTTTTGGAGCGTAAAACTGACGAAAAATCCCGCAAAAAATCCCAGGATGGAGCCCGTGATATACCACAAGCCAAAATAGCTAATAGAGGTGTGAAGAACTACGGCGCTCACCGCAGTCGCCATGCCTCCCGCAAATACGAAGCGCGCGATGCGCCAAAAGAATTCGCTACTCAGTAGCGCCGAGAACATCCGCCGCGCACGTCCTAGTAAGTTCATACAATTTTAGATTCTTTCCAAGGCGCGATAGACGCCAGAAATCCACATGAAGATAGTGCCCAAGATTATACTCTACATCCGCATACGTTCCATCTGAGGAACCGCCCCGAAAACTGATCGTCGGCTTGGGTGCACATGCCTCATCCGGCACCTTGTCCGTCACGAGGAGCACACGGCTATATTGAGAAAGGTCCACTGAACCTCTTTCACCTAATTTGGTAAGCACGGCAGAAGTGAAATCGGCATCTTCCACGGAAGCTCGCCAATACTGGCACTTACTCTCACACACTTCGTCGTGCAAGAGATTTGCCGTGCGTTTGTTGAGAGGCAGATCCAGTTCCACGACATCATTGATGATGAGAGCATCATCCTGATTGAAATCCTGCACAACATAACGCGCCGCTACATTATATGTAGTGGGAACGCTCAAAAGATACAATATATATACGAGTGCGATAGTTTGCACGCAGCAAAATCCCCAGAGCACCAAGCGCATCTTCGTAAAAGTGATGGATACAATCGCGCCGGAAAAGAAGAACGCCAGAGGAAACAGATAGTGCAATACTCTGCCCGTATCGGAGACGTGCGGTACGACCATGGCTATCGTTAGAAAATAAAGGCTGGCATACCCGATGGAGAAAAAAAACAAACGTTTGTTTTCTATCGCGCGCGCCGCGGCGGCCATCGCAAGAACAAGGATAACAAGTGGAAATGCCACGAACACTTGCTGGGCATGGAAGCCAAGCGACGTGAAAAACGAGAAAGTGTCAGCACCCGAAACTTCGCTACCCCAGCTCCGAAATATTTCGTTTGTGAGAGTAGAAACTACTAATGCGTATATGTTCTCAATATTGGCAGCCAAGACCGCCAGGAACAGTAGCCCGCCTCCCAATAGACCGGTGAGGAGAGCACGCTTTTGAAGCGCGTCATGCCGCGACGCAATGAAGAGGATCGGTATGTTAATAAGAAAAATGCCATAGAGCGGGAAATTCGCGAACGCGGCGAACGCAAGCACTATCGCAAAGAATATCGGCCCGAATCTCGGCACAGGCACACTCTCAGCCGAGTGCTTCAGGGCAACATACGTACAGAGCGCAGAGGCTGCTGCCAGTGCTGTTGAAAGCACCCACATTTTCCCCGTATGGAGCGTTACCGTCGATACCACTGTGGCGAAGATAACGGAAAGCGATGCAAAACGATGTGCCACGGAGAGGCCCTCTGACCGGAGAAAACGATCATACAGAATGGCAATGCCCGTGGCGACGCAAGCGCTCAGAAGCCGTGGGACAAAATACGCCACTTCTGGGTGGATGATAAGATACGTTTTAAGGTCAATTGCACTAAAGCCGTGCCAAACTAGCAGTATGAAAAGATATGGAAGCTGCAGAACATAATTCAGATAGAACGTGATCGTGCCATACGGCAGATCTCCTGGAAGTGGAACGATGCTTTTCATCTCTATCGCGCGCAAAACACCGCCCACAAAATATTGCTCGTCGAAAACGACGCTGAGGAGTGGGAGGGCGTGCCATATACCAACAAAAGAGCAGATGACAAAAAAGGCGGGCACGAGGCGCAGATGCGACATGCGCACAATGGTACTATATTCGAAAACCCACGCGATACATGATGAGAGCGAAGAGAAACGCGACAATGGCCCGCACATTCACGAACGATGAGCGCCCTTTCTGCTTGAGGAACACACTCGGCACTTGTGCGACGCGGAAATTCTTGTAACACGCCTGAATTACCATCTCGGCATCAATGAACCAATCATCCGCTTCGAGCGTAAGGAGACTGAGCGCGTTACGAGTAAATATTTTTGGTTTGGCGTTTGCATCGTAAATCGTTACTCGAGGAAACAACACGCGCAACAACGTATTGTATATTCGCGAAATCAATATGCGCTCAAGGCCATCGTGCCGCTTCACCCGGTACGTAAGCGCCATATCACTCGCATCTTCCATAAGCGCATCATAGACGCGCACAACATCTTGGATAGGATTCTGCCCATCGCCGTCGATGAACGCGATCGTTCTGCCCTCTGCTTCCTTAAGCCCCGTCTTCACATCCCATCCGAACATCCCTTTTTTCTCAAGCGTCACGGCGATTATGCGCTCCTCGCGCGAGGCAATGTCCCGAACGATGCCAGGCGTCGCATCACTCTCCTTTTCATCTGCATTGTAATTTCCCACAAGGACTAATCTGTAGGTAAGATTTCTAGAGTCGAGACATTGCTTTGCCTGCTGCACAAATTCCCGCACTCGTTCACCGCCCTTATAACAGAGAATGACCAGCGTCAGGTCAACATCCTTTCCCCCTTCCGTCATGCTGCTTTTTTATGGCGGCCAAAGTCGTCCTGCAGCCGCACGATATCTGCTTCATTGAATTTCCCGTACGCAACTTCTACGACAATACCTCCACGTTTTGATCCCAGCCGATGAACTTGCCTCTTTTCAACTCGCAACACTTCTCCTTTGCGCAGAGAGATGGTATGTTCCCCTTTTTTATCGTGGATAACGGCATACGCATCGCCCGAAACTAACAACCACCATTCTTCGCGATTGCGATGGTATTGAAGAGACACGCGTTTCTTCGGTTGAAGATAAATCGTTTTCAAATTCCACCCCTTTCCGCTATCCCAACCGTAATATTCACCCCATGGACGGACACTCCGCGATGCAGGCCGCCGCGCCGCCCCAATCATCCACGATGAAGATTGGACCTTCCCGCCTCGCCCCACGTTCAACACTTCCTTGCAGCCGATCCGCTCACACACAACAGCTTCTATGGGACGTAAGTTGCCTGGCTTCCGGTCTCCTCCGTTTGCGAACACGGTCGGCCGCAATTCGGCAAGCTCTCGAGCAACGCTCATATCCTTGGGATTCTTGCTGTGTTTTGTGTACACAACCCTATCGACAGGCGCGAGGGCCTCGATGAGCTCTTTCCGTTCTTTCTGCGGCATGAAGACGAAACCTTTTTTCGCGCGGAGCCAATTATCATTATTAAGGATGACGACAAGTTTGTCGCCAAGCTTTTTCGCTGCCTGCATCATCCGCACGTGCCCGATGTGAATAGGATCAAACCCTCCAGAAACTGCGACCCATCGCGGTCTCTGGTGTGCATTCGTTTGCTTTTGCGGCTGTCCCTTAGCCATATTGAACGCAACACTACCATTAAAAGTGCGTCCATCATATAGTAATGCAGAAGCTATCCCTATGAGAAAACCCAGTGTCCTTGTCGTGCTGCCATACGGCTTCAATGAGCGCATGGTGAACTTCATCGAGTTTGTTGTGAGCCGAATGCTTGCACAGAATGGGTGGCGCGTCATAGGAATTGCCCGGAGCGAACAAGGGCTTCCGCAAAACCACACTGTGCGGGACATAGAAGTGCATAGGTACAAAAGCACTCTTTCAGGATTATTTCTTGTCCTAAAAATCTTCTTGAGGGATCGTCCCGACATTGTGCACGTCCATACGCTCCGCAACAACCGCGTTGGCATCTTTGTGTCCATCCTCTCCAAACTGAGCGCGACTCCTCTCGCATTCACAGAAAGCGGATTATTGCACGACCACTATCTCGTCGCCGATCGCGATGACCCGCTTCAAAAACCAATAGCCTACAATAATTTCGTCCGCCGGTTTGCAGATATTTTTACGAGCGGACAGGTGCTTTTCCGTTTCAAAAGCTACCTCTTCCACTTTGCGCTCTCACATGCGGATGCTGTTATTTTCCACTCCCATCACAATCTGCCGATTGCCGAAAAGCTAGGGCTAAAAAACGCACACTTACTCCCGCAAATATTGGACGAATCCAGGTGGAGTGATTCTGCGCACAGCGCGCACAAGGAAGAAGCCGCGAGTGCGATTGCAGGAATAAAGGAACCCTGCGCACTCTTCGTGGGGCAGATCAAGATGCGCAAGGGCTGGGACATTCTTCTCCGGTCCATTCCACACGTTCCCAAAGAGATAATCCACACGTTCATCATGGTAACGTCCTCCTCCGCGAGAGAAACCGAGGATGTTATAGCGCTGATCGATGAGCTTAAGGTGCGCGGCCGCGTGCTATTCCTCGGGCAGATATCGAATGCACTGCTGCGCCTGGCGTTCGAAAAGAGCACACTTGTCGCCGTACCTTCACGCTATGAAGGTTTCGGGCTCGTACCACTTGAAGCGTTTGAAATGAAGCGGCCAGTCATCGCTTCGCGGGTGGAAGCCATGACTGATTTTCTTGTTAACGGAAAAAACTCATACCTTGTTCCGCCAAAAGATCCGATAGCGCTTGCAAAAGGGGTCGTAGAGCTCGCACGAGACGAGGAACTGCAGAACCGCCTCATTGCGGGCGGCCTCGCCACACTTGAGGAGATGCGGAGCGACGCCAATAGAAAAAAGTGGCTCGAGTTCTACAATGCGCTCCGCACCCGTCTTTGAGGCGCATCCTCGCCTTCTACTACAAGGCGGATTTTCTTTGCGATAAAACCGGCAAACTCCTCGAGCGCAGCACGGCGCTTTTCACGGTCAGTCTCAAATTCCCAGATGTATATGAGGTCGCACACTGCGCTCTCTTCGAGAAGTGCCACAAAAAACCTGGTCACATCTTCAAGCCGAGCTTCTACAGTAAGCTGGCGCAATACCAACTCCGGCAACTCTTCCGGAACAGAAGAATGCGCGACAGAGGGCAGAGCATTGTAGAAGATGTGCCCAAACGTAATGACTGGTTTCCCTAGGAGCGTTGCTTCCCACCCGGCACCTCCTGAAATGATGGCGACAAGTTTCGACGCCCGTATGATATCGAAGCTCGATAGTTCCGGCCGTATCAGCCGCACATTCGGTATCTTCTTCAACTCCTTATAGTAGGCGCGAGGCCGAAAGGGCACCATTTGCGGATGCTCCTTTACGTACACATACATCCCCGCGGGAAGCGAGCGCGCGAGGCGGCGCACGATAGAAAGCTGATCCGTATCAAATGGAGCGAGGAGAAGAACCGTGAGCTCCGGCTCGTAATGAAGTGGGTAGAAGACAAACGGCTTAGAGGGATCGTATGCATCGTACAAATCGTCAGCGCCGACAAGATTGCGCACCTTCCTGCGTACGCGGTCGACGACATAGTTGATAGGATGCACGGTTATGTAATCGTCGCGCCTCTCCGACTCGCGAAGCCATTCGCGAACCATCTTTAGTATCCATCGCACGGATCGAAGAAGGTTATTCGGGAGCAAGAATTTAAAATACTTTCTCCTGCCGTGGTGAATCAACGACGCGTACGCTGCCGAATACATTGCTGGACGGGAGCGAAACTCTTCAATATGCCTGCGCGCTTGTTCATACCTAGGAATTGCCTCGAGCGCCGTGTTCTTATTCCTTTCGACCGCCTTCTCGACCCACGTCAGGCGGTCATACTCTAGAGAGAGTGATATACGGTCCCGAGTCAAAGGATGCACGATAAAGATGACGGGAATGCCTCGCTTTTTAGCGATCGCATTCAAGAGAACCATCCACAAACCCCCCGGCAAATACGTAAAAACGAAATCAGGCCGCTCGCGGTCGAGGAACGCAGATATGTTCTTTGCATACACCTGCACAATGCGGAGCATCTCCTCATACGTGTATGGAGGCGTGTCGTACGGGTACTCGCGCACAAGCTGGCCCAAGCGGATCACGCGGTCAACATTGATGAACGACCAGAGGTTGCCGTGTTCTTTCTCGAACGCTTCCAGGTATGGGAGATCCAGCAATTCGGTGCGATATTGCTTGTGGATGTCCTCATCAAGCATGATGCTCGTGTACTCAATATCCTTTTGCGATACGAGAAAGTCGTAGCTACCCCGCTGGTTTGCAAAAACACAGAACTCTCCGATCCCGTGCTTTTCTTTCAAGAGGACTGCGAGCTCATGCCCGACGTAGGCAAACTGCCGCTGCAACACGAGGCATCCTTTCATAGCGATGAGAGCCAATATACAATAGATAGCGCGAACCGCTATGGCACACTCTTTTTTCGACGGCGCGTACGTATCATATTGGAAAGAAAGGGTGGGAAACGCGGCCGACGGATCGAAAGTCTCTGATGAGAGCGTCGTTTCTTTCTTTCTTCAGAAACTGCCACTTGCAAAAAATAGCAGCGTTCTCGACCTCGGATGCGGGCACGGAAGGCTCTTTCCACTCCTCCATGAGAAAAGCGACCATATCGAAGGCGCTGATGTGACCGATGAAGCTGTAGCTGAATGCGCAAAGCTTCCGTACAAAAACGTGGTAAAAGGATCCGCAGAAAACACAACGCTCCCCTCAAACTATTTCGATGCGGTAGTTGCGTGGGCAACCTACGACGTTGTGGAACAGGAAGCCGCGCTTGTTGAAGAAAATAGGATATTAAAAAAGGGTGGATACCTGCTTATTACCGGAAAAAACAAAGGATACGAGCCGACGGATGATCTGGCGTTCATCGCCGAGAGAAATGCGAAATTGAAAGATTTCCCGAACCACTTCACGGATGTATATGGACTCATCAAAGAGAGCTCGCTCTACGGATTCAGCGTGCGTGCCGGAGTTGGATTCCCGAGGCGAGGCGATTTCGGCAACCTGCAATTTTTCGACCTGCAGGCCGAAGAGCGCCCATGCTACGAATTCCTGCTGATACTTGAAAAAGAGGGAGCGCCCGCGCACGAGCGGCCCCTGATATGTTATGAATACAGCGACGTCGCAAAAGAGCAGGCGAAAGAGCATCAGTTTGATGATGTACGCCAGTTCTTTCAGTGGCATGCACAGAACCATGGCTAAACCAGGCATCGTCCACATTGTCCACCACGTTGATGCCGAGGGCCCACTTTTCGAGGAGCCTGCGGAGACCCTTAAACGCATCGAAACAACATTCGGCACCAAACTTCCCTTTCCAAAAACTGGTCCCACGCTGCAAAAACTGCAGAGGGGAGAGCTTACCGTAGATGGAATACACGCTGCAAAGATGCAGGCTATGCTTGATCCGCACACGCTTCACACGCTCGGAACATGGAAACAGGTGCGCGCAATGTTGAAAAGAGTGACTGCGCGCGAGTTCCGCATGGAGGAGAAGGATAGTTTCGGCGGTGGATGGGTGTTCAACTGGCACGTGATGGACCATGTTGGATTCAAAACAAATGAAAGGGGGAGAGATCTTGGATACCTGAAGATATTCAACGTATACGAGAAGATGCTTGCCGAGGACGAATCAAGGCGCGACGCTATCCATTGGCACTTTCACCCGATATCGCATTACAAGGAAGCGCATATCCCGGCAACCTCATACGATAATTCCTACCGCGAGATCCATGAAGTACTGTGCCGACGCCTGATTGAAAAGAAATGGTTCCCGAGAGTCAATCGCGCTGGGTTCCATTCCGAACGGCCCGATTCAAATTGGTTTTTGGAACAATGGATTCCCTTTGACGCATCGAACCAATCGATAGAAATGAGTGGCGAGGAGCAGCGGGATGCGATCAACGGCAGGTTCGGCGATTGGGCGGGTGCGCCAAGCGACTGGAGCATGTATCATCCCGATCTCTACGATTGGAGAAAAAAAGGAAACGCCCGGCGCGTTATCGCCCGCGCCCTGAACATGAGGTCACGCTTTAGGAACATCAACGAGCACGAGTTGAAAAAAGCGTTCTCGAGAGCAGAAAAAGGCGAGAACATATACGTCGGCATCACGAATCACGATTGGCGTGATATGGAAGTTGAGATACGCGATTTTAGAAAACTGCTCATTTCTACGCGTGCAGAGTTCCCCACCGTGGAATACAAATTCTCTGAATCGGTCGATGCGTTCAGAAGCGCCCTTGGACTGGCCCCCGATGTTATACAAGGAGCACGCATTGATCTTGATTGCACGCTCCAAGACGATGTCTTAGTTGTAAAGGTAACAAACGGAGAACCGTTTGGGCCACAACCATACCTCGCAATAAAGACAAAAAAGGGAGAGTATTTCCACGACAACTTTGATTTTGGAGTGTTCAAGAAAACCTACATGTACACGCTGGATAGGTATACGGTAGAGACAAAGGACATCGACACAATTGCGATTGCCTCGAATGATCTATACGGAAATACGTGCATATGCAACATTCGGTTCCACAAAAATTCCCCGAGCACAAAGCATTTTCTTTGAGCCACCCCACTCTCTTGCGTTTCTGCGTATAGACAAGACTGAGATTTCGTGGCAAAATCACGGCGTGAAAAATCCTAGTGTTCTGACAGTAATACCTGCGAGAAGCGGTTCGAAGAGGATACCGAGCAAGAATATTCGCCTGTTCGCAGGGAAACCCCTTATCGTGCATACGATCAGGCAAGCAAAAAAGATCCCATTCATAGGACGAATTATTGTAGACACAGACTCAAAACAAATCGCCACGCTTGCGAGACACGAGAGCGCTGAAGTTCCCTTCCTCCGGCCTAAGCGCCTCGCAGGTGACACTTCGCAAGTGGCAGACAGCCTGCGGCACCTCCTTATGAGACTTAAATCAAACGAGGGATACGTCCCCGACTACGTGCTCATTCTCCAGGCAACATCCCCGCTCCGGAAACTTTCAGACATTACGGCCTGCTGGAGAGCGATGAAAAAAGGCGGAGCAACAACCGTACTCACTGTTACCCCTACACATCCGCGTCTCTACCACATACGTCGCGGATTCATCGCGCTTGTGAATGGTTCCGAGAAAGACTCGACGAATATGCAGGCATGGGAAAGTGCGTACATACTAAATGGCTGCTTTGCCTACATCGTGAAGACTGCTGCATTTCTAAAAGAGGGCCGCATCATCACGAAAAAGACACGGCCAGTCATCTGCCCCAAATGGCGTTCCGTTGACCTCGACACCCCGGAGGATTGGGCGCTTGCGGAGCACCTCTTCAAGAACCGTGGTGCGATCGAAACCGCGATTCGGAAGATAGGGCGGGCTCATGCTATAAAAACAATATGAACCCTCACGGATTTGATGTTGCTGGCCGCACATACGTAGTGATCGGAGGGGCAGGACTCATTGGCAGCGCATTCTCTCGCGCTCTTGGAGAAGCGGGATGCAACGTTGTTATCGCTGACGCGAACAAAAAGAGAGGTGCGGAGCTCCTTCAGAGCATCCGCAGAAGTGGCGGGAAAGCCCATTTCGAGCGTGTCGATATCGGAAGCGCGTCTTCCATCGAGAAACTCTCGAAAAAGGTCGTCAAGATGTTCGGCAGCGTACATGGCGTTGTAAACGCTGCATATCCGCGGACTCCGAAGTACCCGCAGGCTTTTGAGAAAACGCCGCAAAAGGAGACGGAGAAAAACCTTGCGCTCATGCTCGGCAGCAATTTTTCTATCGTCCGCGCATTTTCTGGGCCCATGAAGAAACAAAAACATGGTTCCATAGTGCTCCTCGGTTCCATCTACGGCATAGCGGCTCCCCGCTTCAGCATTTACAAAGGAACGGACATGATAAACCCTCCCGAGTATGCTGCGGCAAAAGGTGGCACCATCATGCTCGCAAAGTACTTCGCATCTCTTCTCGGGCCGTACAACATCCGCGTGAATTCTATTTCCCCCGGGGGCGTTCTCAATAACCAGCCCAAACCGTTTTTGAAGGAATACGCGAAGCACGCGAAGCTCGCGCCCGGAATGCTTGTGCCAGAAGATCTTGCAGGCGCACTCATCTTTCTTTTCGGAGATGCGTCAAAAAAGGTCACAGGGCAGAACATCGTAGTTGACGGCGGCTGGACGATATGAAAACGCTGAAGATCGGAAAACACGCCATAGGAAAAGGCGTCTTTATAATCGCAGAAGCCGGGGTTAACCATAACGGAAGACTTGATCTTGCCCTAAAACTTGTTGATGCCGCAGCTGAGTGCGGTGCGGACGCTATCAAGTTCCAGACCTTCAGAGCACCAGAACTCGTAACGAGTGCTGGAAAAATGGCAGCATATCAAAAAAGAAACACAGGAAAAAATGAGAGCCAACTCTCGATGCTGCGCAAACTCGAACTCCGCGAGTCATTGTATGCGCCGATCATCGCACGGTGCAAAAAGCGCAACATACTGTTTCTTTCTGCCGCGCATGGCGGATTTGCCAGCGTTGACCTTCTTGCCGCTCTCGGAGTCCCCGCATTTAAATTCAGCTCAGCCGACCTCACCAATCTTCCGGTCCTATCCCACGCTGCCAGATACAAAAAGCCGATGATAATCTCGACTGGCATGGCAACAATGCAAGAGATAGAAGAGGCAGTGCGCGCGATCAAAAAGGAGGGCAACGACAAGATCATCATCTTGCAATGCACGACGGATTACCCGACTGATCCTAAAGAAGTGAACCTCCGCGCAATGCAAACGATCGCCCGCCGATTAGGAACTCATGTCGGTTTCTCAGACCACACCTCTGGCATGCAAGCTGCCATTATGGCGGCAACGCTCGGCGCGTGTGTGATAGAGAAACATCTGACACTCGATAAACATATGCAGGGCCCCGACCACGCAGCATCAGAAAATCCTCGGGAGTTCCGAAAGTTTGTGGATGCCATCCGGCTTGTCGAGCCTCTGCTCGGCTCCCGCACGAAAAAACCAACAGTCTCAGAGAAAAAATATATCCCGCTGGTCAGAAAGAGCATTGTCGCAAACTGTTCTATAAAAAAGGGAGAACTGTTCACTCGCGATTCAATCGCGATAAAGCGCCCAGGAACCGGGCTCCATCCGCGCTTTTTCTCCAGATTCCTTGGGAAAAAAGCGAAACGGAACATAGAGAAGGACGCGCCCCTCTTGAGAAGCGACATATGAAAAAGAAATCGATCCTTGTGATTACTGGCACGCGAGCCGAGTATGGCCTCTTGTATGAGACGATACAGGCGCTTCAGAAGAGCCAACGGCTTTCGATGCGACTTCTCGTTACCGGCATGCATACGGTACGGAAGTACGGGTATACGTTGCAGGGCATACGGCGCGATAACATTCCGATCGCCTGCGTGGTGCCGATTCACGAACACGACACAATGCTTCAGGCCTTCGCCAAAGAAGTGCTCGGGATTGACGCATATTGCGTTAAAACTCGCCCCGACATGATCCTCGTTCTCGGCGATCGGGGCGAACCGCTCGCCGGCGCGGTCGTGGCGGCTAACCTCAATATCCCCGTCGCACATATTCACGGAGGCGACACGAGCGGCATAACAACAGCAGACGAACTTGTGAGGCACAGCATCACCAAACTTTCGCACTTACACTTCCCCGTCTCGCCTGCGAGCGCGAAACGGCTTCGTGCGCTGGGTGAAGAATCGTGGCGCATCCACATGCTGGGAGCGCCTGGGATCGAACACATCGCAAGCGCCCGCTTCCCTTCTCGCGCTGCCGTGGCCAGAAAGCACGGGCTCGACCCGCAGAAACAATGGATACTAGTCGTGCACCACCCGACGCCGTTTGAGAAGGTGCCAATGGAAAAACAAATACGCCCTCTTCTTTCCTCACTCACATCGCAGCAAAGACATGAAGAAAAGATCATCGTCTATCCCAATACTGATACGGGATCCGCTGTTTTTATTCGCGAGATCGATCGTGTTAGAAATGAACCGCGCGTGCACGTGTATCCCAATTTGGAGCGTGATGAATATCTACACCTTTTCCGCCATAGCGCATGCATAATTGGAAATTCAAGTTCAGGAATTATTGAATCAACGCCACTCCACGTGCCTTCAATAACCATCGGCAGCAGGCAGGACGGGCGATCTCGCGGCAAAAACGTAATCAGTGCATCGTACGACGCATCATCGATCGAACGAGCGCTTAGGAAGGCGCTTGGTGCCACATTTGCGTCGCGGACGAAGAACGCAAAAAGCCCATACGGGTCGGGAAATGTGGGCAGTTCTATCGTGAAGCGACTTGAGAAATACGTGTGCGATCCACGGTTGTTCCATAAGCGAGTCGCCTCGTAATATGCAAAAAAAACAAACTCTACAAAGCGCCATATTTCTAGGCCGAAAGGAGGGCGCGCTCGGCGCGCTCCAATATCTTTTACAGCAAAAGGTCGCGATCAAGATGGTGGTGAATCCAGGGGGCACAGACCTATCACTCCGCTCTTTCGCGCAAAAGCACAAGATCCGATTCCTCACCGACGACAGGATGCTGTACCGCACGATAGAAAGAAAAGATGCATCAATTCGCGCAGACCTCGTCATCTCATACTTGTACCCAAAAAAGATCCGCCGTCCGCTTATCGAACATGCAAAACTCGGCTGCATTAACTTTCACCCCGCTCCTCTTCCCGAGTATAGGGGCCGCGCGGGCTACAACACCGCGATCCTAGAAAAAAAGAAACGATTCGGGGTAAGCGCCCACGTTATCGATTCGGAGACATTTGATAGCGGCCCCATCATAGAGGTTCTTCGCTTCCGCATTGACCCTTCACACGAAAGCGTTCTTTCTCTCGAAAGACTCACTCAGAAAAAACTGCTCGAGCTGTTCAAGATCGTTATCGCACGTTATAAAAAAGGCGCAGCTATTAAAACGAAGCAAAATCGGGGCGGCCTCTACTTGACCGCAGAGGGCCTTGAATCCATGAAACGCATCCTGCCGTCAGATTCCGCAAAAGACATACACCGAAAGATCCGCGCATTTTTCTTCCCGCCATATCGCGGCGCGACCATTGAAATTAAAGGAGAGACATTTACACTGGTCGACGACGAGATGCTTTCCGAACTTGGGAAACTTCTCAAAACACAGCGACACGTATGAAGATCTACCCTACGGCGCGGCCATATATTGGAGTACGTGAAGAAAGATATGTGCTTCAGGCACTTCGCTCCGGAGTTCTCAGCATTGGGCCGTTCATCGAAAGATTCGAGAAAGCGTTCGCAAAACGCTACGGCGTAAAATATGCCTGCGCGGTTTCGAGCGGTACGGCAGCTCTCCACCTCGCGCTCCTTGCGGCAGGAATACGTGAAGGCGACGAAGTGATCACGTCCCCGTATTCATTCGTTGCCTCCGCAAACGCGATCCTCTACGTCGGCGCAAAGCCGATATTCGCCGATATAGATGCGCGAACCTACAACATCGATCCGCGCGATATCGAAAGGCGAATTACGAAAAAAACAAAAGCCATTATGCCGATCCACATTTTCGGCCAACCCGCAGACATGTCAGCTATTATGAGGATCGCAAAGAAGCATAAGCTCCTCGTCATCGAGGACGCGTGCGAATCACTGCTATCAGAATGGAAAGGAAAGAAGGTAGGAACGTTCGGAAAAGCCGGCACATTCGCATTTTATCCGAACAAACAAATGACGACCGGAGAGGGTGGCATGATCGTGACGAACGACGCGTCTATGGATGCGCTGTGCCGTAGTATGCGCAATCAGGGGCGTGGGGAGGATGCGGCTTGGCTTGACCACCCGCGCCTCGGATTCAACTACCGCATGGATGAACTCTCAGCTGCTGTGGGGTTAGCCCAAATAGAGAATATACACTTCCTTCTGAAGGAGCGCGCAAAGATTGCCGCGTGGTATACCGAATTCTTCAAGGCGCTTGCTGATGATATCGACGTGCCGTATATTGCGCCGCACGCCTCGCATACCTGGTTTGTATACGTGCTTCGCCTCAAGAATGGAGGCATAGACCGCGATGCATTCATTCAGGACTTAGCCCGTAGGGGCGTGCGATGCCGGCCGTATTTGCCTTCGATCCACCTCTTTCAGTTCTATCGAAAGAGATTCGGTTTTGCAAAAGGCGACTTGCCTGTTTCAGAAGCAGTAAGCGCGGGGACATTTGCGATCCCCTTTTACATCGGGCTCAAAAAGAGCGATGTACGCAGCATCGTACGGACCATAGAGCAAACACTTGCGATCCATGAAAAAAAACACGTTTAAAAACAAAACAGTGGTGGTGACGGGAGGCACGGGAAGTGTCGGCAGTGAAATAGTGCGCCAACTTTTGAGGACAAACGTCCGGCAGGTGCGCATCTTTAGCCGCGACGAGCACAAACAGCACGAGTTGAAACATGAGATAGGCGGCGACAAACGAGTTCGATTCCTCATCGGCGACGTTCGAGACAAAGAACGAATGGACTTTGCATTCAAAGGCGTCGACATCTGCTTCCATGCTGCAGCCCTAAAACACCTGCCAATGTGCGAGTACAACCCGTTCGAAGCAGTAAAAACCAACATCATCGGTACGCAGAACGTGATAGAAGTTGCCATTCGCAATAATGTCGAGAAGGTACTGGCGATCTCCACCGATAAGGCAGCGGACCCGGCATCAGTCCTCGGCGCGTCAAAACTGATGATGGAGCGCCTCGTTACAGCCGCGAACGCCACAGTCGGAAAAACCCGCACGCGATTCGCGTCGGTGCGGTTCGGGAACGTCCTCAATTCCCGCGGCTCGGTCGTACCTATTTGGCATAAGCAACTTGAAGCGGGAAAGAATATCACCGTAACCGACCCGAGCGCCACGCGCTTTCTCATGGAAATATCGGATGCGGCTGGACTCGTATTCCAGGCACTCGACGTCATGCGTGGCGGAGAAATATTCGTGCTCAAGATGAAGCCGGCAGCACGCATCATTGATCTTGCAAAAGAGTTCTTGAAGAAGCATCCAAAAGGCGCCAAGAGAAAGATCGATATCATCGGCCTCCGCCCCGGCGAGAAACTGCACGAAGTCTTGATGACGGAAGATGAATCGGGACACGCCGTTGAGATCAAGGGGATGTTCGTCATTTTGCCGCAAAGCGCGGATCCCCACAGCATGCCGAAACTAGACTACAAAAAAGCGAAACGCGCGCCCCGTGGCGCATATAAGTCTAACTAGAGCGCACTCCATTTTGAGGGATCAACAACCTCCTCGGGAACACTTACAAATTCCCTCTCAAGATCGTTCATCCATTGCTCCCCGTGGAGCGTATGGACAGATGCAAGGATCTCTCCGAGCTCTCGTAGGCTCTGCACGCCAAAGACAACATGTTGTATCCTCTCGCGGGAGAGCGCGTATTGAAATGCAGCCGAAAGTGGCGTGAGGCCAGCACTCTTTGCTATGTCATGAAATCGCTCGATGAAGGGGCGGGCAAGCGATACGCGTGCCGGAATTTTCTCTTTGTCCATGGCAAGTAACCCTTGAAGAAGCACGCTGCGTGCAAATACTCGCGCGTGAGTGATGGCTGCTTCTTTGAAAAAACCCGCCGTATCGAGCCTTCTATCGAGTGCGTTGTACGGGACCTGGATGTATTCAAGTCCTGCTCGTGCCGCATGAAGTGCATCCCTTACTTGATAGATCGAAACGCCGACATGCCGGGTAAGCTCTGCTCGCCGTACACTCTCAAGGGCTTCGATAGTGCCAGCGTCATACATGCTCTCTGGTGCGTGCAAAAGATATCCATCTAAGACTTCTATACGAAGCCGCTTGAGAGACGCTTCGAGCTCTGAACGGATCTGAGACGCAGCTGACGCAGCGCGCAATTTGGAAATGACAAACACTACATCCTTGAGGCGGCGGCTCTCGATCCACTCGCCGAGCACGCTCTCCGCCTCCCCATATGAGGCTGCCGTATCGAATGTGTTGATGCCGCCATCATATGCCGCATCCAAAATTAGAAACGCGTCCTCTTTTGTCGGCTGCGCATTGCCCGAAACCCCATACGGCATTCCAAGCTGCACCGTCCCAAGAACAAGCCGCGAGCGCTCCATTTTGGAACTATACCCCATGAGATATGCGTGCGCTCCGTTGATGTGAGGTGATAACCATCTATCTCACAGGGTATGCTACAGGCCGCAGGATCCATTCGGTTGCATCCAAAATATCGGCAGCGACGTACGAGGGCTTAAAGTCCTCTTTCCATGTCTTCCATTCCTTGTCGCCATAGCCCGTTTTAACCAAAATTGTCGTGCATCCTACCGACACGCCGGCAGCGATGTCACTCACTTTGTCGCCCACGAGGGCGCAGCGCCTTAGGTCTAGATGCATGTCCTTTGCCGCCCTGTGCAAGAGCCCGGGTTTCGGTTTTCTGCAATCGCAGTCGACGAGGTATTCATTCTTGCCATGTTCCGGATGGTGCGGGCAATGGTAGTAGCGATCGATATGCGCGCCTTCTTTCTCTAGCTCTTTCGAGAGTGCTGTATGAAGAACGTGTATCTGTGATTCAGGATAGTAGCCTCGCGCCACGCCCGCCTGATTTGTAATGACAACAACAGGAATATGCCTCTCGTTCAACAAACGTACCGCGCGTACAACACCCGGTATGAGCACCAGATCTTTTGGATCGTGAAGATACTCGACTTCTTCATTGATGACGCCGTCTCGATCGAGAAAGACAACATCGATTGTATTCATACCAATATTACGAAACTCGTCGAAGGCACACGTATTTTTGGCGGTATGAGCAACTCCTCCGTCAAAAATACGTGTGCCGAGAAAGAGTTTCGTAGTTCATATTACTCCGCCCCTATCACTTCCACCCGAGGCAGCGGCATGATGAATTTCCCGCCTGATTGCAAGAATTCTTTTTCCCGCTCCTTAAATTCCTCCAGGAAATGCCACGGTAAGAGGAGGAAATAATCGGGCTTCTCCTTGCGTGCCTGCTCTTCGGAGATGATTGGAATATGGGAGCCGACGGTCTTCAGCCCCCATTTGTCCGGATTTCTCTCTGCGGCAGCCTTGATAGTAGGATAGCCCAAATTGCAGAACTGCAATGTGGTATTGCCTTTTGTTGATGCGCCATACACATACACTGTTTTCCCTTTCGCGACCTCACCTTTCACGAGAGAAACAAGCTGGTCCTTTAAAGACTCTGCGCGTGCGGCAAATTCATCGTAGATCTTTTTCTCGTACAGACCTAGGTTTTTTTCGTCGTCCCGCATCTTTTGCACACGCTCCTTAGCACCTGAGGCAAGTTGTATGCTCTTCCCTTTCCCTTTGTGCCGTGCGTATACGCGAAAACTGCCGCCGTTTATCTCATTCAGTTCCGCATCGCATATTTCGAGGCCATTTTTCTCGAAAAGATATTCCAAGGGGCCAAGCGCATAGTACTCAAGGTGCTCGTGGCCGATATTGTCGTAATCAGTCTGCGTAAGCATCGACGGCAGATACATTTGCTGCACGATGAAAACTCCTTCGTCATCCAGGCACTCTTTAATATCTTTCATGAACGCATTCGGGTCTTCGAGATCATAGAACATCGCAATTGCAGTGATTGCTTTCGCCTTTTTCTCTCCAAATTCCTCTTTCCACGCTTTCGCATTGAAGTAATCGTTAATGAGATGAATGCCAGGATCGTTGATATATTCCACGATATTCTTTGAAGGCTCGTAGGCAACTCGCTCCAACCCTTCGACTGCGTAGCTCTTCAAGAGCGTTCCGTCGTTAGCCCCGATATCGATCACATAGTCACCTGCCTTGAGGCCAGCAAGTCCTGTGGCTTTGCGCGCGATACCCTGAAGCTCTTCGGTCATCGTTCTGTTGACCCCGGACCGGTACCAATACTGTCTATAGAGCGCATCATGCGAGAGCGTGTGCTTCAGCTGCAATAGCCCGCACCCACCTTTCGATTTGTCGCAGAGGACAAGTTCGAGCGGATATTTCCCCCACTCTTTCTCGATCGCCTCATCCTTGATGAAATCAGAAACATACACTTCTCCGAGTGAGAGAATCGGGATCAAGGGCGATGTGCCGCACACGCGGCATGATTCTCGTACGGCAATGACTTCTTGTTTCATACTCTATTTTCTTATGCCGGGCAGCGTGTCTAAATATTCGCACCAGCCGTGATAAATAAGTTCGTGCATCTCTTGGATGCGCGCGGTTTCTTCCGAAGGAACCGCGACTACAAGATCTGCCGCGTCCGCGAGCGTCCCGCCCTTTGCTCCTGTGAGGACTATGGTAACGAGGCCTTTCTTGCGTGCCGCGCCCAAAGCGGCGAGCACATTCTTCGATCTCCCGCTGGTCGTGAGCGCGACGAGAATATCCCCCGTGGCGCCCAACGCGTCGACCTGACGAGCGAATACATCGTCAAAAGAATAATCATTTGCGATCGCCGTTAAGGCTCCAACAGGAAAAAGGAGCGATATCCCAGGAAGCGCCCTTCGATCGTCCTTGTATCTACATAGCAGTTCGCCGACGAAATGCTCTGCGTCGGCTGCGGATCCACCGTTCCCGCACGCGAGTACCTTCTTGCCCTCTTTGAGCGCCGAAGCTAACATATCCGCGCCACGCGCTGCATGTTCGAGTATCGTGTCCGTCTTCAAAACCACGTCTTGGTGCCTCCTGAGAGCATCCTTTAATACATCTTCCGCTTTCATCGTCTGTATCATATCAGGCTTCGAAGACTTCGTACTTTTCAGAGGGTCTAGTAAAAATGATCTGGCTCCCCTTTGTTTCAAACCGAAAAGGAACGCATAGAAGCTCCTTGAGCGCCGTACGGACTGCACTTCTTTTTTCTCTAGGAACAAAGAAAAGCATAAATCCGCCGCCGCCTGCGCCAAGTATCTTTCCGCCAATAGCCCCTGCTGCTCGGCCTCTCTCGTAGATCGAATCAAGGTGATCATTCGTCACTACAGAGGAAAGTCCGCGCTTCAGCATCCATCCTTCGTGGAGAAGTTCGCCGAAGTCAGTGAGCCTCCCGCGAGGCTCCAAGATGCGCTTCCCCTCATCTACCATTGCCTGCATTCTTCGCAGCTCTGCTGCTTTCTTAGGGATTGCTTTAATTTGTTTCCCTGCGATGTCTGAAGCACGACGGGAAAATCCGGTAAAAAAGAGAAGAAGATGGTCCTCAAGATCGTGAACGCGTTTCTTTGAGATATCGATGGGCGATACTTTTATTCCACCCTTCCCGCCAAAAGTTATCTTGTTGAGGCCCCCGAACGCTGCCGCCACTTGGTCCTGAGAGCCTACGTTCTCTTTGATGCGCTTCTGCTCTACATAGATGGCATCGTCGGCAAGCTTTTTCTTTGTAGTGTGCTCATCGCGGAGAGCTTGGAGCCCATGCAGAAGCCCTACAGTAAATGAAGAACTTGAGCCAAGTCCTGACATCGCAGGAAGATCGGCAGTATGCATGATTTCCACGCCGTCCTTAAAATGCAGAAACTTCAAGCTCTCTCGCACTGCTGGGTGCTCAATGTCGTCGTGTACTGTTGTATTTTCGTTTATCGCATATCGTACCCTGTACCGATATTCAAAAAAAGGCGGAAAGTGGCGAAGTATAAGGTAACAGTACTTGTCGATAGATCCAGAGAGAACAGCTCCTCCATGGTTCTGGTACCAGGCCGGGTAATCAGTCCCTCCTCCAAAAAAGGAAATACGAAACGGGGTACGCGTGATCACCATAGGTCAATCGCGCGTGAAGTGGTCACGCCAATAGTTGAGCGTATCTTCAATTGTCTTTGAGAAAGGAATGGTTGATTTCCAGCCGGTCGCCTTTTCAAATTTCTTGTTGGAAGGAATCTGGAGCGTAACGTCGGACGGGCGCAGCCGGGCAGGATCAACTTGCACTTTGATGTTCTTAACCTTTGAGAGCGCAAGTAATTTTTTTACCATTTCGCCTATGGTCATCGTCTCGTTGCCTCCGATGTTATACACCTCGCCTGGTGGACACGTGTGCACCATTGTCCAATATGCCTCGACAGCGTTTCGCACGTCCATGAATGTCCGGATACTGTCCAGATTCCCGACTTTAAGGACCGGCTTCTGCTTGCCCGCTTCGATCGCTGCTACTTGCTTCGCGAAATTTGAGAGCGCGAACACTTCTCCGCGACGCGGACCAGTGTGTGTGAACATCCGCGTGCGGATCGTCTTTATCTTCCAGGATAACCAGTACTGCAGTCCTAACATATCCTCCGCAACCTTCGAGACTGCATAGGGAGAGGCAGGACGGAAAGAATTGTTTTCTGTAATGGGAACCTCGTCCTTCCGCACTTGGCCGTACACTTCGGAAGAAGAGCAAATATGGATTGTGGGATCGTACCAAGTCTCAGCTTTTAATGCCCGCACTGCCTCAAGGAGTGTTGCGGTGCCGATGACATTTGTTTGGAGTGTTGCAAGAGGCGCAGCAAAGCTAAAGTCCACATATGATTGTGCCGCGAGATGAAAAATAAATTCCGGCCTATGTTTTGCGAGCACTGCATGAACTGACGGAAAATCGGTAAGGTCCCCGTACTCGATGGTGACTTTATCGAGGATATGTTTGATGTTGTCCTTGGGCGATCTCCAACGCGCAAAACCTACAATGGTATATTCCGGCGCCTTCGCGAGAATATAGTCCGCTAAATGGCTGCCCACAAATCCTGTGAGCCCTGTTATCACGACCGTACGCTTCTTGCTACCTGCCTTTTTACGCATCGCCCACACTATACATACGATGGCATGTTCTGTCTAAACATGCCTTTCGTGCCACGCAATCGTCGCGCGAAGGCCTGTTTCGAGATCAACAAGCGGAGTCCATCCAAGTTCCTTTTTTGCGCGGCGTATGTCCGCAACGACCCTATCAGGCCGCTCTGCAACACTTTCAAATTGCATCACCCCCTCATACCCAATGATCTTACCGATAAGAAGCGCAAGGTCACGGATGGAGACTTCAATCCCTGAGGCTATATTAAGCGGCGTATCGGAATCGTAGCTCTCAGCTGCAGCAAGGATAGCCCTTGCCGCGTCTTCAACGAAGAGAAAATCTCGCGTTGACGCACCCCCTTGTTCGAGGAGTTGCGGCTTGTCCTCACGTTTTGCGGCTGCGATTTTCTTTATGAGTTTGGGGATCACGAAATCATCCCTCTCTCCTGGGCCATACATGCTTGCAAGGAGTAGATGTGCGCTCTCTAATCCCTGCGCGCGTTGCTTTTTCGCTTCGAGAAGGATTTCCCGTTTCGCGCGGGCATATGCCGCGTGCTGGGGCTTTGGGTCTCCGCTCCACAAAGAATCTTCAGAGAGGGGCAACGCAGCATCCATCCCGTACTCTGTAAGGCTCCCTGCCATAACAAACTTCTCGGCTCCGCTTTCCCGCGCAGCACCGAGCATATTCATTCCCATCAGAAAATTGTCTTCATAGATGCGATTGGCGTTATCGCGATGAAAAAGAATGCCACCTGTAATGCCGGCAAGATGAATAATGATGTGCGCTCCGCGAACCGCTTCCCTCGCTGCTTCTTTTGTCCGCAGGTCTCCTTTCTCACTCGAGTGCAATGCGATATTTTTTTCAGGAACGCCAATGGACTGCAAGCGCGCACATACGGCACGCCCTACAAATCCGCGTGCGCCTGTGAGGAGGATTTTTTTATCACGCAGTTCCATGTCTTCTATGCTATATAGCGCGGAGAAAATATCGTGCGAGTCCCACGAAACGCATCGTGCCGTGCAACATAAAGAATGGAGCCGCGTATGCTTTCCCCGCACGGATCGCTCTCCACGAATACAGAAAGGGATAACGGATAAGGAGATGGAAAAGCATCGACGGCGCCCGATTCGGGTGCTTTCTGCAAAATTCACCATCTCCTTTGCCGTACATCTGGAATTTCTTTAGGTAAATGCCAAGATCGGCAAAGTGGTGCTGGACCACTTTCGTTTTGCCCACGCCAACTCGAAGTTCCGGAAATTTTGAGAGCCGATACATGAAATCGGTGTCATCAACGGTCGATGTTAGGCTGTCGTTAAATCGTACTTTTTTGAATACGCTCTTTTTATAGATGGATGGCGCCGTGCTTATCATCGTTCGCGGCCCGGGCGCATTCTGCGTCAATTCCCACAACGCACCTTCTGCTCTGTGCCAATATCCAGTATCAGAAGATGATACGAGGCCGGCCTGCACAATATCCAAATCGTATTCCACCATATCTTTGTACAACGCCTCCAAGTCCTCCTTTTTTAAGCGATGGTCTCCATCGATCATCGCAACAAGCTCATTTCTAGCCGCATCAATACCGATCTGCCTATCGCGCGTGAGATTTGAGTTCTTGCTTACGATGGTGTGGATGCCGGGGAATTCTCGCGCAATTGCAACCGTCTTGTCGGAAGAATTCCCATCAACAAGGATAACCTCGTCAGGGTTATTTGCATATACGCCAACGAGGCAATCGCGTATGCGCTTCTCTTCATTGCGCACGCACACGACAACAGATAGTTTCTCTCCCATATTAGATTCCCTTTGAATCATGATCAGGAGGCCTCTGCACAATATTTTTATTTATGAGAACGATGTCCGGGCGCGTTCGTAGGAATGTCACAACGTCGAGCGTAGAAAAATCGGGGTTTGTCGGATACAGCGCTTCGTATACCGATCTAATCATGTCGTAATCCTCTTTCGTATCGAGCGTGACCCGAAGGTCCGGCCATACGAGAGTAGCCGTAGCCTGTATCGAGCCCACTTTAAATTTTTCTCGCTGAGAACGAATGGAATACCCTGCGTGTTCGCGGAGTGCCCTTTCGGTATCAACTTCTGCGGCCTTCACCAAGACGGGGAAGGCATACACGCGCATCCCAATGCCTATAGGAAATGTCTTATCCAGTTCGCTGTCGGTACAATCGTAACCACCCTCCTCTAGAAGCTCGACGAGTTGGTCTACAAAACGCCAGTCGATCAAGGGATCGTCAGACATGCCCTGCACGAGAATATCGGCGCCGTGTTCTTTGCCCGCTGCGACGATGCGGCCGAGCACATCTTCCTCGCTGCCACGGAATACCGAGCAGCCTATTCTTTTGCAGAGTTCTTCGATCGCGTCGTCGGCAGCATTTGTGGTCGTCGCAACAACAACTTCGTCAGTCAATCTACTCCTCCGATGCCGTTCTACCACATGCTCGAGGACCGGCTTCCCTGCCATGGGAAGCAGCACTTTTCCGGGCAGCCGCGTCGATGTCATGCGTGCCTCGATGGTTGCAACGACTTTTTTGCCGTTACTTACCATAGAACGCTATCGTGTTTTTCAGAATCTTCGCCTGCCTTTCTGCCCTCGCCCAATCCCAGTAGTTCGTTTTAAACGCGAGGATTTGGGGCTGTATTTTTTCGGCAACGGGGCACAAGCCGATCTGCCACGGCTGGTGCTTGTGTTTGTATATTTCTCCAAGAACTTTCTCCTTCCCCCCGAGATTTCTCGTTGGTTTTTGGAACATGGGCTCAAGGTAGGAGAGTTTCCACGTCGCATAAATGCCATCGCCGCCAAGCTCCATGAACTTTTTTCGAAACAGGACCCATTCTATCGAAGGATCAACAAGCCGCACCGGAAAGGCCCAATAGGAATGCGTCGCGTACGCTGGTGTCTCTTGGACCTTCAGCCACGAACAATCCCCGATCGCCTCCATAAACAGCTCCGCAACATCGATGCGCCGATCTGCAAGTTCATCGAGGTGTTCGAGCTGCCCTAGCGCGACGGCGGCACACAGCTCTGGCATGCGATAGTTGAAACCCATCTGGACATGCCGGTTATAATTCGGATTTTGTATATCATCTTTTTTCACAATACCCTTCGCGCGCGATAAGCTCGCATAGCCGAGTCCTCCGAAGCGGCGCACCGCATCAGCGAGCTTTGGGTCGTTCGTGCACACGACCCCTCCTTCACCCCCCGTCATATGCTTTGTCGACTGCAAGCTGAAGCTGGACATCTGTCCTATGGTCCCCACCATGCGTCCCTTGTATTTTGCCAAATAACATTGCGCATCGTCCTCAATGACAACTAGATTATGCTTCTTGGCGATAGCCATGATCTTGCCGATATCTGGAGAAAGGCCATATAAAGCAACCGGCATGATTGCTTTTGTGCGGGGCGTAATGCATTTCTCAATTGAAGCGGGGTCGATTTGAAATGTTCCCTCCACGACATCGGCAAATACGGGCATCGCATCTGCTTGAAGTATCGCCATGCATGTCGCCGACATTGTAAGAGGAGTTGTTATGACTTCATCCCCGGCGCGCACGCCTGCGGCAAAAAGCGCAGAATGGAGAGATGCCGTTCCGTTCACCTGAGCAACGGCATACTTGGTGCCTACCTTTTTTGCGAATTCCTTTTCAAATCGTCCGAGTATCCCGCTGTTCTTCGAATTAGAGAAATCTGTCGCGAGGACTTCCTCGACATACCTACGCTCCGCTTTGCCGATACGGCGGATCTTTTTCTTCATTGCTGCAGGATACCATCGGCCTTCCCTCCCTGCCACTCAAGCGCGTATGCCGTACATTGACCGCAATTTCTTAAGTTGCGGCAAGAACTTCTTTGTGTTTTTTAAAAGGGATCCCCTCCCATCCGCAATACCGATAATGGCACGTGGTTTTCGTATGTCATCAACAATTATTTCTCCGTATCCGCCGAGGAGACCGAGAGAAACGAGCCGTATGTTATGCCCTTTGATGGAACGGCGGCCAAGTGATTTTCCATAGTGTGCAGCCGTTTCGAGCAATGCAGAGAAGTTGTGTTTCTGGACCATTGATACGTCGATGCGATACACCACGTACTGCCCCCCTTTCGTTACGTCGCTTCGAAAACATCCCTTTCCGACATCGATGAGAATGGGCGCAGCGCTTCTATCCAATTCCTTGAGATGCTCACCTCCAATAATGCCGCGCGAATCCGCTGCTGCGATAACTGCGTTTGCCCCCTTACAGGCGTCTTTGATGCTTTTCGCTGCGCTGATTGGGGAAATTGTGTGTTCCGATTTAATGAGATTGAGGCCGGCTACAATAGTTTTTAACTTTTTCTGGTCGCGGCGATAGCCTCGCACATATGCACCGCGCTCCACGAGCTTCAACGCGATCTTGGCGCCGATGTTGCCAAACCCTATGACCGCGATGTTCTTTCCCCCAACATCACCCGGTATCTGCCCCAAAAGAAAATCAATAGCCTCGACCGTGAGGTCATTGCCTTTGTACGTGACGATAGTCGATTTGCCCACTGCTTGCCGGACATGCCGCTCAATATTGCCGACATCATTTCTCCCATAATATAATTTCTCGACCTTCTTTTCTGAATCCAGAATGATGTAATCAACCTTGCCATCCACCATTCTCGCTATCCGGACTGCCGTAGAAACATCGCGGACGATAACCCCGCCATATACAAGCGTGTGTGTTTCCCGTAGCGGCGTCTCGTAATATCTGCCGCGCTCGAAGAGCCCGGAGGTGTTGCCTATCACAAATCCAGTTGGCCGCCTTCCTGCCCGCGCCTTCACATTTTTTACTATTCTCTCTACCTTTTTCTGCATACCAGGCTGCACGCTAGATACTATCCCACTCTATTGGATGGTCTTTTTGTATCGCCCTCTTTGCGCGCCTGCCGATGACTATATCAATATATTTTGGGAGCACCCCACCACCCGGCCCTTTCACGGCAAGCATGTTCCTCGTTATTTTCTCTTCTTTTTTAATATCAACGGCAGCATACAAGCTCTTCTTGAAACGATTGATCGTCTCGCGCTCGCTCCCAAGTATCACCTTTTGAGGAGATCCTTTGATAGCAGGAATAAGATTGCTAAGCCGTACGAGTTCCTTCATCTCTTCCGGGTCCGACGAAAGTATATGGTCCGGCCCCTCCATGAACCTATCCAATGTAAAATGGCGCTCTATGACTCGGGCGCCGAGGGCGAGGGCAACCGATGCTGCGGTAAGTCCTATAGAATGGTCCGAGAATCCAACCGGAACTCCAAATGCCTTTCGGAGAGTTCCCATCACTTCCAAATTCATGTCCTGTGGCGCCGCAGGGTAGCTTGAGACGCAGTGGAGCAATATGAGATTTTTGTTCCCCGAATCTCGGACGACGTTCACCGCATCTTCAATTTGCCCGAACGTCGACATGCCGGTCGAGATAATGAGCGGCTTCCCGGTCTTTGCAACTTTTTTGATGAGCGGCAGATTCACAAGGTCCATTGATGAGATCTTGTAGAACTGGACGCCGAGAGATTCGAGGAGGTCCACGCTCTTCTCATCGAAAGGCGTCGAGAAGATCTCGATGCCTTTTTTCTTCGCGTGCGCAAACATCGCCTCGTGGTCTTCTTTGCGCAGCTCGAGCCGAGATAGCATGCTGTGCGTCGACTCTTCGAGCTCTATTAATTCCTCCGCATACCGATTGCCCTTCACTTTCTTAGAAACCCGGCCGCTTGCTTCGTAGGTTTGGAACTTGACCGCACTGCAGCCAACCTCTTTTGCCTTGTCTATAAGTTCGAGCGCCAAGGCAAGGCTTCCATTATGGTTAAGCCCGGCTTCCGCAATAATGAACGCAGGATTCTCCGACGATACGACGTGCTTCCCGAGCCTGACCGATTGGTTAAATGAGAATGCCGTGTCCTCCTTGATAAGCTCGCGACTCTCCTCTCTCTCTTCCGAGGCGAGCCTTTCTGCGAGATCAGTCCCGCGAATATAAAGGATCTGCAAGTCGTCATATCGAAAGTCGCCCCCTGTCCCGATGCAGTAAAGCTGCTTGAAGCTGGCCAGGCGGCTACGCACCTCGACAAGCTCCGGCTCGCTTCCTCGCACAAGAAGCGGATATACGTACGGCAGCGAGACTACTGTTGCAGCTTCTAGTTCATCTTCCTTAGCGAGCCCAACTTTGACGATGTCCCGCATCGCGCGCTCTTGTATTTTTTTCGAATCAGAGGCATCGAGCGAATCTCCCTTTGTGTATGCTATCTCACAGGTAAGGACCGTCTTGTCCTTGGGAAATCCGTTAGCACAGAATTTCTTTTGCTCGCTCACACGGTGGAAGAGTATGTCCGGTGCATCGTAGTAGAGGAAATTTGCTTTGCCGGGGATTGCTTCGCGCTTCTTAAGGGCAACAAACACCAATTTCGCACCTCGATACCCGAGCGTATTTCTGATGCCAAGCTGTTTTGTGAGTTGCGGAATTGGGATGGTCGAGACGATCGTGTCATGAGGCGAGAGGGCGATCTTTTTTTTGCCCATCTCTACCCTGCTGATGATGCCATTTGAATGCGTAAAACCCGTCACTGCTGTTTTTAGAAGAAGTGTTCCACCGGCTTTCTTGAATTTCTCTGCCATGCGCTCTAACACCTTGCCCGAGCCGTATTTTCCGACGGCACTCCACTGCCCCGCGTGAAAATGTTCATCACTTGTCCTAAATGTCACGCGCTTTGGAGCCCAGTTTGCGGTCATTTTTCCTATCGGCACGCCCCACAACTTCTGCGGATACCGAATAAAGAAATATTCCATGAGGGTCGGGCCCACCAACTCGCGGACATATTCAGCATAGCTTTTTGCCCGCGCCCGGCGAGATTCGTCTAGGCGAGATAGCTCATGCACTATCTTTTTGCGCATCTCCGATGGGAATTTCTTTAAAGACTCGAATGAAAGTGGGTAGTCGAAATACTGGTCGAATTTCTCGCCCTTAACATTCTTTCCCCAGAATTCGTTCTTGTGGAACAGGTCGCCATATTCTCTCTCCCATATTTCTTCCATCTTTTTGTCGGGAGTGTGGTAAATGTGCGGGCCGTAGTCGAGGTGTTTGAATTCCCTCCACGAGAAACTCCCCGCGAGCCCGCCGACCGCGGCCTCCTTTTCAATGAGGGTGGTTTTGACACCCAACTCCGCGAGCCGAAGTGCCGTTGCAAGCCCACTCATGCCCGCCCCAAGTACATACACTTTTTTGGCCTGAGGAGAGTCCGCTTTCCGGCGATTCATCTGCCATTTTTTACATTAAAAATCAGGCCACGTCAATGGAAATGAACCGCTTGATATATTCTCAAGAATAGCCGACGGACCATGAAATTCATCAGATACAATGAGGTTTATATGACCGACCAAGGAACAGCGAAATTCGACAGAGGTTACGCGAAGCAATATGACGCGCTTTCAGGAGATATACGCGCGTATGAGGCGTTTGCCAAGACGCTCGCAGGAAGACTCCTCGATCATATGCCCAACGCCAAAGAAGTATTGGAGATTGGGACCGGGACCGGAAACTCTGCACTTGTACTTCTGGAGTCAGCTCCCTTTCTCGAACAAGTCTACGGCATGGAAATCGAGGATTTTATTTTGCTTGCGCGCGCAAAGCAAAAGAATGCGGTGAGTAGGCTCTTTTCCCCCCAACGATCACCTGCCTACAGCCGCGAAGTTCAGGAACGCTTGCAGGCGCACAAACACAAGCTTCATCTTATAAAGGCAAGGGGAGAAGCAATACCGATCAAGGACGGAACCGTGGATGCCGTATTCATGAATCAAGTCTTTCATTGGCTCAACGCTGAAGAAGCACTGAGAGAGATTGGCAGAGTACTGAAACCGGATGGGCTTCTTGTTTTTGATGAAAGCGAGTTTCAGTTTGACTTTGGCGATACAGTTGAAGGGCGGCAGATTAAAAAAGAGCAGATCGTTGATCACCCGTTCATAAAACTGTTTCAAAAAATATTTAACCAAGAACTGGAACAGCAGGGTATAGTTGTGGACGTCAAGCCATTCCAATATCTTTTTACACTCGACACACTTCGGGCTCTGTTGGAAAAGAATGGGTTCGAAATTGTGCCAAACTCGGCAGGGGATCCGTACACAATCACAACTGTTCGTTACAATCTCACGCAGGTAATGAGTTTCGCCGAAAAAGGTGCACGGATGAGAATCATGAGGCAAATGCCAGACCTTCTCAAGATGCCTGGTCTTGTCGACAAAATTGTTGCCGCAGCCATGCGAAAAACAAAACGTGAGTGGAGCAAATTGCCGCATCGTGACGAAGGCTTGTACGGACCGAGCCAAGCAGCATTCGTGGCGCGGAAAATTGTCCACACCGCTTAACATCTCGATTTGCCAGAATTATTTCTTAGCCAGCGCACAGAGCGCGAGGCCTGCGCCGGAAGCGTCCTCCGTCTCCGATACATCAGCTAGTTCTTTGGGAGATGAGACACGAGTCCAGCCCTCCGGCGTGTTCTTGAAAAAGAGTTCTTCTGCGACACTGAAGCGCGCGTCCCCCACAAGCTCATTCCAACTCTTCTCCTCGTATTCCCACTCAGAAAAATAAAATCCGAGGCTGTCTTTCATGATTATTGGCCCACCCTTTCCCATCGGGACCGTGATGAGCGCCTTTCCGCCCTTCCTCAGCGCTACATGGAAATTGTTCAGCACCTTTCTATTCACTTCCGTGTCACGAGATGTGTGCACGTCCTCCTTCTTCCGAGGCCTTTCGAACGCGCTTCCCTCTACACTCGTCGAGGGCGCATCGTATCCAATGTGCTCTATGGTTGATATGCACGTCACGACATCATACTTCTCGTTGGGCAGCTGCATCGAACGTATATCTCCTATCATGATGGGAACCGAAAGAATATCTTCTAACCATTCAGTCGGATACCGAGATTGAACGCTCTCCGGCTTGATAATGTCCGCAGCTTCGAGCATTACGCCATATTTCTTTTTCGCCTCAAGCAGCATGCCAAGACAGTCTTTGCTCCCGAGGCTGATGCCAATATCAAGGAGTGTGTCTCCCTTTTTTATGTGAGACGCTATCCAAGGAACTTCGATAGAACGTGACGTCCATCCTTTTCCTCGGAAGCCAGATGATTCAAACTTTCTCTTCCCACCCAATATCTCCTTTGCCTCTTCAAGGCTCGCTGTTTCTTCTGGATTCATCGCGGAAGTATACCCCCACACCTTTTAGAATAAAAGGTGTGGGGGTAGCCTCGCGCTTGCTATTCCTTTCCTATACGCTCAAGCGCCGATCGCGCAAATGCTTTCATTTCCTCCTCCAGGCTCATGCGCAGCACCTTATCACCCACGTTCGTGCGCACCCCAACAGTTTCGAGTGCCTTTAGAAATGCAAGTGCGCCCTCTTTCGTGACTTTTTTTCCCGCCTTCACCTCTTCAAAGATCCGCTCGCAATCCTCGACGCTCTGCACTCGCACGACTCCCGGGCAGTCCCGGTACCACACAGCACCGAAGATGAGCGCATGCTTCCCCCGCACCACTGCCTCCACACCAACGCTGCCCGTGATCGTCGCGACTGCCAGGGACGCTTCGACAAGTTGCCGCACTGGCATATTCGTCGGAACCAGGCGTACGCGAGGAATGGCAGCAAGGCGACGATAGTAACCTCTGTAACGCGCGCTGCTGTAACGTGTTTTAGTGCGCAAGAGCCACTGCGACGGATGCTCCTTTATGTAGAGCTCCCATCCTTCAGGCAGAGCTGCTGCAAGAGTCTCAGCTGCCAATATTTGGTCATGGAATACTCCTCCTTGCGGAGAAGAGCTTCTCTCTGGCTGGAAGTTGAGCGCAAAAAAGACGAACGGCTTCGTCAGGTCTGCCGGCCGCACCACGTCTCGATATTCACTGCGAAGATCTTTCACGACTGATCGGCTCACGAAATTCCAAACGAGCGGAAGAAGCGTGCCATTGCGGAGCGCCCGCAAGGCAGCAAAAAAACGGATGCGTGCCAGCGTAAAACCGGCTGCTCGGGCTTTTTGGTCTTGTATATACCAAATAGGCGTGTCCCCGCGAGATACGATTTCGTTCCAATACGTGTGCATTTCTTCGCCCAAGTCATCCACTGTAATGTTCTTCTTGAGATTCTCTCGCACCGCAGAAGTAAGTTCTGTATTTCCTTCCCACACATCGCTGTACCCCACGACGCGACCTGCGGCTAACGTCCCCTCAAACATCACGCTCCGTATGCCACGAACTTTTGCAAGTTCCCACACCACATTGCTGTAAAGCGAATGGGGCACGTCGTTAAAAACGAGTGCATCAGGCTTCAATCTATCGAGAACAGCGCTCCAGTAACTGAGCATCGTGTAGTAGACGTGTTTTCTTTCATCGACAGGCGCACCGTCGTAGTGTTTGTTCATCATCGTCAGGATTTCTGACTCTAGCCGATACATCGAGGCAATATCGTGCGCGTTCGGAGGAAAAAATACCTCATCCTTGTATGCCTCCGCTGGCTTCGCGTCCCACGCATCGTAGTGGTCATGGAACACAGTGCCTTTTGGTGTGAGGTGCGACACGGAATGCTCGCCCACCCAGTACACGATCTCGTGTCCGGCGTTCTCGATCTCGTCAAGCAGAACTTTTATTTCAGGGAGAGAGGTCGGCCAAACGAGCAGTATCTTCATGGCTATTGGTTGATAGAATAGACTTTGAAAAAGTACGACGCGGGATCTGCAAGAAGTTTTGATGGCGCTCCAGTTTCTACTACACGCCCATCCTTGAGGACAATGAGCTCGTCAGAATCCATGATCGTGGAAAGGCGGTGCGCGATCGCAATAATAGTAAGGTGACCTTTCAGCTCCTCGATAACTCGCTTGATGTGGGCTTCCGCTTCGTTGTCGAGCGCACTCGTCGCCTCGTCGAGTATGAGAAGCTTGGGTTTCCGCGCCAACGCCCTTGCGATAACAATACGTTGGCGTTCGCCGGCAGAGAGCTTTATGCCGCGCTCGCCGACCAGAGTTTCAAGGCCGTCTTTGCAGCGCGAGATAAAATCATCAATGTGCGCCAGGCGTGCTGCCTCCCAAATATCTTCATCTGACACCGACTCGTCGTAGAAACAGATATTGTTGCGGATCGTGTCCTGAATGAGGAACAACTCTTGCGATACGTACGCGATATGCCGGCGCCAATCGTCAAGCGCTATCGTGCGGCTATCAACGCCGTCGAGCGTCACGGCGCCACTCGTGGGTAGGAGGAGCCGCAAGATGAGATCCACTGTCGTCGTTTTTCCAGAGCCCGATGGCCCCACGATGCCTACCATGCTTCCTTTTTTGATCTCGAAGGAGGTGTCTTTCAGAACTTCTCGTCCCGATTCGTACGAAAAAGTAACGTGTTCGAATGCAAGCGCTCTCTCGAAAGAGAAAGGTGCGTCCCCGCTCGAGGGCTCGGGTGATCGCTGGGCAGTTTGTTCGTACTCAATGATGCGCGAAAGATGTGGGGCCAGCTCGCTCATATACTGCAGGTTGTTCTGCATCTGCTGCACATAGGTGAAAATGCGATAAATGAGATAGAGGACTGCGGGAAGCGCTGCAAACGTGATGAACGGAGTCTTGAATGCGAGAGCGAGGATGAGCGCAATATAGATGACTCCGATAGGCGCAACTATCTGCGATGCAACTTGCTGGAACATCTGGATGCGGAGCGAGTGAGCACGTATTTCTTCGAACAATCCCTCCCCCTTTTGTATCGCGCTCGCTTCCGCGCCGTATGCCTTCACTGTCTTAAGCCCGCCGACATGCTCGGTGACATGGTGCAAGGTGTCGCGGAAAACAACGGTGCGCAGCGTGGACGCTCGGTGTACCCGGTCCATAAGAGGCCTCAGTGTTACAAACGTGAGAAGCCCGAGAACGATGGTCGAGAGCGTTACGACCGGCGAGATAGAGAACGCAACGATAAGGTACATGATGAGGCTCGTGACGAGGGTGATAGAGAATACTATCTTTGTGAGAAGCGCGGTCGCGGACGGCACATCTATCATGAGCGCCGTCTCAAGGTTGCCAAGCTTCTGTTTGAGAAGGTATGGCCACGAGGCCGAGAGGACCATCCCGAATAATTTCGAACGTGTCGTCCGCTCATATTCCATAGTGATGACCGCTTGTATGTACGTGAGAAGCAGCATCACGGCAGACTTGCCAATGAATAGAATGACGATAAGTGCAAGCATGTACCGTGGCACGAACGGGACATGTATGAATGCAAAGAAATCTTTCAAGAGGAGCGACAGCGAATCCGTCGCCGCATTTTGCATGCCAAGAGCCGAGCTGAGAAGTGGGATGACGGCGTTGATGCCAATGCCCTCCAAAATACCGCTGAGGAACCCCAGAAGCGTTAGAACTACTATCTGCGTCCGATACGGCCTGTACGCCTTCATCGCGAGGCGAAGGATCGACAACATCTGCCGGTATATATGGGCTGGTTCCGCCTTCATTGGAGTAAACCCTAGCACACTGAAGCACGTTCAAAAAACTTGAGAATTGCTAATACCTTATCTGGTTTTCCGCGAAATGATAGACTGCGAACGACCCCCATTGCGAACCCATACTTTGCACTATGATCCAGCCAGGCACAGTAACGACCATTGTGATGCTCCCGACCTTTGACGAGGCTGGAAACATCGAAAAGTTGCTCCGAGAAATTCTGAGCCTCAATGATTCCATTGGTACTGTAGTTGTGGACGACAACTCGCCTGATGGCACGAGCAGTATTGTTGCGAAACTCGAAAAAGAATTTCCTCAGCAGATTACTCTCATCACCCGAACTTCGGAACGAGGCAGAGCAACAGCAGGCATCAGAGGCCACCTCGAGGCCATACGGCTGAAGCCCGCATTCATCACCGAGATGGATGCAGATTTTTCCCACGACCCGAGATACATTTCGACATTCTTAAAAGAAATACAAGATTGTGACGTTGTCCTAGGGTCACGTTTCGTTCCCGGAGGAAAAGATTCTGACCGAAGCCCATTTCGAACGCTCCTCAGCGTCCTATCCGGCATTGTGTTCCGAACAATACTCGGCCTCCAGGTTCGAGACATCGGAAGCGGATTCAAGCTGTACAAGCGCGAAGTCCTCGAATCCCTTCCGTGGAACGAATTTTTCTCCTATGGCATTGCGATCTCGATGGAGGAGTGTTTCCGGATCGTGAAAAAAGGCTATCGCGTCAAGGAAGTTCCAATTATTTTCGTCGACCGCCGTGCCGGGTACTCAAAATTGAAATGGAAAGATTTCTTCGAACCTGTGTGGGTCAGCATCAAACTTGCCGCAACATTCGGCAGGGCCTAAGCCTGACTCCGCCGCACAGACTATTTTGGCGGCAGCTCGCAGTAGCGACTGCACTTGGATTTTCTACGACGGAGTACCGTCAAGAAAATCTCGGCGGAGGAGTGGCTCATACCGCCAAAATAGTCTGTGCGGCTCCGTCAAGCCAAAGATGCGAGTATCTTTTTTGCCCGCCCTTCCCATGAATATTGAAGGACTTTCTCGTAGGCACGTGCGGCTCGAGCGCCCGCACTTCGGTCAGAAAGCGCGGTTTCGATAGCGCGCGTGAGATCTGTGGGATCGTCGGCGCGAAAAAAGAACGCTTCTTCATCAGAAAGAATTTCGCGCATGCTCGGCAGATCCGAGACAACTATCGGTATGCGCGATGCCATGTAGGTGAAGAGCTTGAGAGGAGACGTGTAACGCTTGGATATTTCCTCGCTGCCTGAATTGGGAAGAACAAGGACGTCTGCCGCAGCCTGGTTATCAGCTATCTCTCGATACGGCCTGAAGCCCACAAACATGACCTGCGGATGGTGTTTCTTTAGGACGGAAATCTCTTCTGGCCCATTACCTATTGCAACAATTTGGACATCTCGGAGTAATTCTGCTGCTTTGAAGAGAGTATCTGTTCCCTTCCACGCATCTATGCGGCCAATGTACAACGCGATCTTTTTTCCCGGCGGGAGCTGAAGCCGTTCGCGAGCCGCATCTTTTTGCACGACTCTCCGAAACATGGAAAGGTCGACGGCATCTGGCGCCACGATAATTTTGCCTGCATCAAGCCCGAGCGCAACGAGATCATCTTTAAGGCCATTGGTAATGGCAACAATGCGGGACGCACGCATGAGAGCTCTCACGAAAAGACGTTTCCACCCGTAGATGTGGTGCACTTCGATAATGAGCCTGTTCCTTCGCGGAGAAAATGCGAAGAGAAGCGGGAAATCGCGAAAGTAGAGCACGTCACCCTCCGATGCGATGCGGGCAAATTTTAGATTGAGAATGAACGCAAGCGTGTCGAGCCACATGATGAGCGTTGGAAACACCTCCGACCTGCTTCCAATGTCGGGAATCTTGAGAGTCCGTATAGTGAAATTCTTTTTTACGCCGTAGTACGCGAATGGATCGGTATCTAAAAATATGCGCTTTTGTGGCACAACAAGCTGCACGTCGTGCCCAAGAGAGGCGAAAGCGCCGCACATGCTCATTATCTGGACGCCGTGCGCTTTCTCGGTGGGAATCCTAGCATTGGAAATGTATCGCACTCTCATACCCTATGTTCATTCCGAATGAGATGCAGCAGCGCCTCTGCACTTTTTCTCCATGAAAAATCACGAGCTCGAGCAAGCCCTTTTGCGGCAATGCGCTCGCGTAAGGCAAAATCATTGACGAGCTGTCTCATGCGGGATTGTATCGCATCGACATCTAACGGATCAGTTAAAACTGCAGCACCGCCTGCTATCTCCGGCATACATGAGATGTTTGATGTGAGAACAGGCGTACCGCATTGCATAGCCTCCACGATAGGAAGGCCGAACCCCTCGACAAGGGAAGGGAACACGAGCATCTCTGCACAATTATAGAGCGCTGGCATATCTTCGTTCGCAACATACTTCTCTACGTGCACGCTGCCCTCCGGCGCCTGGCGAATTTTCTCTTCGACCTCTCTTGAGTAGTCCGCGGCATGCGCGCCACCTATGCATACGAGGGTGTGTGGCACGCCTTCCTTCCTTAACCCGATAAATGCCTCCACAATGCGCGTGTTATTTTTGTGCGGGTCGAACCTCGCAACTGAGAGAATATAGGGTGGGCGAATGCCGTACGTTTTCAGGAGTCTCTCCCGTGCAACGATGCGCTCTTCTTCTGAATACCGCCGGTATGCTTTTTCGGCTGCATTATAAATCGTGTGCACTTTCGAAGGAGGAAGTGCGTAGTACGAAATGATCCATTTTTTGGCATCCTCTGATACGGCTATCGCGGAAGTGAAGAAATATTGCCCAACAAAGCGAAGGAAATACTCAAACGCAAGATTCACGAGCGATCGAGGTGAACGGTACACTTCGCTCCGGGACGCATCATGGATAAATACGACTTTCTTCTTTGCGCTCAGCATCCAAAAGAGCGGATAGACAACACGATTAAAAATTACGGCATCGTATGTCTCCCGATGCGTAAGGAAAAAAAATGCATAGGAGAGCAAGGTCGAGGCGAAACGCTTAATGATGACCGTCCGAGCTTTCTCGCACAGGGGACTATTACATTTCCCTTCCGGCCGCAGCAATGAAAGGTCTACGTCATCCCGGATTGCGAGTTCTTCTGCGATCTTTTGAATAACGAGCGCGGTCCCCTTCCCGCCACGAGCGAAATCATCGCCGAAAAATGCGATGCGAAGTTTACTGCTTTGCATGGGTGAAAATATCCTTGATGGCGTGAATGACATCCGAGACATCGTCGTCAGTAAGCTTTGCAGAAAATGGGATAGAAACGGTACGGTCACCGATCCATTCCGCATTCGGCAGATCGCCTTCTTTGTGCCCAAGCAATTTCCGATAATACGGCTGCAAGTGAAGTGCGCGGAAATGAACACCCGTGCCGATGTTGCGCTTTGTCATTCCGTCCAGGAATTCGTCCCTCGTTATTCCAGCCTTCTTAGTGTCAATGATGACAGTGAAAAGATGGTACGCATGGCGCTCATGCTCCCGGATAGGAGCAGGGAGTATAAGCGGCAAACCGGCAAGCTCTCTCATGTAGCGCTGCCACAGTTCTTCTCGGCGTTCCCTGTGCACTTCGATCCGAGCAAGCTGGTGAAAGCCAAGAGATGCCTGCAGGTCAGTCATGTTGTACTTGTAACCGGCTTCGACGACATCGTAATGCTTGTACCCTTCTTCGCCGTACCTCTTCCACGCATCTGCACTAAGGCCATGCAACGACAGTACGCGCATGTTCTGTGCATACGCATCGTTTTCCGTCGTCGCCATTCCACCCTCTGCTGTGACAAGATTCTTCGTCACATAAAAACTGAAGCACCCTATGTCTCCTATCGTGCCAGCCTTCCTCCCTTTATATTCGGTTTCTATCGCGTGGGCGGCGTCCTCAATGACTTTCAGATCATGTCTCTTTGCGATCTTCAGTATCTCATCCATCTCGCACGGCCGCCCTGCCATATGGACTACGACAATGGCTTTCGTCTTTTGCGTTATTCTCCGCTCAATATCTTCAGGCAAAATGTTCTGAGTCTCTCTGTCACAATCTGCAAAGACAGGGCGCGCACCGCAGTGCACAACAGTGTTGGCTGTCGCAGCAAAGGTCATCGAAGGCACGATAATCTCATCTCCCTCACTCACGCCGATTGCCCGCAGGGCAAGATGCAGAGCGGCGGTACACGAAGAAAGCGCTATCGCATGTTTGGTTCCAGTATGGGCCTTGAACGCGTCCTCAAACTTGTGCGTTTTCGGCCCTGTGCCGATCCAACCGCTCTTCAGGGTAGCCACAACCTCATCGATCTCCGGCTGTTCGATGAGAGGGGACCCAAAGACGAGAAAATCCTTCCGCATTAGTGACACTATACATCGCCTCTAGATTTCGGCGAGCCGTGGCTATAGAGCATAAATGATTATCGTCGGGCCAAAGTAACGCTCATCAAAGAATTCAAGAAAAGAGTTCGTGAACGAACTGTCAGCAATGGACATCAAGACTCCCCTGCCCTCGAAACGTTGCAACTCTTTCGCGCCTTTAGTGAGACGGGAGAACGCCTCGGCAGTCGACGTTGCTTCAGTGGCGTATTCCGGAGCGAATATAAGATGCGTATATCCATTATTCTTTGCATACGCCGAAATATCGCGGATGAACACGCTGTCTTTCTTCATCGAAAACAGATAATTAAGAACGTGTGGCACGTCTTTGCGGTCGAGCACGACATCGGCGCCATCGACTTGCCTCACAACATTCGAATCGACAGCGCGAAGTTCCTCTACCGCATCCGCTGTCGTCGGCAATCTCATATGCGCGACATAGACAAGGACTTTGTCAGAAGCGTCAAGATTCAGCAGCGCCCACTCGCGCGCCATGTCCCGCGTATCGCTCTCATATGCCAAGTATTCCACTCTGGCTGCGATTACAAGCGGGACGAGCAACAACAAAATGAGAGCAAAACGCGCCCAAGTATTCCACCAACGATCGACAACATAGCCGCCCGCGAGTGCATAGAATGGAACGAGGGCGAGCGCAAACCGCGGGTCGAACCGGAATACAATGTAAAAAACGGCAGTGTACGCGAGAAACCACCCAAATAGGAGAAATCCAATAGAGCGCCGCTCTTTCAGAAGAAGTGCAACGCCGATAAGAAAAAAGCCAATAAGAATTGGTTCCGAGTAAACGCTCATCGAGAGCATGGTCCACGGGCTTTCAAGAAATGCTGCAAGAGACTTGTCATTCAACAGAGTTATTGCACCAAAAAAAGCGTTGCCGTTCTTGTAGAGAAGAAATGGTATCGCCGCGAGCGCCACAAAAATGGCGCTACACTGTGCGATGAGAGGAATATCCGTTACAACATCTCTCCACTTTTCCTTGTCGAAAATAACGTAGTAAAGCGCCATAAGCACCGCCGAGAGTATTGAGAGAGTCGAAAAACCCATGCCAATGCCAGCGATGAGCGACGCATAAAGATATCTCCTCTTTTTGGGAAGATCTCGCGATAGCGTGTAAAGCACTAACACAAATACAAATGACGACGGCATCCAGTGCCTCCCGACCATAGAAAGCGCCTGATGTAGAATACTGGTCGCAACAAGATATGCGGAAACAAATGCCGCCACGGGAGAGTGGAACAGAGACTGCGCGACCCGATACACGAGATACACCATCAAGATCCCAAGGAGAATGTTGAGGCACCGTGCAGCAATAAAAAAAGGCGAGAGGTCCGTAAGAAGCGTTGCTTCAAAGAGCTCTCGCGAACCATCCCACGCAAGATACTTAACGCCGAGGATCAGGACAAACGGAATAAGGAGGACGTACGAGAGGTACAAAGGGTACAAAAGGATGGACGAGAACGCCTCGGGTTGAAGTGCAGGAATAAGCGTCTGCGTCTCTATCATTTTGAGGGCGACGACGGTAAATGGAGGTTCATCGGAAACAAGAGTGAGCGGTAGGCCAAAACCGATACCAAAGATGCGGAGAAATAATGTAAGGAGGAGAACGGAGGCGAGCGCCCATTCGTTCCGCACTATGTGTTTAATTCTTTCTTTGATCATACAGTTCAAGGATAAGCGCCTCGAATTCTTTCATATATTCTGGCATCGAGTATTTTTTAACTCTCTCGCGCGCCGCATTCCCCAACTGTTCACGGCGCGAAGCATCAGCAAGAAGCGCCGTTATGTGGCTCGCAAGCCCGTGCGGGTCGCGAGGCTCTGCAATGAGGCCTGTCACGCCGTGTCCAACAAACAAGGGGATGTCTCCCACATTCGTCGATACTATTGCACGCCCTTCCCTCATCGCTTCCATTATCGCAATGGGAAGATCAGTCGAAACGGCAGGATCAACGTAGACATCCGCAAGCGGCAACACATCCTGTATATCGAGCTGTCCAGGAAAAAGCACCCTATCCTCGATACGAAGGCGCGCCGCTTCCTCTCGCAACTCCTGTTGGAGAGGTCCCCATCCCACTACCAGAAACGTCGTGTGTGGATGCTGCTGTAGCACCTGCTGCGCAGCTTTCACAAGATACGTGTGCCCTTTCTCTTCAACAAGGCGGCTCACCGTGAGAACGATGCGATCCGATCCTGGTATACCGAGCTCCCGCCGAAGTTCTGAGTTGGGGCGGCTCACTTTCTCTTTCAGAAGTGGAGGGATATGGAGCGTGAGGAATTTCTCAATTGGAATTTTTTCCTGCCCCGCGGTAAAGTCGCGCGCAACATTAGAATCGACGATGATGCGCGCAGTCTTCTTTGAAAGAAGCTTGTCCATGAATATCTGCCACTGACGTTTATTCGGGTATATATTGTGTTCGTAACTGATGATGCACGGGACACCAGCGAGAATGGCAGCGCCTCGAACCAGCAAATTCGCTGAGAAAAGATGTGTGACAACAACATCGAATCGCCCACGCCGCACATAGGAAACAAGGCGGAAAAACGCGACGATGTCCCACGTTCGGCGGAAGCGGAAACAGCGATCGATCCGCGCACTGCCCGCCAATGTCTCTTTCTGCTCATCGAAAAGCGTGATAAAGAAAGGCTCGAAGCGCACCCGGTCCAGGGCTTCGAGCTGCCGGACGAGAAGTTTCTCCGCGCCGCCAACGCTGCATCGCGGTATCGCGAAGAGGACCTTAACCCTCTTTGCTGTCATAGGTATGTTTCCTTTGCGATCTGTATCAAATACTCCCCATAGCCACTTTTTCGCAGTGGCTCGGCGAGCGAGTACAATTTCTCCCTCGAGATGTATCCCATGCGGTATGCCACTTCTTCAATGCTTCCGACAAGAAATCCTTGCCGCTTCTCGATGACCTGCACAAATTGCGCGGCCTCCATGAGGGCAGCAAATGTGCCGGTGTCGAGCCAGATCGTGCCGCGGTCAAGCTCTAAGACCTTCAACTTCCCCTGGCTCAGGTAGTGCTTATTTATATCCGTCACTTCGTATTCCCCACGGCCACCTCGTTTGAGGCTTTTTGCTATAGCAACCACAGAATTGTCGTAAAAATATAAGCCGGGAACAGCATATTTAGACCGAGGCAGTGCTGGTTTTTCCTCTATTGATATGGCCGTATTGTTTTTGTCGAATTCAATCACACCGTACGCAGATGGGTCTGACACATGGTGCGCAAAAACGATGCCACCTTTTGGATCTTTGCATTTCTCGAACAACTTGCGGAGCCCCGAGCTAAAAAAGAAGTTGTCGCCTAAAATAAGTGCAACGTCATCCTCGCCAACAAACTTCTCCCCGATGACAAACGCATGCGCCACTCCCTCTGGTTTCTCCTGGATCGCGTATGAGAATGAGCATCCCACCTGAGAACCATCTCCCAGGAGGCGTTCGAATGCTGGTGCATCTTCGGGCGTTGTGATCACCAAAATGTCCCTTATCCCAGCAAGCATCAATGTCGAGAGCGGATAGTAGACCATCGGCTTGTTGTAAAGAGGTATCAGCTGCTTACTCGCAGCCTTTGTGATTGGGTACAGACGCGTGCCAGAGCCACCCGCGAGTATGATGCCTTTCATGGCACAATAGTATTCTTTTTTCTACTTCCTTGCCACCGCGATAAGTTTCGCCCGCATCCATTCGAACGGGAGCGTTCGGGGAGATTCCTGAAAGTACGAATATTGTACAGACGCCCAAGGAACTGTTCCGAGAAGTTTCTTAAGCGAACGCGAGCTGTAAAGCCATCTTGCAGTATTATCGTATTTAAAGCGGCGGCCCTTGAAGCGCGCTGCGAGATAAGAGAACCACACATAGAGTTTGTTAGGCGTAAGTATCATGAGGCTTCCGCCGGGCTTTAATATCCGGAATGCTTCACCTATGCCAGATATTCCATCTTCGAAGTGCGCGATGACATGCAAGCAAAATATTTTGTCGAACGAATCGTCTTCAAATGGCATAGAGGTCATGGAACAACGAACGAAGCTCCCTCGAATATACTTGCGAGCCTCGTCGGTCACGTCACTGGAAACCATATCAACACTCGGCTCAAGAGCTGTGAGCAGCTGCTCCAGGCGCCCCTTTCCACATCCTATGTCCAGAATCCTGTCCCCTTTTTTCGGGGACATGAGACGCAAAATGAGCGCGTGTTCTTCTTGTAAGCGATCGTGCAACTCGTGACTATCGCGTTTCAGGACTTCAAAATACGCTGGACCGAATTGCTCATTCTGCCCCCCCAACTTCTCGCTCATACAATATGCGCGTTTGCGTGTACACGCACCTGTGGATTAGCCTTGAACCATTCCACGGTTTCCGACAACTTCTCTTCGAGCGTACACTTTGGTTTCCAGCCAAAACCTCGAAGCTTTGAGGAATCAACTGCGTACTTCTGATCATGGGCAGGCCTATCCTCAACATGCGTGGTAAGAGACAGAGGCTTCCCGAGTATTTTGAGAATATTCTCAGCAATATATTTGTTCGAATACTCCTTCTGCTGCGATACGTTATACACATCACCAACGGTGCCCTTTTCAAGGACCGCGAGAATCGCTTCCGAGTGGTCATCAACATACAGCCAGTCGCGCATATTTTCTCCCGTGCCATACAGAGGAAGAGGCTCATTATTCAAAGCGCACATCGTAAAGAAAGGAATGAGCTTTTCAGGGAACTGCCGAGGCCCGTAATTATTGACAGAGTGAGTGACAATGACCGGCAGCTTGTGTGTTTTTGCATACGAACGAACCAAGAGATCTCCTGCAGCCTTTGACGCCGCATAGGGCGAATTCGGGCGAAATGGCGAATCTTCTGTGAAGCGCTCCTTCGAATCGAGCGGGAGATCTCCCCACACCTCGTCTGTCGATATATGCACCATTCGGCTGACATGCGGGCTCTGACGAAGCGCCTCGAGAAGCGAGTAGACGCCAACAACATTCGTGTGTATGAAAGGGGCAGCGCCTTCGTGTATTGACCTGTCGACATGCGTCTCAGCCGCAAAATTCACTACCGCATCTGCATCGCGCATCTGCTCTAACATAAGCGGCGTATCAGAGATATCCCCTTTTACGAACACGTATCTCGCCTCATCAACTCCATCAAGGTTACGAGGATTCCCCGCGTATGTAAGCGCGTCCACATTGGCAACACGCACATCAGGAAAACGTTCAAGGAGCATCCGGATGAAATTAGAGCCCATGAACCCACAGCCGCCCGTGACGACGATCTTTTTATTCCGGAGAGTGAATGTTCCTTGGTCCATACAGAGTAGAGTTCGCAGAGAGATTACAACATTCTATATCGGTTTCTTTTCCAAAACGACCATAACGGTACGCAGGATCGCGCTGTGATGAATCCCAAAAGCCGCAAGAAGCCATTTGGCATAGTGTCGAAATCCTGAACCTGCGTCTTCATACAGAACGCGAAAACCTGCTTTGCGCGCCATCCGCTTCATCTTCCAGAAACTGATGAAGTGCAAGTTAATTTCCTCAATGGTATTTTGATGCCACGCCGCGCGCAGCAACACTGCAGCAAGCGATCGAGGCATGTAGCTAAGGCCCCAAACACCAGTGTGTGTCTCTTTTGGTGCAAGCCGGTTCGGAAACGCTAGGTAGAACCTTCCTCCCTCCTTCAGGACACGCGCAGCCTCGCGGAGCATGAGACCAGGATCCGAAACATGTTCCAGAACGCTTACAGAGAATGCGTAATCAAACGATCCGCTTGCGTGGGGAAAAATGCCGCCGTCGTAGAGGCGAAGATCGATCTTGGCGCGCGCATTCTTAGCATTCTGGACCGCAATCCGCCAAAGGACCTCATTAACCTCAAGCCCAGAAGCTAGGGCACCCGCCTCTCCGAACGCAACCGCATACAAGCCATTTCCGAAACCGATGTCCAGAACTGATTTACCGCCTACCGGTCCGGCACGTTTTTCGAAATCATTCACAACATTCTTCGCAACACCCCCCTTCTTTTCCCAATCCCGTACTAATTTCTCATGCTCGTAGACATCCGTGTATTCCGTACATTCAGCCAAGTACTGTTCAGCCTGTTTCCGAACCTGCTCTGCAGAAATTCCTTGATTCATAGGTTCATTTCCTTCGCGAGAGAGTGAACAAGTGACGGGAGCGAATGGGTGTCCGCCATATGGGATAGTTGCTCAATCAACACTCGACGCTCCCCATCTCTAAGCGATAGCAGTCCCTTAAGCTTCTCTGCGAGGGTCTCTGCAGAGCCGTCGAAGCTAAGCCGTGCGTCGGCACTCTCCGCAAAATCCTTGCTCGCTGCAAGAACGAGGCACCCGCACGCTGCCGCCTCAAAGATGGTTTTGTTATACATCCCGCTCTCTGACAGGTCGACGAATATCTCATATTCGCTAAAAACGCTTGGGGCCGCAGCGTGCGGGACGCCTTCAAAAAATCGCGCGTTTTCAAGCGAGTAGCTATCGGCCTGTACTGATGCCTTGTACGCCGCATCGCGCGCCAAGGCAGAGCCAAAGAACGTAACCGAACATGGAATATTCTGCGCATGCAACATGCGAACAGCGGAAACTAACACATCAGGCCTCTTCGATGGCGCAAATCTCCCAAAAAAAAGTAGAGAACCTGGGACACGTCTGATTTCCCGGAGAGGCTGGAATAGCGCAGTATCGATACCGATGGGCATCAACACTGTCTTTTTATATTTTGCAGTGTATGAGAATTTCGACGTGCAAAATACTTTCTCGCAAAAAAACGCCGCGATGTCGGTTGCGAGACTGCCTTCATAGTGGTTTCGCCAGAGATACACTTTTTTTCCAAGAAGCTTCCATAGCCATCCGGCTAAGAGCGCATATTCCTCGTTCATATGCACAAACACGGCATCGTATTCACGTCGCAATTTCCATACGTGCAGTAAAAAACGGATGGAGTAGCGTAGCCGCCCTTGCGAGCCACGTTCCTTGCCAAGCGAGTGCACCTGGCTTTTCAGATCATACTGCCCTACTTGGAGGGCAATGATATTCATAGTGCCGAATGTTTTTTCGAATGCCTTAAGCCACCCGACAAAAAAACCGAGCACTAAATCTTCGGTATCCACTGACTGAGTGCAAACCAGGAGCTTCATGTCACGATAGAAGGAGATCGCGCGCCTCTTCCGGCTTGTCGCCATATACCCCCTTCACAAGGTCCATATCTTTTTCACTGGAGAGAAGAAGGTCGAGATTTTTCGCAGCAGCGGCATCGAGGAATTTTGCGCCGTATTCGTCTTGGAGAAGATCGGCATACAAGCGGCGAGTAACTTCAAAATCCTTGATGAAGCAATGTCCGCCTGCGCCGCGGCCCGGCTTGCCACCATGGCCGCTCTGATGCACAGGATCAAGGTGCGACCGGCCGATGCGCGGGTCGCCAGCAAGCGCGTCGCGGATTATTTCGTAGCGTGCGCCACTTTTTTTAGCGAGATCATGCAGAAGATTGATGTACACAACTTTCACATACAGCCAGCTGTTGCCCGCATATTTAATGAGTTCGGCTTCAAGCGCGCTGCACACGAGCTCAAATGGCGCCGACGGTAATATCGCGAGCACCTGTTTTGCTCGTCTTTGCATTTCCTCAGTATCTTCCGGAATGCCGGCTATATTCCTATCGGGATGGCTGGCATCGTATGCGGCAGTTGCTTCGCGCAAGAATTCTGGCGAGTGCATAACAAAAATATCCGGATTTTCTTTCTGAAGTTGTTCAGTCGTGCCAGGAAGTAGCGTCGATTTTATGACCGCAGTCTTTCCTTTGCCGACAAGCCGAAGTGCACTTTTTACTATCGAAACGTCAAAACCTTCCGGCGTCGTAGGCGTAGGAACAGCGATGAACACAATATCGCAGCCCTGTATCTTGTCTTTGTTCTGCCGATACGGCTCTTCGAGCGCATACCGAACGACCGTGAATCCGCGCCGCTCAAAATCATCTGCATAATTCTTGCCAATCCACCCTTGTCCCACATATCCGATAGTCGGCCTGTCTTCTTTTTTTGCAGGCGCGAAAGGCGCAGTGCCAAGCGCCGACCCAATTTCCGCGCGCCACATATCCCGATACTCAGTCTCCGTCGGAAGTGGAAATGATAATTTCCCTTTCTTTCCCTCGGAAAGTACCGCCGCGACGGTACGTGGAAATTCGGTTTTGTCAGCTATCAACGCGCCAGCTTCCTTCGCCACACCAACATCATAGGAAACAACTGCGCACCCCGCGGCAAGCGCCTCGACGATGACCATCCCGTATCCTTCGAAATCCGAGGTAACAAGAAGTACATCTGCCGATTTGTAATACGAATTCGGATTGTGAGAACCAGCAAAAACAACCCATTGTGTGAGGCCAAGTTTCTCCACAAGCAATTCAAGTTTTTTTCTCTCACTCCCGTCTCCCAGGATAACGAGGCCGGTTTCCGCCCGTACCTTCTGTACCTCTGGAAGTGCACGAATCGCTGCGGCAACATTCTTCTCCGGCTCGAGCCGTGCGACAACAAGCGCAATTTTCTTGAACTTCGGGTACTGATGCTTAAGATCGGCTGGTTGCGCTGCTTTCAAGGCATCCAAGTCAACAAACACCGGAAGCACTGATACGCGAGTTTTAATGCCACGCTTTTCCATCGAGAGTTTTATTTTTTCTGAAACAACGCGGATAGCATCTGCGCGAGAAATAAGAAAACGTGCGAGAAGAACGCGAAGCCTGTTCGCAAACGAATGCCGCCTGAAATTGGCATCAAACAGATCGGTATGCACCTGGAGATGCAACCTCGCCCCTCGTACACGAGCAATGATGTATCCGAGAAGCCCTATGAGGAACGGGTCCTGCGCAGAGACAACATCGGGACGCGGGATCCGAACGGCTCGCGGAAGCATCCTCAGAGTTCCTCTGATCTGTCCCGGCCCAAAGCCGCGCATCGTGGCGTTCCCCGCGAGGTTCACTATTTGGTTCGGCCCATGGGGCACGAACACATCAAGCCGCTCCACAGTGGATGCTTGCATGCGCATTCGGCGTGCAACCGCGCTGTCTTCATTGAAGACGTTCCAATCAGTGGAAATGCTAAGGACCCGCATGAGTTTTGCCCACTGTACGCGGTTTTAGACCGTTTCTCAACCCCGTTAGAAATAGCCCGCCCAAGCCCTCTAGGGCGCGCTTGCCCCGTTAGAAGCTTTGCGGTTAGAAGAATGTGTCCAGCGTTGGTTTGGCTTCTAACGGGGCTTGCGCGCGGGCGCGATTTCTAACGGGGTCAATGCGCCGTAAATTTCCTGAAGAGCGCCATATGTTCTTGCAACACGGCGTCCCAACTATGCTCGAACCTGACTTTTCGGCACTTCGCAACGAATTCCCCATACCGTTTCTCGTCGGCAAGCATTTCCAGCTTCGATGCAATATCCTCAACGGAGCGCGGATCAAGCATCTCCGGCAACTGATCCTTGATAGGAAGAAAATTCTCCTTCGTCACGAGGACAGGTACGCCGAGCGCAAGTGCTTCAGTAACCTGATTGGGAGAAATATCACTCCAGCTCGGCAAGACAAGAGCGCGGCAATTTTTTATTCTCTCGCATAACTCTTCCTGCCGCATCGTGGGAAGCATGGTCACTTCTCCAACTATTCTCAGCTCTTGCATTGCATTGCGAATGCGGTGCTCTTCAGGGCCGCTACCGATGAGAACGAGGCGGTATGAGTCCGGCAGTTGCGCCTTCGCAAATGCCCACACCAAGGACGTCACATTTTTCATAGCAACGAAACGCCCCGCGAATAGTATCTCCTCGCTCGCCTTCCCTCTGCTCACGGTAGATATTTTTGGCAAAGGATTATAGATGACAGAGGTCTTTCTGGGATCAAGACTGTAATATTGGTGATACATCTTCTGCTGCGCATCACTATTGAATACGACATGAGCCCGCCTGAGTACGAAACGGATGACTCGGTATAACATTCGGAAATTTCTATCTAACTTCTTTTCGTAAAAATCCGTAAGGGGCATCGGGTCGTTCGTGTTCTCCAAATAACGCTCCCAGATATAATCGCCGCCAACACGGATGATAATGGGTGTTGGTTTCAGCATTGCCGCTAGCACAACGGGAAACCCCGCGGCAATCCAGTCCAGGCTATAGATCAGATCCGCATTTCCTATCTCTTTCCGAACCGCTCGAAAAAACGTGAGGTAATTTGCTATGCGGCTTCCCTTTCGAACGACGCGAACAAGTTTGAACGAATACTTGGAATCAAAATCGTATCTATCTTTATGCGAGTACGTAATGACAGTTACATCATGCCCCGCACCGACAAGCATCGATGCGATCTTCGGCGTGTAAATAGCGGGACCTCCTGCTTCGGGTTCGAAGATGCCTGTCGTTATCAGAATGTGCATGCGAGAACTGTATCAGATATGTCTCCAAATCGACGAGCCCCAGTTGTCGGGGGCTCGCCAGAAGTTGTCTCACCGCGAGGTGGGACGTGGTTTCTCCCATTTCTTGAGCTCGTCGTCGCATACCTTGAGGAAGGCAAGGTACGCAGCTGCGTTCTTAAGAAAGAAATACTGCCACAGGTTCATAGGCTTTCACTCCCAGAAAAGCCCCCCACCGCACAAGACACCCGCATTGCTGTCCCGTCAAGCGGGGCGGGTAAATAGTCTGTTGAATACTTTTTCTCGCATCGTTCTCGCAATGATATCCCAATCGTATTTCTCCTCCACCATTTTCTTCGCAGTTGCGACCACAGCGCGAACTTTTTCTGGTCGAGACATCACTTCGCGTATCGCAAACGCAATTTGCTCGGGTGAATCCTTGTCCACCGCCCACCCGGTTATCGGCTTATCAGGATCCTTTCTTTCATCAAAAAGAAAATCCGCAATGCCGCCCTCTTGTGTGGCAATGACCGGAAGCCCCGCCGCCATCGCCTCGACGAATGACGCACCGAACCCTTCCGAACGGGACGGGCGGATGAACATATCGCATGCCTTCAGGTATTTCGGCATCTCTGCATGATTAACTTGTCCCACAAAGTGCACGCGCTTCTCGACACCTAATTCCTTCGCCAATCTTTTCAACTTCATTTCGTCCGGGCCTTCGCCAAGAACGATAAAATGCACTGCGGTGGGGACTTTCGGAAGTGCTTCAATGACATCATCGACCGCATTCTTCTTCACGAGCCGTGAGGTCGTTACCACGAATACATCGCCCATCTCTTTTCCCAACTTGTCTTGTATCTCATTGATTGCCATCTCTGGATATTCCTGCGAGAAGTGTTTTGTGTGTACGGCATTCGGAATGATCTCTATAGGTCCCTTGAACCCGCGCTTCCGTGCCCACCGCGCAAGGTACGATGAGAGCGGCTGGATGATATCGGCGAGCGTGAAGGCGCGAGTGAAAAGCGGCCACACCGGCAACATTTTGCGTTCGATATAGGAGATGGGATCACCCTCTTGCAGATTCAATACATACGGCACACTCCTGTGCATCAGCTTGAAAATCGCGGCGGGCACGCCGCACGAGTGCGCCATCATTGCCCACACGGCGTCATATTTGTACTTGCGATGGAGCCATATTGCCTTCCACGCCGCAAGAAATTGATACAGCGGCTTATTGAGATTCAGCGGAAATTTCTTCAGATCCGCCATCGTTGGATTCTTTTTTGCAAACCCGATGCGGTGCACGAGCACGTTGCCCATCTTCTCGACTTTCGGCAGTGACGAATCGAACCGGTTGGTTATCATGTGGAACTCGATATCCGGTATGCGATCGGTTATCTCCTTGATGGAAACTTCCGCACCTCCCACATGTTTTGGGAAATACGCGAGAGAGAATATGAGAACCTTCCTCATGATGTGATGTCTCGAATGTAATCTTCGACGCTGTGTTGTACGCTCCAGCCAAGTTTTGTTGCCTTCGCTACGTCAACGGGCGAACTCATCCTATTCCCCGGCCTCTCAGGAAGCATTTCAATAGGAGATCCAAACAGTTTCGCGACCTCCAGAACCGAGTACTCCCGCGTGTCCCCGAGCCCAAAATCATCTCCCTCTCCTTTTTCTCCGACGAGCATGAGCCCCTCCACAATGTCATCAATGTAGGTAAAATTCCGCTTCTGCGTCCCCGGTGACACGACCCCAAGCGGCTCTCCCTTCACATATTTTTGCTTAAAGATCTCTATCAATGTCCCATACTCTCCTGCACGCTCTCCTGGCCCGTATACGTTGTAAAAGTATGTGATGGCATATGCGAGGCCGAACCAATTGCCATAATTACGCACAAGCTCCGTATTCGATGCCTTCGTCCACGCGTACGGGCTCTGGTCTCGTCCCATACCACCATCGCCGAACTTGGTCGAAGAACCTGCATACACGAGCTTTATCCCGTTAGAAACCACGCCCGCGCTGGCGCGCCCGGAAGGCTTGGGCGGGCTGTTTCTAACGGGATGGCCATTTTTTTTCCGCCAAAATTCGAGGACACCGAACGTGCCATCTTTGTTCAAATCCCACACGAGCGCCGGTTCTGAAAAACTTTTCTCTACGCGCGAATATTCGCCAAGATGGAAAATGATATCCGGTGTCTCCGTAATATGCTTCTCGATATCTTTTGTATGCCCTTCGCGATATTCGACCCCCGCAACATGGTTATCTTTTGAGCCCGTAAAATAATTATCAAGCGAGATGACGCGATGCCCATCACCAATAAGCCGCTTACATAGCGCGCTCCCGACGAAACCAGCGCCTCCTGTGACAAGAATTGTTTTCCCTGGCATTTTCATACACTACATCACAACGCAAAACTCGTCGAAGGCGCTGGTATTTTTTTGTCGGTATGAGCCACTCCTCCGACAAAAATACCAGCGCCGAGAAAGGGTTTTGCGCATCACCCCTCTTCGATAGTCCATTCTCTTTTTCCCATGCGGCTCACTGCAAACGCTGCGCCACCTCCGAGTAGGATGATGAAAAGCGCGCCGCCCCACCACATCGTGCTTCCACCCCCTACACCCGCTGCCGCAACCTGCGTTTCGTTCGCGCTTTCCCTCTTTTCGCTCTGTACATCGGAAAGACTTGGATCATCTTCTGCTGATTCTTCTTCGGGCTTCTCTACTGTCGGTTGGGACTTTGGCGCTGGCTGCTTTTGTACCGCAGCGGGAAGCGGAGTTCCTTTTTCTTCCGTTTTCATCTCAGAGGTAGAAGCAGAAGCGGATTCCGACAAGACAGTGACTGTCTGCGCAGAAACCTGGGTAGTCTCTTCCGGATCTTCTAGTGCTCTAGGTTCTGGCAGTTTCTGCGCCGGAGGGGGTGATTTTGTTTCAGGCACTGATTCGGGCGCGGCTTTTGCAGTGCCTGGCGCTGCACCCGGAGTCGGGTCGGTTGGCACAAATGATGAACCGCTTCGAGAGAGCGATGTGCCATCCCCCGCACCGCCAAGATCGCTCGAATAGGTAGAGGTATTTTTGTCGGCAAGATCTTTTCCGCAGCAACGCAGCACAAGGGTCTCTCCGGAATTGTTGAGCGAGAATGCGGAATCGAAAAGAAGCCCCGTGAATGATTGGTAGTCCGCTTTGAATTTCTCCGGGTTGTCGGCAATGATCGCATATGAACCCGGAGCAAGTTCGCTTCCCGAGAGCGCTTTCAGTCCGTGGTTCGTGCTGTTCTCAAACAACTTCCACTCTGAAAGGTCGATTGCAGCGCCAGACTCGTTGTACACCTCGATCCATTCGCGCCCGCCATCCGAGCCCTCAGCGAGATCATACATGACTTCACTGATGACGACCTGCGCGTGCGAAAAAACCGGGACTATCACTAGTGTCGTTGCCGCGAGGATGATACGTGCCATGCGTTAATCTTCCCGCAAAACTTGTTGCAGGATCTCGGGAGAAACCTCTCCTGTGTCAGGTCGAGGAGGTTTTTCAACAAGTGGTGGCATTTCGCCTCTCGTGCTATCAGTGCTCGTGGTTTCGCGCGCGGCTTTTGCTGCCTTGCGGGCGCGAAGTATCTCTATCGGGGTACGTGGCGTGTCCTGAGAATGCAAAGGGGCAAAAGAGTTCACTGTCGCAAGCGCCGCGCGCAGCGCGGTTCGGTCAGCATTCGTTTCCACTTTTTTCACCTCTTCGTGCGGTTTTTGCACCTGCTGCATCTTTTTCTTTTCTCCTTTCGAGAGCGGTGCGAAATCTTGCTGTCGCTTCGAAACGATAGCCTCCATTTCTGTGCGCGCTCTCGCATAGGCCTTGCGCGAATAGTTCACCACATCTTCCCGATACGAGACCGCGGGCTTCTCTATGGGAGGAATCGTTTCTGCCGAAAATGGGCGCGAACCCACGCCATCTATCATGAGCGTCAAATATATCTGCCCAACGCCGAGGCCCACCAAATCTTCCGGCGTGAATGTCGGCTCGAAAATAGTCTTCAAGACGTCCGCGTCGAATGGACCTACGCGGAACGCGACCATTGTCCCGACGTTACCAAAGACAGCATTTCTCACATTTTCCTCCATTTGTTCGATGTACTGGTTCGCGAGCGTGAGTGCGAGCTTGTATTTGCGCGACTCGGACAAGATATCCGCGAACGCTTCGTTCATCATCGATTGGAATTCATCGACATAGAAATAGACGCGCGGCAATTTTTCCATGCGGGAAGCAGGCTCGTCAGCGCGAGACATTGCGGCGAGATATATTTTCACGGTGAGCATCGAGCCAAGGAGTTGCGCATTCGATTCCCCCATGCGCCCTTTCGAGAGGTTGATGATGAAGATCTTCTTCTCATCCATCATCTTCCGAAGATCAAAGGTTGATTTCGGCTGCCCGATGATATTGCGAACCAGTGGGTTTGCGGTGAACTGGCCGACTTTGTTCTGGATCGCGGGCGTCGCTTCCTGCGTGTAGCGATCGGTGTATGTCGCGAATTCTTCTTTCCAGAATGTCTTCACGATCGGGTCAGTTATCTTCTCAACGACCGCCTTGCGGAACTCTTTGTTGGAGAGCATGCGGTTCACATCGAGAAGTGTCGCGTCTGGATATTCCAAGAGCGCAAGGAGCGTATTCTGGAGGATGTATTCCATGCGCGCGCTCCACATGTCTACCCAAATTCGTTTGAACGCGCCCATCAGGCCGGAAACAACGAGGTGTCGTTTGTCATAGCCGACGTCTTCCATTACGTTAAAACCTATCGGATATTCCGTGTCGAAGGGCGCGAAATACAGGACGTCATTGACGCGCTCGCGCGGCACGAAATCGAGCAATTTTTCCGCTGTTGCGCCGTGCGGGTCGATAAAGCAGATGCCCTCTCCATTCTGAATATCCTGGATCGCCATGTTTTCCATCAGGGTAGATTTACCCATGCCGGTCTTTCCGATGATGTACATGTGCTTTCCCCTATCTTCCCCGCGAATTCCAAAAAGCTCGCGCTTCCCGCGCGTGTGAGTTGCGGCGAAATATGTCACTCGCCTATCGTTGTTCTGCTTGTCGGGAGATTGCGGCATCTCTACAGTATAACGCTATTCTGCCTTCAATACCTGGCGTAAGCTGTCGTATTTGTTCGCTGGATCCCAGAACATATACGAATTAAGTCCGGCGTCATGTGTCGCCTTAATTTGCTCTTGCACCATCGCGGGTGTGTACGCGACTGGGTAATCAAAATCCTGCAGCCATGGGCGCATTTTCTGTTTGTCATACACAGGTTTCTTATAGATAGCAGGCGTAGATGTCCCGATCCGTTCGTGTGCAAATCCAGCGACCGGAGTAGTTGGCGCAATCGTCCTCCGCACGGACTCGCCCATTGAGAAGTGCACGATGTCGTATGAGTGTTCATTCACGTTTTTATACCCATGGAAGCCGCTTGGATAGTGCGAGGGATACACCATCGGCGCAATGTAATCAAAATATGGAAGCGTGCGCTCAAGAACTTGCCCGATATTGAGGTCGTCGGTATTCGTCGTCGTCATGCCAAAAAGATCCGCAGACGTTGCGACGCCGATCGGTTCAAGCTGTTCGTGTAAATATTTGAAGAAATCTTCAAGCATCTCTTGTTTAGTTTTTCCGTCACGTTTGATGTACACAGCAGAAGCCATATCGCCGTCCGACGGATACCTGATGTAATCGAAATTTAATTCGTCAAAGCCGATTTCGTAAGATTCCTTTGCAAGTTCGACGACCGTATCCCAATACGCTGTAGCGCCCACGTCGACGAACGCCAATCCCTTCCTGTCTTTCCAGATACCACCATTCTTGTGCTGCACTGCCTGTTCTGGATGCACTTTCGTGTAGTACGGATTCTGGAATACAGTGATACGCCCGATGACGTAGATATTTCGATCGTGCAGCAACTTCAGAAATTCCTTCATGTCACGCGCACCACACTCATCAGATACCATATCTTTAAGGATCGGATTTTCTGTGGGGAACGCTATCATCCCTGTGTAATCGCGGATATCTATGACGATGGAATTCAACTCTGTCGTATCAATGAGATGCATCAGTGACTCGCGAAACGAGGGCGTGCCCGCTGCGCACTGGGACATATATACAGCTTTCACCGAATCAGGTGTTGAAATATGTGCGACAGCAGGTTTTTGCGGCTCCACCTCTACTTTTTCATTTTGTACGATCGGCTGTGAGCGATCGAACGATGCCGATGGCCCCAAAACATTAAACGCTTCGCCGAATGCGTACGTGCCAACGCCCAAGAAGACGATGCCGGCAAGAGCTGCCGGAAGTCGATAGGAGCGCCTAGAGCGCTGGCGTCTCTCTTTCATGCGAGAATTCTTGTGTCGGTGTTTCAAGCGTCTGCCGAGGTCTCGCTACTCCCGTGCCACTCCCCTTGCGCCTCACTGCTATTCCAAGCCCGACGATAATTATCCCGGCAACGAGTAGTATTGCCGCGTCCCACGTATTGGGAAAACCGAGAAACGGCAAAAGCGCCACGAACGTGCCAAGAAGCATGATGAGAGCGTCCAAAGTCATAGGTGTTAGGCAATAGGTTATAGGGTTTAGGGGAAAAATCAATTCGAGATGGCAAGATACAGGCCCGCGAGAATAATCGGGATAGCAATAAAGAATCTGACACTGACATATTCAGACAAAAATATGTATGCAAGCGCAGCTGCTGCAACAGGGCCAAGTGCTGCAACTATCAATTGATAGTGAGAAAGTGGTATGCCGCTTATCGCTTTGAGGTATAGCGCGAATGCCACAAAGTTCACAGCGCCAAATGCCACAACCAATACAATGTCCGAGTTTTTCCAACTCTCCATTTGGAATGGTTTCTCATATAGGAGAGACGCAACAAAAGCGAGTGCTGCGAGAACGAACATCGTCGTCGCCATAAATGTAAACGGCGGTACCGACAGCTGCGCCTTTTTCGCGAGAACGTGAAGCAGTGCGTACGAACAAACCGCAGCTATTGCTATCCCATAAAATAGGAAACTCTGCATGCAATAATTTTATCACGCGTTACTCGTGGATAATCACTACAAACTCGCCGCGATCTGCGCCGCGACTCTCGAGCGAGCGAGCGATTTCTTTTGCGGTTCCGCTTACAACTTCTTCGTGAATTTTTGTAAGCTCACGGGCAATAGTGACTTTCTTTTGTGATGCATGCGTTTCGAGTTCTTTCAGCAACTTCAAGATGCGGTGTGGTGATTCGAAGAGAACGACTGGATGTGTATGTGCTGCAATTTCTTTTAGAGCAGTTTGTCTTCCTTTTTTATGTGGCAGAAAGCCAAGGAATGTGAACTCGTCCAATGGAACTCCGGCGATGGAGAGTGCGGCTGTGAGGGAGGACGGTCCAGGTATGACTTCAACCGGGAATCCCGCGGCACGTACGCATGCCACAAGCCACGAGCCAGGGTCGGAAATTCCCGGCGTGCCAGCATCGGATACGTACGCAACATTCTCCCCTTGTTCGAGCCTCGCTATCACCTCATCGGTCTTTTCGCTTTCCTTTGCCGCATCAAGCCGCTGCAGAGGCTTTCGAATCTCATATTTCGCGAGTAGTTTTGAAACCACGCGCGTATCTTCTGCATACACAACGTCGCATTCTTTCAGAGTACGAATTGCCCGAAGCGTGATGTCCTCAAGATTCCCTATCGGAGTCGCGACGATTGATAGCTTTCCCATGATGTAGACTAACGCGAAAAGCCTGAGTTATGCAATGATAAGCTGATATAATTCATCGTATGAATAAGGATCCGAAGATAAAATCGGATTTTGAAGACCACATAAAAAAACTTAGAGATATTGAAATCCCTCTTGCCGGGGGCGAACAAAAAACGGTATATATAGACCCCGACAACGATCGTCGTGTTATTGTGATCTTTCGACCAGACAGCATTCGAGGTATTCCATCACCCGATTTGATTGAATATCTCTTTTATATTGGAAAAATCGCCCATTTGCTCTTCCCAAAAAATATTCCTGCTCTTCATAAGTTTACAAAGTACCCAGCAACAATCACCCGTGAACGAGTGTTCAAAAAAGAGAATCACGATGGATTTGACAACAGCATTGATGTAAAAAATCTCGAAGCAGAACTTGTCAAGGCAGGTTTTAAAACTGACAGCACATTTTCAGACTTTGCAAGAGATGAACAAGGAAATCTTAAGTACGTGGATAATATATATGTCCCAGATGGGCAATGGCACATACTCGAACAAGTTGTGAGGGAAAGACTGCAGGGAAAAGAACAAGAAAATGCATTGAGATACGTTTCGAGAGCAAAACAAGCCGAGGACAAGCTTAATTCCGAGCAACTTATGCAAAGATATTAGTGCGTAAACGGAAAATTATCCATCTGTCATTTGCTCCGCAATTTTATAAATATCTCCCGCTCCCATCGTGATGATCAACGAGCTTGTAGCTTGTAGCTTGTAGCTTGTAGCGAAATACAGATACACATCATGAAGTGACGGCAATGCGCGTGCCGAAGTGCCAAGAGTAGATATTTTCTCTGCGAGCGCCTCACTTGTCACGCCCTCAATCGGCTGCTCGCGGGCGGCATAAATGGGTGCCAACACAACTTCATCTGCCGTTGAAAGCGCTTTCGCAAAATCGTCTATCAAATCTCGTGTGCGGCTGTAGAGATGCGGATGAAATGCGACAATTATTCTTTTGTCCGGATATTTTTGTCGCGCCGCTTCGATGGTTTTTGCAACCGCCGTCGGATGATGCGCGTAATCGTCGTACACCAAAGCCCCACTTTGCGTCTCGCCCTTATATTCGAAGCGACGCCACGAGCCCTTGAACTCTGACAGCGTATGGACTGCCGCTTCTTGAGACAGGTCGGGAAATGCTGCAAGAGCCGCGGCGAGAGCCGCGCGCGCATTCTCTCGGTTGAATTCCCCGATGAGCTGCAAGTGTCCGACTGCCTCCTGTGTGTAATCGACAACGTTCGCCCGCACGTGCGAAAGCACGGGCGAGATATTTGGGTGTGATGGATTCGTGACGATTGTGCCTGATGCCGGTACCCTCTCTGCTGCTGCACGGAATGTATTTTGAAGCGCGGCGAGCGAAGGAAAGAAATCTGTGTGGTCGAGCTCGATGTTGGTTATGACAAGAATTTCAGGCTTCAGCTCCAGAAGATGGTCGCGATATTCACATGCCTCGATAACAAATAATTCGTCGCTGCCTGGAAGGAAATTTGAGCCGAAATCTTTCACGATGGAACCTACAACAGCCGTAGGGTTCTTTCCGGCAGCATGCAAGATGGACGTAAGCATGCCTGTCGTCGTAGTTTTCCCGTGCGTGCCAGCAACTGCTATCGTGAGCCCCCGCTTGCTCACAAGCCCCAACATCTCGAAATAAGATATCTGCTTGAGGCCCATCTCGCGGGCACGCACGCGCTCCGGATTGTCCGCGTTCACCGCGTCGCTGTATACAACAAGCTCTGTTCCCTCTGGAATTTCCCCTCCGTGCCCGAGCGCAACGCGAATTCCCTTCTTCTCGAGCATCATGGTTGTCGGCGATTCTTCTCGGTCTGAGCCAGAAACTTTTTTTCCTCGGTGCTGAAGAAGTTGCGCGAGCGCCGACATACCGATGCCGCCTATACCAACCATGTATATTTTCTCAGGGATATCCATGTGGGGCAGTATACCCTCACTTACCCACAGGGGTATCTTTCTGGAGTAGCGCACAGGACTATACTGCTCGCATATTGAACCGTTAAGCATAGGAGTCATCGTTGTGTTACTCCTTGTCCTCGGGGCCGAATTCTTGAATGGATGGACCGATGCGCCGAATGCGACCGCTGCCGCTGTAGCGACAGGATTGTTGACGAAAAAAACCGCACTCTGGCTCGCGGCCGTGCTCAATTTCGCGGGCACGCTGGCCGCACTTTTTTTCGGCGCTGCCGTCGCGAAAACAATTGGCACCGGTATTGTTTCCCCCGACGTGGTCAATCTTTATTCAATAGGCGCAGCGATGTCTTCGGTAATACTATGGGGACTCCTTGCCGCCTACATTGGACTCCCAGTGAGCAAATCTCATGCGCTCTTCGCCGCACTTGCTGGAGCCGCATTCCACGACGGAGGAACAGCGGCGCTCGTCGGCTACGGTTGGATAAAAATACTGAAGGGAGTGGCAATATCAACGTTCATCGTATTCATCATCTCTTGGACATTCAGCTCCCTCATCCAGTTCGCGAATCTTCATTGGATGACGGACCGCCACTGGCGGCAATTGCAGGCCGTCACGGTCATGCTTGTCGCGTTCGGGCACGGGTGGAACGACGGCCTCAAGTTTATCGGCGTATTTGCACTTGTGCTTCTCCTTGCAGGAGTGACGCCCGTATTCTATGTCTCACCTTGGATAGTCGTCATTTGTGCGATCGTGATGGGCATGGGCACGCTTCTTGGCGGCTGGCGCATCGTAACGCGCATAGGGAAAGATATGGTCAATAACCTGTACCATCCGTCGCAAGGCGTCGTCGCGGAATTCGTTGCGGCAAGCGGCATCGCTGCGACGGCATTCTTCGGGATTCCCATGTCGACAACACACACCGTCGTTTCGAGCGTCGCAGGAGCAAAAGCGTCTCACGGTTTTCATTCAGTCAATTGGAAAACAGTGCGGATCATTGTACAAGGTTGGATCGCGACTTTGATTTGCTGCTCTGTAGTCGCGTACGCCTTGTCGTATATCGTTGGGCTATTTCATTGACACATTAGAAGATTCCCGCGGAGCAAGATAGAATGGTGGAGTGAATGTCATCAAGAAAGCCGATAAATTCAATTTCCAGAAATTGAAAGATGATGCGACAAGCCCTGATGCGAATGTGCGGAAGAATATTTTTATCGAATACTACGAGAGATTCGAGGAATTTCCTTCGTATCTTTTCGACAATAGCGGGGGAATAGACAAACTGTTGCTTCAGACCATCCGCGACCTTTCAAATGACGAGGACGTCCCAGAGAATGTGCATAAAGGGATTTCTCTCCTTATGGAAAGGCTTCCCGAACTTGCTGAAGGGATGACCCCAAAAATCGTGTAGCTAGATACTGACGCCAAGATTTTTTGCCAACCTCATGAATTGATCCCCTCGGTCAAATTCATTCTTGAAGTACTTTCCGAATGATGAGAATGCAGGGCTGTACAGAACGGTTTCACCAGGTTTAGCAATTTCAAACGCGCGATTAATTGTCGCGTCGAGCCCTTCTTCTTCATATACGTCTATTCCCTTTTCTTTCATCGCTAAAATTTTGTCGCGGATGGTGTCAGTTCCTCGCTCTTTGAATAACACGACTTTAGAGCACCACATTGGTATCTCATCAATCAACTTCGACATGTCCAGCTTTTTGTCGTCGCCGCCGATGATGAGCACGACATTCTTTCTTTGTCCTTCCGAAGCTTTATGCGAAGGGGGATGCGAACTTCCAAGCACACGTAGCGCAGCGATAGTCGCTTCTGGCGTTGTAGCACTGTTGTCGTTGAACACTGCGATGCCATTCACGGACCCAATGTACTGTAACCTTCCTTCCACTCCCTCGAATGACGCTAGGCCTTTTTTGATAAGAACTTCAGGAACGTGCAGCGCGTCGAGCGCCGCATCAGCGAGAGCGGCATTCATTCTATTGTGCTCTCCCCGTATCTTCAGCTTGACCGAATCGGAAAGCGAAGGCGCCACGGGATGAACCGGCGGGTGGCTATTCAAGATCTTCTCTTCGATTTCTTTACCAACGATGAGCACGTCTCCTTCATGCTGATGCGCAAAAATATTTGCCTTGTCAGAAAAATATGCCTCCATCGAGGAATAGTAATTCTGGTGGTCGGGATAGAGATTCGTAAAGATAGCGATATGCGGGCTGATCTTGAGATCCCCGAAACCTTGCAGCTGCCATGAATCTAGCTCCAAGACAACGATATCCCCTTTTTTAATTTCAGGGATCATTGCAAGCGTCGATTTTCCGCGAACATTACCACCAAAATGAGCACGCATCCCCGCATGCATCAGCGTGTGATAGATGAGATGCGCGGTCGTTGATTTGCCACGCGTGCCCGTGACCCCAACGAGTATCGCGCCAATTTCGGATGCGAATTTTGCAAAAAGCGCCGTTGACATATAGACCGGAATTCCCGCTGTGTGCGCGGCTGCAATGTATGGCGAATCAAGCGGAACACCTGCCGCTTTAATAACAAGATCGCAGTTAGTGAAGTCTTCTTTGCGATGCTCGCCGAGACGGAATGAGATATTCGAGAATCGCTTCAATCGCTCAACTGATTCTTTTAATTCTGCCTCCGTTTTCTTGTCAGTTACTAAAACCTCTTTCGCAAGAGATGCTATGAATTCAACATCTCCGACCCCGCGCCCTAAGAGACCAAGCCCCATTACGGTAATACGGTTGCCACCAAAGAAGTTTTTATAGTTACGTTTGTCCATATGTGAATGCGAACATAATGGGCTTGGTCCAGGAGGGGGTCGGGGAACCTGCTGGTTCCCCGTGAAGGAAGGCAGAGCGAAGCTCGTTGGAAAACCGTGGGTTTCCAAAGTGGCCTAGGCCCATAACAACTACCTTTTTCCCCTTAAAAAATTCTTCGTACCTCATGTGATGGTAATAGTGTAATTCGCGTTTCCAAACAACGTCGCAGCTCTTTTTCTGAAATGTTCCGAGTCTTTCGAGATGTTGAACACAAGCTTACCAGTCCCGACGGTTTCGAAACGCTCGAGCGCTTCGTCTGCAACTGCTTCCGCCGGATCAATGAGCAGAATGTTTCCAAAAAGAGCACGGGCTTCTTCTTCAATAATATCTTTGACGAGAGGATAATGCGTGCATCCTAAGAAAATCGCGTCGTATGTCTCTCCTGCACGTTCCTTTAAAGCAGCCCGCACGATATCTCTCGTCTCCTCTGCAGGAACATCAAACTCGATAGCGCGCGCCAGACCTGAAATTGGCAACTCATCCAGCTCTACGATAACTGCGAGAGCATCTGTGTACATTTTTGACGCGACCGTTGCGGGTGTTGCCATGAGAAGAACGCGTTTTCCGGCATGTTTCCGCATCGCGCGCGCCGCAGGGCGCGTCATATCAATAAAACGCGCATCTGGAACAGCCCCAAGCAGCATGCTGGGTGCCGCACTGTTGCATGCGGTGATTATCTCTGCCGCTCCGAGGCCATGAAGCGCCTTAATCCCGGCCGTGACCAGTTGTATGAGCTCTTCTTGCGATTTTGAGCCATACGGAGCATTCCCAATATCGCCAAAATAGACAACATCAGCCTCGGGGGAACGCTTGCGCAACGCCTCAAGGACGGTGAGACCGCCTGAGCCAGAGTCAAAAATGCCTATCATTCTGTGCACTATACTCCGCAAGGTAAGGAAATGTAACGTTTTTGAGAGCCTGCCCATGAACCCACTTTGGCTTGTGGTCGCCTGAAGTGGATACTCAACCGATATCTGGCGTATGCCTTGTCAGCGCACGCAGCGACACTACGGATTTTTTGGCTAAGCCAAAGTGTGGTGCGGGGATATCCACAGCCGCGTAAAAAATGCGCCCTAAAGAGCGTGGTGGTATGATGAGGTCCGCATAAGAGAAACCGCGTAAATGGCCTCGGAACGGGAGCGTGCGCCGCCCCTCCCTCCCGAGATCGTACGTCCGATATGCACTTTCCATCTTCACAGAGGCTCGCCGCCTCCTATGAGAAGATGAAAGGTCCATATCCTAAGATTTCGATGCGTTTCCCCGCCTCTAAAAACGAGGGGGAGAGAGATTACCCGAAGATAATTTCAAAAAGCCGCGTATGAGCATCACTATTACAAAGCATGATGGCACAAAAGAGCCTTTCAATGCCGACAAAATTAACCGCTCCATCGAGCGCGCAACGAAAGGACTGCAAGACCCCATCAGCATGGTGACGCAAATAGCGACCGAGACGCGCCTGACGCTCTACGATGGCATCACGACCGAGGAAATGGACGCGGCAACCATCAATGCCTCGGTGCAAAACATCAAAGAAGACATCGAATACGACAAAGTGGCGGTGCGGCTCCTCCTAAAGACCGTGTATCGGCGTGTGGTGGGCGAATATGACCACGACCCGAAGCAACTCGCAGAAAAACACCGCGCCGCGTTTCCTCTCCACATAAAAAAACACGTTGCATCCGGACTTCTCGATACGCGGATGGAATCGTTATACGACTTAGAGAGGCTTGCGGGCGCGCTCAGGATAGAGCGCGACGAGTTGTTCAACTATGCCGGGCTCTCTTCCCTCCTGGACCGCTATTCAATGCGTGATGAAAGGCAAAAGCGCATCGAATCTCCCCAATATTTCTTCATGCGCATCGCGATGGGACTCTCATACAACGAGAAAGACCCGACGGAGTGGGCGATAAAATTCTACGAGAGAATGTCGCGACTCTATTACATCGCTGGAGGCAGCACCAACATAGGGGCAGGCACTGCGAGGCCAGCGCTTTCCAATTGCTTCCTCCTCGAAGTGCACGACGACATGGACCACATCGCAAAATCCGTCGCCGACGTGATGAAAATTTCAAAATCCTCTGGCGGCATCGGCGTTAGCATCACAAAACTTCGCGCTGCGGGCTCTCCGCTTAAATCTTCGAACACCGTTTCCTCTGGCCCAACACCATTTGCAAAAATAATGGACACCGCAATACGCGCGGTGCAACGCGGCGGAAAAAAATTGGGCGCGCTTTGTTTCTACATGGAGAACTGGCACTATGATTTCCCAGAATTCATCGATTGGAAGCACAATGCTGGAGACGACTATCTCCGCATGCGCACCGCGAACACCGCCGTCTTTATCTCGGACGAATTCATGCGCCGCGTAGAAGGGGGCGATGACTGGTACATGTTCGATCCCAAGGAGACGTTGGATCTGAACGAACTGTACGGGCAGGAATTTTCGAAGCGCTACGCAGAGTACGTAGAGATGGCAAAAGCAGGAAAACTTCGCATGTTCAGAAAAGTGCCCGCAAGCGAACAGTGGCACCAGATCCTGACATCCCTTCAGTCCACCTCGCACCCATGGCTAACGTGGAAAGACCCCATCAACCTCCGCGCCCTCAACAACAACACTGGCACTATCCACATGTCGAACCTCTGCACAGAGATATGCCTCCCGCAGGACAGAGACAACATCGCTGTATGCAACCTCGCATCCTTGAATCTCGCCGGCCATATCGAGGGAAAAGAGATCAACTGGGGAAAGCTAGAAGACTCCATCCGTCTCGCTGTGCGGCAGCTCGATAACCTCATTGATATTAACGTTCTCCCTATCGCCGAAGCAACGCGTTCAGACCAGGAAAACCGCGCCATCGGGCTCGGCGTCATGGGCTTTGCAGACGCACTGGAACAGTTGTCGATGTCATACGAGAGCCCGCATGCATGGGATTTTGCCGACCGCGTCTTTGAATTCATCAGTTACATGGCAATAGACGAGAGCGCAGATCTCGCACGCGAGAGAGGAAGCTACAAACATTTTGAAGGCTCCGGCTGGTCAAAGGGCATGGTCCCATTGGATACCATCGAGCGAGTGGAGAAGGACCGCGGCATAACCATAGACCTTCCGAAGATAACGAAACAGAAGCGCCTCGACTGGGACAAGCTCCGCGCGAAAGTGAAAGGCGGCATGCGCAACGCGACGCTGATGGCGGTCGCACCGAATGCGAACATCGGCCTCGTTGCTGGCACCACGCCCGGGATCGATCCTAGGTTCGCACAAGTATTTTCGCGCAACAAGATCTCCGGTAAATACCTGGACCTCAATCACAACCTCGTCAAAGACCTGAAGAACATGGGGCTCTGGGACGATGTGAAAGAGCGGATAATCGAGGACCAAGGGGATATTTCTAAAGTCGAGGGACTGCCTGCGTACCTCAAAGAGATATACAAGACTGCATTCACGACTGCCCCGTTCGCGTACATCGAGGTTGCAGCTCGAGCGCAAAAGTGGGTAGACCAGGCACTCTCTCGAAATATGTATTTGGAGAGCCGAGACATGGACGGCATGAAGAATGTGTACATGACAGCGTGGCGTAAGGGCTTGAAGACGACGTACTACCTCCACATGAAGCCGCGCCACACAGCCGAGCAATCCACAACCACCGTCAACAAGGCAGAGATGACGGGAAAACGCGGATTCGGTGCGATAAAGACTGCTGCGGCGGGAGTTCCGGCAGATGCTGTCGCTTCACCTGTGCAAGTAGACCAACCATCTCCGATGAGAACAGAGGAACCCGTGTTAGTCGAGGCGCGCGGATTCGCCGCAATCGCCCATACGAGCGCATCTTCCGCCACAGCGCAAACCACAACAGATACATCGCGATCACCTGAGACGAAAGGTGCCGCGCAAACGCCTCCAATGGGATTTGCAACCGTATCTGCTGCTAACATCTCAGCATCCCCCGCTGCCAAACCCAAAGAAACAGTCACCGGCCCGGATGACGGAGCAGATTCGCCCAATGTGTGTATCGCGTGCCAGTAAAATAAGTTAGAACGAGAAAATAAAAAGCCAAAATTATTATTAGAGTAGTGCGCACTCTATATGTTACTCGGAAAAGCAGCTCCCGAAGATTACAACATCCATCCCAGCCAGTATCCCTGGGCAAAAGAATTGTACGACCAGGCAGTGCGGAACACATGGTTTCCCCACGAGATAGCCCTCAAGGAAGACCTAGATGATTGGGCAAAAATGACGGACGACGAGAGACATGCGGTGGAATTCCTCATTTCGTTCTTCAACCCAGCGGAGCTTATTGTGAACCGCGTTTTAGCGCTCGGCGTGTATCCATACCTCAAAAGCGCAGAATGCCATTTATACCTCGCAAAACAGATGTGGGAGGAAGCGAACCACTGCATCGGGTTCGAGTACATCCTTGAAACCTTCCCAATCGATAGAGACCGCGCATTTTCATTGCACGAGCAAGTCCCTTCCATGAAAGCGAAGGAAGAGTACATAAACAAGTACATGCGCCGGATGACAGAGGAGAAACTTGATATCACAACACCGGAGGGAAAAAAGGATTTCGTTCGGAACCTTACGGCATACAACATCGTAATGGAAGGCATTTGGTTCTATTCGGGCTTTATGGTTGCTCTCTCGTTCAGGCAACGCAATCAGCTCCGCAACGTCGGCAGCCTCATCAACTGGGTCCTACGAGATGAATCGCTACACCTCAAGTTCGGCATCAATCTCATCCACGGCATCCTCGAAGAAAACCCGGAATTGGTTTCTCCTGAATTCGCTGCGGAGATACGCAGTATAGTTATCGAAGGTGTAGAGCTGGAGACCGCTTTCAACAAAGACCTCTTCCCTCGCGGCATCCTCGGGCTTAACGCGGACTATGTGAACCAATACGTGCAGTACGTCGCAGACCGGCGCCTCGTCGAACTAGGGCTTGAGAAGCATTACAACGCAACAAATCCGGCAAAATGGATGTCCGCTGCAACAGACGTATTCGAACTCGTCAATTTCTTCGAAGCACAAAATACGAATTACGAAGTGAACTCTGGAGATTCGCAGAAGTCAAAATCCAGCCAGTAGGCTGGATCGTGGAACGGAGCTTTAGGTAACCAACAGAACGTTTATTCCCCACAAACGCGAAAATTTGGCATCCCAAATTTTCGCGTCTTACAATATTTGCCAAACGGGACGAATTTGGGGCTTAATGGAATTTTGTGAGGCTGTTTTTGTTACTATGTGGCGCACTAGTAAGCTAATTTCGATAGTATCGAGTATGAGTCCAAAAAAAGCATCGTTTGTGTCCGTCATGTCAGTCATCGCGCACGAAAAAGAACGGACGATCTCCGACGCGTCGGAACAGGGAACATCACGTTCTGGAGCGTGATGCGTGGGTCGAAAATTCTGCCCGATGGACGGCCGCGACTCGCACCCGACAACTTGGACGCCGATTGAGCGCCGGTACGCCGCACAACGAAAAAGCCGCCCAAAGGCGGCGCTTTCGTGTGCTTGCTTTCCAGCTTACCCGAGGGTTTAGCTGAACAGGGCGTGAGCCCACAAGCACGTATGCACCCTAACATGGATGGGTGAAGTCTGCATGTGTTCGCTGTGTATGACCGGTGGCGCCGACGAGGACGCGATGCGGGACATATATAGTTGAATGATTGCGGGGATCGGGTTTGCACCCGCGAAGGTAACCGGCGCTCTGGTGCGGTCCCTCAAGGGGCCGCCGCACCCGTTCTCCACATAAGTTCAGTTTGTCGCCCACTCTGAGATCGACGAAAGTGTATCATACGCATAATGCCTCCCAAGAAGTCACCCCTAGAAGGTGGCGAAAGCAAGAGGATTCAGAGGGAAAGAGAACTCGAAACGACGCTTTTTGATGCGGTGGAGAGATTGCGCACACGCAAGCAGGGGATTACATTGCGTGGTATAGCGACTGAAGCGTCCATGAGTTATGGGGAAGTGCGGAACTTCGTGTGGAAACGAAAACATCTGTGGGAAAAATGGCGCCTTGAGCATGGTAGCTCAACGGTAAGCAAGCATGCCGATGTAAGACGCGAAAAGAAGTATCTTGCGGCAGCACAGACTTTGTCATCAAACCAGAGCCGGATCACGATCAGAGAGCTGGCGAACCAGCTCAAGATTACGCCAGCTCAAGTGCACAGAGAGCTGAGCGAGTACGAGAATAGTGCCAAGCTACGTGCCCTGATAGGACTCGACGAGAGCTAGCCGCATTTCCGTCGTGGGAAAGTGAGAGTTTCGTCTGGAACTGACTCGGCCGATAGCCGGATCAGAGAGTTATTGGTCGGGCGACGAAGCTCGCAGGCCCAAAGCACTGCCTTAGTAAACAATTGGTTGCGTTACCTCATAGCGCGGTTCTCTGAGAAGGGGTGCGGTCATAGTAGTCAAGCACGAGTTGATCGACCGACATTCCGGCGTTTGCCGCGCGCGTTCGCACCGCCGCCCTTTTGAAATAGTACTCATCCGGTTCGACGGCTGTTGTCGGGAGCAATGTCGCGGTGAAGGAGCCCCCGGGCGTGCACATACGCCAACGCGCCAAGCAGCGGCGTTATGAGCGCGTCCAGCTCGTGCTGGGTGGGTTGACGACCCAGAGATCGCAGCCAATCCTCTAGACTCTTGCCCTCCTCGTATTCAAGGATCATGTAGCCGGTATTGTTGGCCTCCAACACGTCCGTGACAGCGACAATATTTGGGTGCCGGCTACGGGCGAGAATGCGCGCCTCCTCTAGAAAACGATCAAGCGCCCATTTGTAGGTGGGACCGTCGGTCGGCGTCAGACGGTCGCTCGACCTGTCGCGCGTCGCGAACTGTGAAGGGAAATGCTCCTTGATCGCATAGCGCTTCTTGAGCAGCTCATGTTCGGCGAGATAGGTGACGCCGAACCCACCGACCCCAAGCACGCCCTCGATCACGTACCGCTCCAGGCGAGTGCCGACCGGAAGCGTACTCGTGCCCGCTTGAGCTTCCAATGCCGGATCCCCCCAGGTGGCACTCGCCGGCGACAGAGAAAAGCATCGAACACCACTACAACTACCACACCGGGAACTGACGATCACCCATCCCCAACGAGCGAATGGCCCATGTCAGGGAAACCGCATGCCGCGCACTAGAATTCCAGCAGAATTCCAAGGGCTTAACCGGGGACCGCCGATAGCGGCATCAAGAGACAGTCACCCTAGAGCTCTGCGTGGACGATAATGAAGCCGGCGATTTAGCTATCTCTTACGGGCGCTGATCGCTGATCGACACATCCAACTGCGAAAACTCATGCGCATTGCAACATCATCTGTCTTCTGATTCAATTGCGCCAGAAAGCTCACTCCCCATTTCATTGGTGGACCAGGGTGCCAATTCCAATTGGCATCCTCTTCCGCTCGTGGAAGAGGGAGTACCCTGGCATGACAACTCTTAGATGGGTGGGAGTGATTGGCCTTTTGGCGCTCCTTAGTGGCATAGCAGAACGGTTCGGGTTCCCCGAAATCGGCTACCTGCTACTGATCGCCTTAGTAGTAGTCGCTCTCATTTTCAAGAAGAGGTAGTGCTCGGAGCCCGCGCAAGCGGGCTTTCCTCTTTGCGAACATCCAGCGCGGCATGCGCCCGCGGCCGGTCCAGGTGTTGCTCGGATTCTTCGGATCCCGATATTTGGGCGCCACCTTACCGCCGCCCCTGCGCCCCTTGCCGAACAGCTCCTCCATGGTGAAGCCGTGTTGCTTCAGCATGTCGGTGACCTTCTCGCGCAGTGCCGCACGCTCCTCGCTCTGCTTCTCGATCTTTAGGCGCTCGATCTTCGCCTCCATTTTGCTCAATTCGGCAAAGGACATTTTCTCGAGGTTGCTGGGGCGTGCCATTTCCAGTGCTCTCCTGGTTCGCAGATGTTCTCTAATTATCGAATGCCTCGATTTACAAATAGTTGCTCGTCATTCTCATCGTCAACTGCAATTCCTTGATTTCTTGCGCAGTTGCGTTGCCCAGGTATGATGCCCTGAGTTTCAGCTCATCACCGATCACGACCAGGCCGCGGCAGGGGAAACCGTCGCGGCTTGCGCGTGAATGCCCGCGACGGTCGCATGCCACAGCCCAACGGGTGCACAGCCCATGAGCTGATGGCAATTCTCGGTTGGCTCTCGCTTTCCGAGGCTGAGCGCTACACACGGCAAGCAGACCGACGACGCAATGCCGAGCGCGGGATGGCGAGAGCGATCAAACCGGGAACCAAAAGTGTCTAACCTCTTGCGAAGAAGTGTCTAACCTCGTTGATTCGCAAGAGGTTTTCAGAGCAGCGGGATTCCTGCTAGGGCGAGCGTTAGACCGCAATATCAACAGCTTAGCGTCGGGTTAGACACTTTTTCATGCCGAGGAATATCAAGGACTTAACCATCGAGTGTCTAACCTATGCGACGACGACTGAAGAGCGTTCTCGGGAAGAACTCCGCGTACTCCAGTTCGTTGAACCACGCGCACTTGATGTCGAACAGCCTAAGGCCGGGCACGAGCCGAGTCAGCGCGAGCGCGTAGATCGCGAGCTGAGCGATCGGCCTGTTCGTGCGGGCGTCGGGTTTGTAGTCCAAAACATGCACCGCGCCGTTGCGGACTTGTAGGAAGTCGATGTGGCCCGTGATGCTTCGCTTGCCGGCCGATGGTCGCGGCGCCAGTTCGATGCGATGCTGTTGCTCGAGGGCGGCGATGTCCGCCTCGGTCAGCCAGATCGGAATCTCGATCGCCACCGTTACGCTGTCATTGGCCAGCATGAACCGCTGCAGCGTCTCGTGCCGCAGCTTGTTGTTGCCGACGGCGGGAATGATGAGCGCCGCGGTCTGCGTCGCTGCGTTCTCCTTCCGGTTGACGATGATGCGGGACGCATCCGCCCAACTTGGCGTCGCCTGCGAAGCGCGCGCTTTGGGATCGTCGCGTGTGAAGAGCTCGTGCGGGCAGGTTGTCGGAATGCTCTCAAGGAAATCCGACGGTCCGCTGCCCCTACTTCGACCGGGACGTTGTCCTGAACGCCGAGGGTCTGCATCATCTCCGCTACTCTGCGGACAGGGAGCGGAGCAAGCCCGAGCAGATGCTCAAGTTCCGCCTGTTGCCGCTAGCGCTCGATGTCATTCGCAAGTCCGGCACGGTCCAGGAGTACCGGCGCATTTGGCAGCCAATAGGGAAGCCGGCCGCTGACGGAATGCGGGCGGCGAAGGAGGTCGAGTACTGGGGCTTCGTCGCCATCATCGGTCCGCGGCCCGATAAGATCCGCGTCATTCTCGTCACCAAATAGTTTGGCAAATGGTCTGAGCCTATAAAAGGATAAAAGCGAATAAACTGGCTAGCCAAAATTTCCGCGTTCACTATTTTCCGTTGTGGATAAGTTCAGCGCCACGCAACTCATAATCCATTTCGTCAATAATTTGCTGCACTTTTTCTTCAATCGTCTTCCCTGAAATAAGAAAGTCCGAATATTGCTCATCTTGCTGGGAAAAGACTAAAAAATTGCTAAGCCAGAATTGATTTGTCGGGATGCAAAACACATCATCAATATAGTTTTCCTTGTTCAGGTCTATACTCACTGCTAATACTGACTCGTAATTCCTCATCTTTTCCGTGACTGAAAAACACCAATGAGGCACATCATTTCGGAAAAATTTGGTACTGAATACTACGGGAAAATTCCGCAACATCATGCTGATTTTGTCTTCGTCTATACCTCGTTTTGTTAAGAGCGAGCGGAGGTCTTTACGAATGACGTGCCGTAACTTACTCGTGATGAACGAGATTCCCTTCTGCCGTACCGGAAAATAATCCTGCAAGAACTGCTGCGATTTTTCAAATATCTCTTTACTTACAATCGCCTCGAATGCATTTGGACGAACGACCCATTCACTACGAGGATTGCGCCTGCTTTTCTGTTTGAGCCTGCTCCAGGTTTTGTTATATACCCTGCTGCCCATGTACGTTTCGTTCGAGAGAATGCGCAATATTTTGTATCTATCCCAACTGCCTCCATGTGGAGCAGGAATATTCTTTTCATTCAGTATTTCAGCAATCTCATCAGGATTTTTTGACTCCGCCGTACAAAGATAGAATACATCGCGGACGGTTTGCGTTGTGTCATTATTCATAGGTACAAAAATAACGCGCTCATTGGAGATTTGTTTATGTTCTCCCCTTTTAAGAACGCGAATCGGTTGTTTGTTCGCGTCGAGAAGTAAGCGAGCCATGCCGTAACAAGCGGTGCCTCCTGCGGAATAGCCTTGCTCGGAAACCTTAACTGATCCGAAAAATACCTTGTTACTCAGCTGCCGACTATAATCCGCTGCCATGTACCTTTCGATAGATGTTTGGAGATGGTTGATGAGCGCCTGATCCTCGCGCGGCATACCTTTCTCTACAAAAATAATTTTCTTACCTCTCTTCGTGCATTGATATTCGTACATCGCTGATTCGTCGGGATTTTGAAATCGACCCCAGCGGGAGACATCGTATACGAGGATATATTCAAAAGGAGGAGCATTATCATTAAGCACCCAGTCCATTAATATTTTCTGGAATCCGGCCCGATCAGCCGAGAGGCCAGATTTGCCTTCGTCGGCTTCTTCGTGAATGATCTCAATCTGATGTTGGCTCGCAAATTTTTGAGCGTGTTCTCGCTGAATCGCAACTGAATTCTCTTGTTTGTCCTCTGCCGAGTGACGATAATATGCTATCGCCCTATTAGTAGATAAGAAACTGAATAACGACATATCTAAATCAACTTGCTGATCAACATCGACAAGTCCTTTAGCAGAGGAATCTCTTGTTCGGTAACGGTTTCTCCCTCCTTCAATCTTGACTTAATATCCTGTGTCAACTGCTCAATTAGATATGCAAACCCTGTTAGAACTGTTCTCGCATTTAATTCTTCAACTGTCATATCTGGATTTTCCAGAAATCGATGCAGTTCCTTTTCGTTTATGGTGGCTCGTTTGAATACACGCCCTATCTTCCGAAACTCTCTCGACGTCGTGATTACATCATTTTTAACCTTCTCAAAGATTCGAATAATAATTTGATTCGGTTCGAGATTTTTAACTTTCCGTATCTTCGGTTTTAAGCGCATAAACTCATTCATATAGCTCTCCTTTAAGTCATATTTGTGCATTAGCCCTAAATATCCCATTGATTCATTCCGTAACTGCAGAGAATTCGCAACAAGTGTTTCCGACATATGCAAATGTTCGGCGAGCTCACTATTTCTTCTAAATCCCATTACATCTTTTATTCTCGCGAGGGCATTAGATTTTTCGAGCGGCATCCATGGCTTTCTGTTATTTTGCATCTCATATCTTCGACTTTCTAACTCACCCTCGGGCATTTTTGAATATACGAGACACGGTAATACTTCCGTTCCAAGATCTTGCGCACATAGGTAACGTCTATGACCATCCATGATTCGATATTCATCGTCAGAGATTCGACACACAGCCAGTGGGATCGCTATGCCGTATTTCTCGATTGAAGCTTTTAGCTTTACTCTTGCATCAACATCTTCAACGTCTTTTCTCGGCTGTTCGTTATCTTGATGGATTTGCGACAACGGAATTAACTTATAACTGTACTCCGATTTGTTCATATAAAATCAGGACTATTTTATAAAGACCAGATTTCCGCCATTTGCCCAATTATGCGCGAATAGCCAAAATATTCGCGCATAATAACAGGAAGAAATATATCTCAAATGCACAATCGACTGCCCTGTGGGTAACGGTCGGGAATAATGAACGAATATGTCGATTCACCTAGATCCGAGAGAGGAAATACTCATGGAATTTCGTCGTCGTTAGTTCTGGGTGGAAACAGAGGGCGAGGTAGTACTTGTTTCCCTTTGCCTCTTCGCATGCGAGGATTTCATTTCCATCTTTCGCAAGGATCTCGACATCAGTGCCGACTTTCACTATCTTTGGAGCGCGGATAAATGTCGCATCGATTTTCCCTAGCGTGGTTTGGATCCGTTTCTCGAACGACTCAGTCTGCCTACCATACGCATTCCTCTCCACTTCAATATCCATGAGCCCTAGTGTCCGCTGGTCTTTCTCTTTATTGCGCACAGTCTTTGCAAGGAGGATAGCCCCCGCGCATGTTCCAAAAATATTCTTTATCCGCTTCATCGGGCCGAACATGCCTTCCCGCTCACACAGCTTCTGCAGAGTCGTGCTCTCTCCCCCTGGGATAATGAGTGCATCGAGACCCCGCAAATCGTCCTTTGTGCGCACTAATATGACATGAAGCGCGCGCTTAAGATGCTTTCCCGCTTCTTCGGTTGCGCGAACATGCTCTGCAACGTCGCCGTGAAATGCCAGAACACCGACACGTAGCGCTTGCATGATTACTGCCCCCGATTCGAATACCGTGTCTCAAGTTTCAATATCTCCTGCCCTTTCATCGCCTCGCCCATGTTCTCACTCACGGCGGCGATTTTTTTTGCGTCAGTAAAATGCGCTACCGCATCCACGATTGCCTTTGCACGCTTCTTGGGGTCTGCGCTCTTGAAAATGCCTGAGCCCACAAACACACCGTCGACGCCGAGCTGCATGCAGAGGGCCGCATCCGCGGGCGTCGCGATGCCCCCCGCCGCAAAATTGACGACCGGGAGCTTGCCAAGTTTTGCAGTTTGTAGGACAAGTTCGTAACTGACACGATACTCTGCAGCTTTTTCTTTGAGCTTTCTTGTATTGCCACTTTTAAATAATTTCTGGATGTCATCGATCTCCGATCTAACCGTGCGAATATGGCGCACCGCCTCAACAATATTCCCGCTCCCCGCTTCCCCTTTGGTGCGTATCATCGCCGCGCCCTCTTGGATCCTTCGGAGCGCTTGTCCTAAGTCTTTTGCGCCGCACACGAACGGCGCCTTAAATTTCGTTTTATCAATATGGAACTGCTCATCAGCAGGCGTTAAAACCTCGCTCTCGTCGATGTAGTCAACTTCGAGCGCTTCCAAGACTTGAGCTTCGACAAAATGCCCGATGCGGCACTTCGCCATCACGGGTATCGTCACGGCCTTCTGTATCTCCTTTATCATCTTCGGGTCGGACATGCGCGCCACGCCGCCGTCGGCCCTGATATCCGATGGAACACGCTCTAGGGCCATAACGGCGACCGCTCCCGCTTTTTCGGCAACACGTGCCTGCGCCGCATTCACGACGTCCATGATGACGCCGCCCTTTAGCATCTGCGCGAGTCCGGATTTAACACGAAAAGTGCCTGTCTTTTTTGTCATACCCGGTTAGTGAAATTTCGGCTGGCGCAAGGCGCAGGTCGCTGTCGTAAGAACGTGACGTGCTGCACGTTTGAATACATACATTAATTTCATTGTTTCGTCTAGGTGAGACAAGCCGAAATTCTACTACCGAGCATAAAGAAAAAAGCACTATAGCAGTGCAATGCATGTGCGAAAAGGCGGCCTAGAACAGTTTCTCTCCCTGCTTTTTCCAGCGGGTATATAGATGATATGCAACAGCAAGATACAAAACTGCTGCTGCGACAAAGACAATATAGTTAGACGTAATGCTCATACCGATGTTCGTTCCCGCAATACCAACAAACCCCAGATTAAGGCCCGAAGCTATAGATACTGCAAACGCCACTGTATCCTTTGTTTCGTTACCGCCGAATACTTTCATACCGTTCTGATACCAACGATATACAAGATAGGCAGATGCAACGCCGGAGATGACCCATGCGAGCTTAAGAAGCGCGTACACAAGCCCATAGAGAGGCGAGAACGCGAGAAAGTATAAAACTGGAGGAACGCCGCCAAGGAGGAGTGCTGCTGCTCCGACGACGAGGCGTACCTCAGACCATAGGAAACTGTATCGCTCAAGCTTGTCAGGATGCGTGTGATCTTTGAAGTCCATGCCGGAAGTGTATCAGAGATTTCGTTGCGTCTTGCGTTTGAGGTGGATAGTATATGAATCTCGGGTGTGTGGCGGAACTGGTATACGCGCATGGTTCAGAACCATGTTCCGAAAGGATTGGGAGTTCGAGTCTCCCCACACCCACAACAAGAACAGCGTTCAGAGAAGTATAATTCCAGTGTGCCACTTCGTAAGCAACACATGGGACTCCGCGAGCTCCTCTATATCGCCGCGTTCCTTTCCATATTTGCACTTGGAGTCGGTTCATACGTATACATAGACACATTTAACAATGAGCGCGCCTATACCGCCCTCATAAAACGTGCGCAATCAATGGCGACGCTTGTTGACCCGCGCCTTGTGAATGGATTGACTGCCTCGGAAAGCGACCTCGATAACCCGGCGTACATATACCTCAAAGAAAAGTTGACGGCTCTCATAGAGAAAAATGAAGATCTCGAATTCATCTATCTCATGGGAAAAGAGGGAAACCGAATATATTTTCTTGTAGATTCGGAACCGCCTGATTCGGAAGACTATTCACCGCCTGGGCAAGAATACGAAGAAGCGTCATTCGAACTCTTCAATGGCTGGGCGCCACATGAACCGTACGTCCTCGAAATTGATGAGGACCGGTGGGGCGAATGGATATCTGCGCTTGCGCCCGTCGTGGACGAAAACGGAGAGACGATAGCGCTTCTTGGCATCGACCAAGACGCAAAGCAGCATCGCATCAGTTTCCTCATACAAATCGGGCTGCTTGCGCTCGCCACGATTGCGCTTCTTTCACTCGTAAGCTCACAGTACGTCTTGAATACGAAGGAGAAAAGCCTCACTGACATGAAATCGGATTTCGTGGCAGTTGCATCACATGAACTGCGCTCCCCTCTTACCGCGATACGATGGAGCCTATCGGGACTGCGAAATGACCCGGCTATTGCCCCGAACATTCGCGACATCGTGAACGATCTGTATCGCAAAGTGTGTGCGCTCATAGACCTTACCTCGACACTTCTTCTCACCACATCCGCGGACCACGGCGTCATACGGGCCGCCGAGTTCAAGGTATTCAATGCGGCCCAAACACTCTCGAATGCAATAGCGCACGCGCAATCGCTTGCGCTCATGAAAAAAATACGCATAACGAGTGATATTGACCCTGCAGCGTCTATATCAATTAAGGGAGACGAGGAGCGCGTGCGCCTTATCTTCGATAATGTTCTCTCGAATGCGTTGAAGTATTCTCCAGAAGGTTCTACGGTCTCTATCACGCACGAGGATGCTGGCAAGATAAAACGCTTTACCATCAAAGACCAGGGGATAGGCATTCCAAAGGACGAGCTGAAGAACATCTTCAGCGGGTTCCACCGAGCCTCGAACGCCGCCCGCTCGGGGGCCGTGGGTTCTGGTTTCGGGCTGTATATGGCGAAAAAGATCGCATCGTTCCATGGCGGAGATATCACGGCCGAGTCCGAAACCGGGAAAGGAACGGCATTTACAATAACGCTCCCAACCGGGGTATAACCCCGTGAGATAAAACATCTAGATACGCCAATGATTGGACGTGTCTGCAGACCGAATCCATCACACTCGACAGTTTAGACTGGTTATCTCATGGGGTATAATCCAGCCATGATGAATAAAAAGATACTCATTGTTGATGACGACGAGAACATATTGAGAACGCTCGGTAAGCTCTTCGAGTCCGCGGGCGCGAAAGTATCAACCGCATCGAGCTATGAAGCTGGGGTTGCTGCAATAAAGTCTGACGCACCGGATATTGCAATTGTTGACTTGATGCTGCCGCAGCACACCGGGCTTGAGCTCGTAAAAGAGACGAAGGCAGATGCACCGAAGACATTTTTCGTTATGCTGACTAATTCTATTAACGCCGAGCATGTTGCAGACGCCATGGAGGCGAACGTCACCATGTACGTCCAAAAAGCTGATCACGATCCGGAAGATATCGTCAAGATGGTCGCGGATCGATTTAAATAATCTTAGGCACATATTCGTATCCTTGAGGTAGGTTACTAGGTTCGTGATTCTTCACGCAGTAACTCGCGCATATTCGGAATCAAACGAGCGTGCGAGTTTATCGAGAATTGATGAATCGTAGTCAGGTTGAACATGCTCAAGAATATGCTTGCATCCACTCAAGACTGTAGCACGTAAATCTTTCTTATCTTTTTCGACGAATTGATCGAATGAGAACGACCGAAATGGATCTTCGATACCTCCGACATCAACTCCCGTTTCAAAATTCTTACGCGATCGAACCGAATCCGTATCAACAATGCGCGCGTCAAGCGTGATGTTCTGTGCATGGAGCCATCGATGCACTTCACCATTTTTGTGTAAGACGCCCAAATCATGTCCAAGGGAATTGGCAAACCATTCGACGAATCGTATCGGGTTTTCTCGCATCAATTCATTTCGCATCTCTTCCGAAACGAGCCCCATTGCTTTTCTTATATCGCGCTCAGCACGTTTGTGCGATAATCCTGCCCTGTTTATTTGACTAAGCCGCGTATTGATTCGAAGTGCACGAACCAGTGCCGCAGGTACAACATCTTCGCCAATGCGATGTTCTGGTGCAACTCTTTCGCTCCGAAAATGCGAGACTGGTTTGGTGCCATCGTCATCCATCAACTCCTCCAATTCGACAACATAAAGTATTCGCTGCGTACGAATTCCGAGTTCCGCTAAGCGTTTGGTGTTTTTCCAGGTATTAGAAAGCAGTTGTCACAAGGGTTAATGATTTTGTTAAGTAAAAGCTGGGGTTTTTGAATAATTCGGGTGAGGAAAATCGGAAGCAGAATTCCCTCACATAGTCGGCAAGGTTCTCCGACCTGTGGTGATGATA
>JACRFI010000010.1 GCA_016217965.1 Candidatus Kaiserbacteria bacterium
GCTCCGACACTCCGGGCACCACACGCTTTTGCCGAAGAGTGTGCGTCTGATGAACTTTTTAATCTGTGATTCCGACGGAATCTGGTTGAGGTTGTACATGTCCATATGGTACTGGCATGTGACAACTGCTTGTTATTACCCCGGCTCTCTGTATTGACGCGAGGCTCCTAGCTGTGTCGCTGTGCGAAATCGTAGTTATGCACAGAAGAATTTCATATATTTTTCGTGTATGCTTGCGAGTAAGGGAAACGGCGTGCATTATGGTTACTGATACTCACGACATTGCCAGGGCGAGAAAAGTAAGCGCCGCGGTCGCAGCGGTGCTGTTTTCTTTGTTCGTATTTCCTGGCGCCACCTACGCGCAATCGGCACCCAATTTGATCCAGAATTCGTCATTCGAGACATCTGGCACAAATGGAAATCCAGCGAACTGGGCCAGAACTGCGTGGGGAACTCCTACTCCCACGTTCACGTATCCCGTTTCGGGCAATGGTTCAGCAAAAGCCGTTCAGATGGTGCTTCAGTCGAACTCTACGGGGGATGGGAGATGGCAGCCTGCGGCAGTTACGGTAGAGGCGGGCGCAACCTATACATACACCACGTGGTACAAATCAAATGTCGCGACAGAAATTGATGTCGCATACACGAAATCAAACGGATCCATTTCGTACGGATGGATTGCAGATGTTCCTTCGTCTGGAAACGTGTGGAAACAATTTACCGCATCTTTCACTGTGCCTTCCGGCTCAGTGAAGGCGTCCCCATATCACATACTTGAAAAAACAGGGACGCTTGCCATCGACGACGTATCGCTTGTCAAAGCATCAACCACGCCGCCTCCACCGCCGCCAGGCGCACCCACTCTCACGTTCACTGCTTCTCCAACGACTGTGACTGCCGGGCAGCAATCTACTCTTTCCTGGCAAGCGGGGAACGTGACATCGTGCACGGCATCAGGTGCATGGTCTGGCAGTAAATCACTATCAGGTAGTGCAACTGTCGCTCCTACGCAAACAAGTACCTATACTCTTTCGTGCACAGGAAGTGGAGGCAACATATCGAAGCAGGCAACTGTGACAGTATCAGCACAGCCGCCGCCTCCGCAGCCTGGACAATTCACTGAAGGAATGGTGTCGCTTACGTTCGATGATTCGTGGACGACGCAATACACGAATGCCCTGCCAATTCTTCAACAAGCCGGAGTAAAAGGGACATTCTACCTCACGACACAGCCGATACAGGAGGCGTGGAATACATTTATGACGCCGAACCAGGTAAAAGATATTGCACAGAAAGGGCATGAGATAGCGGGACACACCATAACGCACGCGGATCTCACGACCCTTAGCCAAAGCGCTATCAATCGCGAGATCAAGAACTCGAAGACCTACCTCCAGAATTTGACTGGACAGGCAGTGTCATCGTTCGCGCATCCATACGGAGCGGTTAATAACACCGTCAAGAATCTTCTCAAGTTGGCAGGATATACATCTGCCCGCGGAATTGACTACGAGTCACTGAATCTCAGTACGTCAGATAAATATGACCTTAAATCGATGTGTATCGAAACATCGAATCCTGTTTCTGAGATAAAAGCACAGATAGATGGTGCTAAGGCAAATAAACAGTGGTTCATTCTCTGCATCCATGAAGTAAAAGATGGGGGAGACCAATACACAATGACGCCAGCGAAATTCCAAGAGGTCGTGAATTACATCAAGTCCGTAGGCATCAAAGTGGTCACAGTGAAAGAGGGTTGGGCACTCATGGCGAACTAACAGGTTTATTTGATAGGCTCTCCTTATGGCAAGGATTAGCGCACTTCTCGCAGCGGTCCTTCTTGTCGCACTCGCGCTGCTTGTGTTTGAGAACGCCACGCTGAAAAGAGAGTTGCGAAAGATGGAGGAACGGCCACGAGCAAACGATGCAATTGCCACGTCGTCCTCGAAGCAATTTCCTTCTTCAGTTGGCTCTATTGCTCCGCGGCAGGGTTACAAACACGCGATAGCGACCGTGTTTTGGGTGGGCGAGGGAGAGACTGAAGACAATGCATATATTTCTAACAGCGAGAGTGCTTTTGACGGGAATTGGCTGTCTTCTTTCGGTGGCGTGGATGATCCCGAATGTCGCAATGGTTTCCATCCTTGCTTGTTCACACCAAGAGAGAACCCGTTCTATATTGCACTTCCGTACAGTGATCTCGATGAAGAAGGGAATCGGAAAGAAAATGCATTCGGAATTCCCTGGTTCAAGGCAGTTACAAAAGGCAGTCTCCTAAAGGACAGATGGGTCGAAGTGCGCGCGAACGGGACGTCATGTTATGCGCAGTGGGAAGACGTCGGACCATTTGGAGAAGATGATTTTGCATACGTATTTGGCACATCTACAGCGCCCCAGAACACCTATGGGGAGGGTGCCGGCATAGACCTCTCGCCTGCAATGCGTGATTGCATCCAGGTGGACGGCTCCTCTGACGTCGAATGGCGCCATGTGGATGCAAGTGCTGTGCCAGAGGGCCCGTGGAAAGAGATACTCACGCACTGAGGCTTAGATGTGTACGCGCTCTGCGCTGATGTTGAGAGAGGCAGGTTGCGGCGATTCATTTGCCACGCGTGCCGGAACGAGTTGGGGCTGCAACGGAGAGAGTGTGAGCATGTCTTGCAGGGCGGCGTGGCAATCACCGCGCCTTTCATGCGTGCCCCAGCGCATCCAGCTGCCTCCAAGGGCAAGAAATATACCTCGAACTATGGCGGCAGCCATGATGTATCGGTAGAAGAGCCTTTGCCAGATGATGAGTGGAAGCAGCCTGCGTAGCTTCACGCGTTCTACTCGTGCGCTCTCCGCAACACACCACAGATCGAATACGGTATAGACAAGGAACGGCCCCAGGACTGCAGAAATGTCCACGTAACCCATGAGCCCGAGTAGTATTGCTCCATCGATAAATGGCACGAGGAGTGGGACAAACAAGTTAAAGAAAATGACGTTTGGAAGTATAAGCCAGCCCAGAGAAGGCCGCCTGAATGAGAATAGAAAGGTGCGATATTTCCATGCGCACTGCATTGTCCCGTACACCCATCTTGAGCGTTGTTTGAAGAACGCGAGCAGATTGTTTGGCGTTTCCGTGAATGCTGTTGCGCTTGGTTCGAAGCGGACAGACCAGTCACGGGAGAGGAGGGAAAGCGTTAGATCCTGATCCTCTACCACGGTATCCCGCGAGTATCCTCCTCCCTCAAGGAGCGCCGACTTGCGCCACGCGCCTATCGCGCCTGGAACAACTCCGACGGCATTCCCGAGCGCAAAAACCATCTTCTCCAGATTTTGCCCCTGCAGATATTCCAGGTACTGAATTTTCTCGATGAGCGTGTGTGTTGATGCTGGATACACTTTGCCTGCCACAGCTCCTACATCTCTGTCGTGAAAGTGCTTGGCGAGGCGTTCGATGGTTCCAGGGCTGATGATAGTATCAGCGTCTACGCACACGAGAATATCCGAAGTTGCATAGGGGAGCGCGTAGTTGAGGGCGGCAGCTTTTGAGCCGCCATTTTCTTTCTCCAAAAGCAGCAAGCTTGGGCCATATTCTTCGCATAGTTTGCGTACCGTGTCTCCTGTAGTATCGGTCGAACCGTCGTTAACGACGATCGTTTGCATGTGCGGCTCGCGCATTATGGACCGAACGGTTGCCTCTATGTTTGCCTCTTCGTTGTACGCGGGAATTATGACAGAAACTTCTTTTTTTGAGGCAGAGCGGGCAGGTAGAGTGGCGCGCAGCTCACCAAAGATAGTTTCGATGCTGAGAGCGCTTGTTGGAACGAATGCGTCTTCTTCCTTCGCTGAAGCTCGCGGTACGAGAAGGCGCCTGCCTGCAACAACGAGCCAGATACGCGAAAGGCCAAGTACGCTCACTACCATCACTATGGTGTTGAATACCGGTGCAACGCGCGCAAATATTTTTGCGGCACCCACGAGGAAGTATCCCACTCCAAATGTTGGGGCAGAGTCTGGCATAGCCTCGGCTTTTGTCAGGCCGAAATATTCCGAAACAAATACGAACCGATACCCCTTTTCTTTCATCAAAGGAATAAATGTCTCCAAGGCCTCGATCGATGCGCCTTCCCCCGCGCTATCGTGCATGATAATGACTGTGGGGCCGTTTTCTTTTGTGCCGGACATGAGGCGTTCGAGAACGGTGCCTGACTCGCCCTTTTGCACCCGCCAATCTTGGGTATCAAGATTGGCGCCCACGACGACGTAGCCCAGATCTTCTGCCCATCTCACTTCTTCACCTTCTATTTTCCCACCGTCGAATTCTCCGACATTTACGTCTTCCAGGTATGGAGGGCGGAATAAAAGCGGATGTTTTCCTGTTGCGTCGCGTATCACGTGGTCGGTAGTTACAAGTTCCTTTCGAAGCCTTGATTCCGAATCCCCGACCCGTGCTGAGTGAGTGAATGTGTGGTTTCCAATCTCGAACCCCTCATCGACTATCCGTTTCGCGAGGTTTGGATGCCGCGCGACATTTTCACCAATGAAGAAGAATGTGGCGGGAACATTTTCTTTCTGCAGCAGTTCCGCTAGTTTGGGCGTAAAGACCGGATCGGGACCATCGTCGAATGTGAGAGCAATAGTTTTCGAGAATCGCGCGTCATTTTGCGAGGCATTGTCGTACGCGATACGTTCTTCTGTCGGGGCAAGGATGAGAGCAAGGTACGCGAGGGCACCAAAACCCGAGAACAGCAATAAAACGGCAATGCTGCTCCCGAAAAATAATGCTCTACGTGTTCCGGATGGATCAAAGAAAACCATAGCCCTCTTGGAGCTGGTTTCCCGTCTGAGTAGCGTAACATGCTCACCAGCGTGGCCGAATCTGTACAGCTGTGAATGATCGTGTTCTCTAGCTCCGAACTAGTCTGAGAAGCCACAGAAGGACGACAGCTCCTATCACGGCAACGAGAAGGCTGTAGAAATTAAAGCCTGTGACCCCGATGCCGCCGAATATGTTGAAGAGCATGCCGCCGACGAATGCACCGATGACACCGATTGCCACGTTCGCAAGGACTCCCTGTGACTTATCTGTGTTCATCAAGAGAGATGCAAGCCAGCCGGCAATGCCACCGAGAATAAGGAATAAGACTATACCCATACGGTTGTCATGTATTAGTCAGTCTGATAATGTGCCCGCCTGCCGCACGGAAGCGCTGCAGACAGACCGCGTTCGCATTGAGAGCCACCCAAGGCGCGCATCGACCTCTGTAGAGCCGGATTCTCTCGTACGGTCATGAGCGGGGCGTGAAGGAGAGTTTCGAAGCGTCACAGGAATTTCATCACTCACCGCTACGCTTCGAAGAAAGGACACGGTTCGTCATCCGTCTAAATACCTACACTATGCCCATACTATCAACCATCGCATCAATACTGCTCGTACTCTGGATCTTCGGGGTTGTCGGAGTCTTCTATATTGGCGGTTTTGTACACCTTTTTCTATTGGCGGCAGCCATTGTGGCAGGCATTCGTATCTCACAAGAGTACAGTGTGAATATGAATGAACTTGTCCAGCTCTCTTTTGATATTGCAAAGGAACGTACAAGCGCTTTGCTTTCACGCTCGCGCGAGATGCTGTATCATCGCTCTTTGATATGGACCGGTCGATCACGATCGATGGCAAAGCGTATGAGCTCGTTGCAAGCCAGCAGCGGGGCGCTTCGGCAGTATATAGAGGAAAAGACGAGTATCTCCGCATTGGAGAAAAACGCATCATCGAGAGGCACTTAGAAGTGCACAGAGCGATGGAAGCGGCGCACTATCCTATTCCGAAACTGCTTGATTCGGGAAAGGTAGGGTACCGGTATTATTTTTTAGAGCGCTCGCTCGGAGAGGTGCCACTGGGCGACCTATTTGCGGCAGACTGGAAAGCGCACGGTGAAATCTCAGAATCCCATTTCCTGGAACTATTAAAAGTCGCCGAGAGCTTCGGAAATGCGCAGATCGAGACACGTACAGATGGAAACAAGAGAGAACTCTCATCAGGGATATACCTTGAAGTCTTGTGCGACGAACTTCCCGAACACGCGCAGAAAGTACGCGCGCGATTCGATGCGGTTTTTGAGCGGCTTGCGCAATTTCCGTACGTCCTTTCACATGGGGATTTCAACCCACGCAATCTATTTTCCGAAGGAGCAATAGATCTCGAACACTCGTTCCAGGCACCATTTGGCTATGATCTGGTAACGGCGCTTGTTCATATCGAGCTGCATCCGGAAAAAGGGGACTACGAGTTCTTTGCGAAGTATCGATATTCCGACGAACAGAAGAAAAGATATCTTGCCTCGCTCGACAAAATTGCCGCTCGCTTTCAGTTGCCGCCTATCTCGACATACGCAGATGACTTCGCGTTCCTGCGAGCTATCTGGTCGACCGTGCGGATGTACGAATGGCCAAAGTTGCAGAAGTGGAGATATGAATATTTGGTGCGTAGGTACTTGAGCTAATGCGCAAAACTCTTCGCTCGCCGCAGATTCTCCGTCGCACGGATATTTTTCCGCTGAAAGATTCCTCGAGCTCGCGCCGCCGCGCTCGCTAGGCGACGTCAAACCTACGCCTCGCCGAGTTTTGCACTGTTGTGCGCCACAAAGATAGTGGAGAGGTTAGAATGAGGTTGTGAAAGCACGTCGAAGGCACCTGGCGCACATGGCTGTTTCGCTCGTTGCGAGCGTTTTCTTTGCTGCTCTCATTATCTATTCGGGAGTCGTTCATACGTTTATGGCAACGACGGACGGGCTCTCAGAGGTTGGAAGTTTCGTGGCCGGACTTTTTTTCACTTCGATACTCACGACTGCACCCGCTATCGTCGTCCTGGGGGAATTTGCCCAGAGCTCTCCGATACTGAGCGTTGCCTTTATTGGGGCGCTCGGCGCAGTCTGCGGCGATTACCTTTTGTTCTGGCTCGTTAGGACTGAAGTCTCGGGCGAAGTCGAGTATCTCGTGAGCCATACAGGAGCGAAACGCCTCAAAGCGCTTTTCCATACGAAGCTTTTCCACCGGTTGCTTCCTTTGGTTGGCGCACTCATCATCGCTTCACCGCTCCCGGATGAGCTTGGCCTGGCGCTTCTTGGTATCTCAAAGATAAAGAGAGAGCGGTTTCTTCTAATATCATTCATCATGAATTTCGTCGGCATTCTCGTCATCGGGATGGTGGCGCGCTCCGTCTAAGGCAGATACAATAAGCAATATGAAGCTTCTGTTTTTACTCATCCTCCTTGCTGCAGTATTTGGTACCGGATATTACATGGGCAAGGGAGGGGATATCGCGGCTCTTCTGAATGCCGGCATTCTTAAAAAAGATACCCCTGCAGGTGTGAGTAATGAGGTTATTGAAAGAAAAACTTCCCAGACCGATCAAGTCACAGAGTCGGCGGCTATTGCGGCAAATATTGTCGGCACGTGGAAGAGCACCGATGACGCAAAATTCTCGCGAACGTTCTTGGCAGACGGAACAGTCATTGATAAGTACGAGGGGAACGAAGATGCGACCACAGAAGGAATGTGGAAAACATTTATGGGCACTGACGCAGAGAACGCTCCGGCACCTCTAGATGAGGGTGTAGTCTATCTCAAGATAACAATGCCGGAAGAGGTACTGTTTCTTAGTATCCCTAAACTCACGGCAGATGCGCTCGAAATGATGTATCTAAGTGGAGGCGAGACCTTGAAATTCACACGAGTTCGCTAGCTGGTCGTGTAACAGCAGAAGGTACTGCTTCGTCTATTGCAGCTGGGGATACGCTCAAAAAAGTGTTTTTATCCTATTCGTAAGTACTAGTATTCCAATTCTTTAGCGATTTTGCTCGTGAGCTCGAAGAATTCTTTTTCGTGTTTTAAGTCATGTTTGCGGGGGCGGGGAAATGGGATCTCGAATGTCTTCTTGATGGTTGTCGGGCGAGACGATAGTACGTGCACCGTATCGGCGAGGAAAATGGCTTCGCTTACATCGTGCGTAACAAAAACAACCGTTTTCTTCTCTTTTTCCCAGAGATCGGTGAGAAATTCTTGCATTTTCGATCGGGTATGAGAATCGAGCGAAGCGAAAGGCTCGTCCATGAGAAGTATCTTCGGATTTGTCGCCAATGTTCGTGCAATCGCGACTTTTTGTTGCATGCCGCCCGAAAGGTCTTTCGGATAAAAATCGACGAAATCAACTAATCCCGTGACTTTCAAATAGTGATCAATTGTTTTTTTACGATCCTTCTTAGAAATTTTCTTCATATCTAACCCGAAAGCAATATTGTCTCGGACTTTTAGCCACGGGAACAATGTGAAATCTTGAAAAATCATTCCTCGATCTGATCCAGGACCAGTGACGAGCTTGTTATCTACGAGGATAGTTCCAGACGTAGGTTCTATTAATCCGGCTATCATCTTTAGAAGAGTTGTTTTCCCGCACCCGCTGGGTCCTACGAGTGCAATAAACTTACCATCTTCTGCGACCAAAGACAGATTTTGTACTACTCGTATTGATTTATCCTTGGCCTCGTAGTTTTTTGAAACGTGATCCAGTTCAAGCATGGCGTGATTTATCAGTCCATGGGAAAAAATATCTGTAGCCCAATTTAAATAGCATGTCTGTTGCGAGGCCGAGCAATCCTATAACCACGATTGCTGCCATCACGTTTGATATTTTCAGGAATCTTTGGGAGATCACTATAAGATGACCCAATCCTGATGTTGCAGCTACAACTTCAGCAAGTATTACGAACGCCCAACCAAAGCCTATTGTGATTCGCATCGAATCCCATATGCCCGGCATTGATTGCGGCAAGACAATACTAAAAAAAATATGCTTAGTTTGAGCTCCAAGCGTCAGAGCTGCGTAGGCATATTCTTTTTTTGTGTTCGCAACAGTATCAGCTACCAAGACAATGAGATATGGCACAATTGCCAGAAAAATAACGGAAATTTTCTCTAGTTCCCCGATTCCGAACCACAATATGAAGAGTGGGATATATGCGGATACTGGAGTATATCGGAAGAAGCTAGTTAGGGGAGTGAGGAACGCCTCGGTCTGTTTGTGTATCCCGATCCACACCCCAAGTGGAACTGCGATAATCACAGAAAGTCCGAATCCTAACGCTATTCTGTACACACTTGCCCAGATATCGCCCAGGAGATTAAATTCGAGCGCTAGCGTTGCGGCAGATGCGACGACCGCGGCAGGAGTGGGGAGGAATAGAGAATCAATTTTTCCGGAATAACTTGCCACAGACCATACGGTCAACATCGAGACCGCGCCTGCAACTGTAAGCAATCCATATGCGCGTCCCGAGAGCTTCCTCTCAAATCGGAATATCGCATTAACTGGATTCATCGTAGTTCGGTAAGGAGTGATCCGTCTATCATTGAATCTCCATCGAATGAATTCTTTATCACCTTGTCTTCCGCATATATTTTCGATGCATATTCCGACAAGTAATAGACATTCAAAGGATTCGATTTATCGAACGTCTGCAAATTATCTTGCAGGCCGAATAGCTTAACTGTGGCAAGTGTCGGGACAAATTCTTCGGACGTGAGGCTCAAGGCTTTTGCAGCTATCTCGTTTCCTTCTTGGGGATTTTTTGCCCACCAATCGACTGCATCGAAAAATGCGCGCATCACATTCTTAAGATCTTCGCGTTGTTTTTCGATAGTGTCCTCTCTTACAATAGCGGCGTCAACGATTATGCCTGGGACGTCTTTACTGGTGAAAAGCACTTTTGCTCCTTTTCGTTCCGTGGCCTTCGACAGCCATGGCTCCCACGTCGCGCCAGCGTTAATATTCCCGGAGACGAACGAAGCTCCGACGTCCTCAGGACTCATGTTTATGAGCTTGACGTCGGAGTACTTGAGGCCATTTTGTGCCATTACGTAGCGGGTAAGAAAATGGCTTGGAAATCCTATGCCAAGATATACCTCTTTACCTTTTAGATCAGAGATATCTCGTACATCGTCGGTAGCTACAAAACCATCCGCTCCATTGGAAATACTTGGAGCGAATATTTGCTTTGCATCCATGCCTGCGTCTCTAAAAACTGACAGTACATCCGTGCTCATGTACAGCATCTGTACATCGTTACTCGCGAGCGACTGTGCGATGTTATCGACTTGGAGCATTACTACCTCGACATCAACACCATGCTTTTCAAAGAATCCTTTTTCCTGTGCTATGTAGAACGCTCCAGACCCTGGGTATACATTGACGCCTATCCGTATTTTTTGGTTACTGCTGCTTTTTGTATCGCTACGCTGCATGACAGCGTATCCGATCCCAAGGATAATAATGATTCCGATAACAATTGCGATAGTCCCTTTTTTCATAACGATTTGTTTCTTTTAATAAGGCGTCGCAAGCATACGAGGGAACATGCGGAAGACATAGTGTCAAATGAAAAATCATGTCCCGATACCCATAAAATGGCTTGATATATGGGATCATATATGCAAATTTGTCAGAAATATTGACAGAATGCGCTATGTGGATATACTGCACGGGTGGATACTAAATCTCTCGAATCGGTCGGCCTTACAGAGAAAGCAGCCAAAATTTATCTTGCCGGGCTTACCCTTGGTACGACTACAGTACAGGAAATTGCTAGAAAAACCGGGTTAAAGCGGCCGACTGTATATTTGCATCTTGATGAGCTTGTTAGGCGCAATTTTTTCGAGAAAGTCTCACTTAATAAGAAAGAATATTATAGAGCCGCTGATCCAAGGGTGCTTGAAACGCAGATAAAGCAACGTCTATCAGAATTACAAACGATAATGCCGAAACTCGCTTCTCTTCAAGCAAATACACTCGGAAGGCCGCAAGTGCAAATGTTTGAAGGCGAGGAAGGGATTAGGCGCGTGTATGAAGAAGTTAAAAATTCGAACAATTGGCGCATATGGTCCAATCTTTCCGAGATATATACTCTTTTCAGCGACACGTATGCTGATATATCAGAATCTGTGCGCCGTAACGGTATAGGCGTACGGGAAATCATAGCCGATACCAAAGAATCGCGGCGCTATTCTCGTCTCTTGAGCCAGGTCTGTGGACCAACATACACGAGTCGGATCGCAACGGTCGCGGGATTGGAAAATGACACGTTTATTTATGGCAATTGTGTAGCGATTTTCCGGCTTCACGAATTTAATATGTTCGTAGTGCGGATCGAAGACAAAACAATCGCCGACAGCATGAAAGCACTTTTCGATATGGCGTGGAAGAGCGCGAAGCCGTTCAAATGAATCCACATATCTGCACTGTGGTGGGATGATATGATGCAGATTATGTTGCGAGGTTTTGTGGATCCGGTCATTGACCAACTTGATGCTGAAGCTGAGCATGTCGCGATACGCGAATTTCTGTATGCGCTAGAAAATTCTGCGGATTCGGAGAAGATATTCGAGAAATTGAGAGGGAATAAGCCCCGCGTTTTAGATGCACGGCTCTTAGTTTCGCTTGCGGGGATAGAACTTGAGAATCCGCTCATGGTGGGCCCAGGGTGGGATAAAGTCGGCCACGCGGTGCGCGCTCTGCATGAGCTCGGGTTCGGAGCCGTCGAGGTCGGTTCAATAATGGAAAGGCCGCAATCGGGGAATCCTAGGCCTCGGCACTTCAATCTCAAGCCCGGAGTTCCTCTCAATAGATATGGATTTAATACTCCTGGTATGGAAGTCGTTGCAGAAAATCTCTCCGTCTATCAGGACATGGGTGTCCCGATAGGAATTAATATCGGAAAAAACAAAATTGTTCCGGAAGATAAGGCACCAGGGACGTATGCGGCGGTCGCGAAACGCATGTATGCACTCGGCAGATATTTCGTCATCAATGTCTCGTCGCCGAACACGCCAGGGCTACGTGCACTACAAGACAAGGAGCCGCTCAACCGTATCGTCCAAGCGGTGAAAGCCGCGCTCGAAAGCGAAGGCGGCGGCAAACCTCTTTTCGTAAAGATCGCACCCGACATGACGCCCGAAGCGGTGAGTGATGTGATAGATGTAGCAATCAGCAACCAGTTAGCGGGCATTGTCGCGACGAACACGACATCAAGCGGCGACATCAAAGCGAAATACGGGGAAGAGTGGAGGAACGAAATGGGCGGCGTTTCGGGAGACGATGATGAGTTTAGGAAGATGTCGACGGAAATAATTCGCCACATCCACAAAGAGGCAGGGAAGAAACTCACGATCATCGGTGTTGGCGGCGTCAAGGATGCGGAAACAGCGTTGGAGAAGATCCGTGCCGGTGCCACGGCGGTACAGGTCGTCGCAGCACTTGATACAGAAGGTCCGACACTAGCGCAGAAGATTCTTTTTGACTTACTTACGTATCTCGACAGAGAGGGTATACGTTCATTGAAAGAATTAATCGGGATGGACGCATAGGAAGAAATGTGGCATACTACCCTGTGAGAAAGCTGAATGAAAAATGTGCGGTCTTCGGAGTCTATGGGAAAGGGCTCGAGGCAGCACGGCTCGCATTTTTCGGACTTTTCGCTCTACAACATCGCGGGCAAGAAAGCGCAGGAATAGCAACAGGGGACGGCGAGAAATTACACTGCCACAAGGACATGGGCCTTGTGGCTCAAGTTTTTTCTGAGGATTCCATAAAAAGTCTCACAGGCCATTGTGCAATAGGGCATAATCGCTACTCGACCGCAGCGGGCTCAAAGCTCGCGCACGCGCAACCGATACTTGTCGCGAATGACACCATCGCGCTTGCTCACAATGGAAATTTGCCATCCACGGCTACGCTCCAAGAATTCTTGAAAGCGCGCGGGCATGACATATCCGACATATCAGATTCGCGCTTTGTCGCGGACGCGATAGCAGAGTTCGTGAAAGACGGGCTTTCTCTGGAAGATGCCGTTCGAAAAACATACCCTCTCATCACCGGCGCATTCTGCATCCTCATACTTTCTAAAGATAAACTCATCGCTATTCGCGACCAATGCGGCATCCGCCCGCTATCGCTGGCGAAACTGAACGGCGGATGGGTCATCTCGTCCGAGACCTGCGGATTCAAACCCATCGGTGCTACATTCGAGCGAGACGTGAACCCCGGGGAAATGCTTGTTATCGATGAAAATGGCCCGAGGGGCGAACAGCTTGCAGAGGCGAACCTCAAACTCGATGTATTCGAGTTCGTTTACTTCGCACGTGCTTCAAGCGACCTTCTTGGAAAATCAGTGTACGAAGTCCGGAAGAATTTCGGAAAGCAACTGGCGCGTGAGAGAAAAATTGATGCGGATGTCGTTATTGCAGTGCCTGACACAGCAACCCCGATCGCGCTTGGCTACGCGCAGGAATCCGGGATACCGCTTGAATTCGGTCTAGGGAAGAATCGATATATCCAACGAACGTTCATACAACCGGAGCAGCACCTTCGTGATCAGGGGGTTCGCATGAAATTGAATCCTCGCGAAAGTGTCATTCGCGGAAAGCGGGTAATTGTCGTCGATGATTCCATCGTCCGAGGAACAACGTCGCAAAAAATCGTCAAAATGCTTTTTGAAACAGGAGCGAAAGAAGTCCATTTTGTTGTCTCATCGCCGCCTGTCAAATATCCCGATTTCTACGGAATTGATATTGCAAAACAAGGCGAGCTCATAGCAGCTACGAAGACGGAGGATGAGATACGAGACCACCTCGGCGCAACGTCGGTACAGTATCTTTCTCTCAAGGGAATGATAGATGCTATCGGTGTTCCAGAATCACAGCTCAATACATCGTGCTTCACGGGACTTTACCCGATAGACATCAAAGAGAGAAAGAAAGACATTCTCTACTATGTCTAAGAATTACAAGAAACCAATGCCGCCCAATGCCAAGACGGTGTTCAAAGGTGTGATATTCGAAGTGTGGCAATGGCAGCAAAAATTATATGACGGAACTTTCAAGACGTTCGAGAGGCTGAAGCGCCCAGACACGGTCGAAATGCTCGCAGTCGTAGGAGATAAGATACTTGTGCAAGATGAAGAGCAGCCAGATACTGACGAATTTATTTCAGTACCCGCTGGCCGTGTGGATCCAGGTGAATTGCCTCAACCGGCTGCACAGCGCGAATTACTCGAAGAGACCGGTTACGCCTCAACAGATTGGGCGCTCATAAGCGAAGAGACTCCGTCGGGGAAGATCGAATGGACAATACATGTTTTCGCTGCGAGAAATTGTGCGAAGAAACAGGAGCCAGACCCAGGTGCTGGCGAAAAAGTGAAGTCCCGTTTGGTCTCGTTCGAAGAATTGCTTACGCTTTCAGACCATCCAAGGTTTCGCTCAACGGCGACACGCTTCCTTTTGTGGCGAGCGCGACTTGACCCAGAAAAGAAAGAAGAACTCCGTGCGCTATTATTCAAAGAATGAAGCCGCGAGAGGAACGCATCGTTGAACGTTGCATACGAGCAGTAGAAGAGAGGGTCTGTCCGGGCGGGATAGTTGGGACTGTGCGCGCAAGTGGTGAGAAAAAAACGTATCCCTTCGGGCACCTGACCGATATTGATTCCGCGTTCGTTATGGACGACACGATGTACGACGTAGCGTCCATCACAAAATCAATCCCTACAGCATCTCTGACGCTAGCCCTCATAGATAAAGGCGCGCTTTCGCTTGATGACTTGGTTGCGAAGCATTTGCATGAATTTCGCAATAATTACAGCGATAGGGTCACCATTTGGCATCTTCTTACCTACACCATAGATAGCGCGCCGCTATCGACTCTCGCAGACAAAACGTCTGATGAAATATTGGCGTTCGTCATGGCTCGGGATATGGAGCATGAACCCGGAACCGCTTTTCGATATTCGAATACACCCGCCCTTCTCCTCGGACTTATCATCGAGCGCGTACTCGGTGTCGGGATCGCGCAAGCCGCGCAAGATGTTTTCTTCAGGCCGCTTGGTATGAAAAGCACAGGATTCATGCCGCAAAAGAATCTGCAATCGCGCATTGCCCCGTCCGAAGGAGGGCTGAGAGGCGTCGTCCATGATGAAAGTGCGAGAGTTTTTGCGAGCGAGGGGCGCGCAGTAGGGCATGCGGGACTTTTCTCGACCGCCCCGGACATGATGAATTTTCTTGAGATGTTGCTTCGAGGAGGGGAGATGCGAGGGCGTCGCTATCTTTCTCAGAAGATTATCCGGGATATGGCGACGAATCAGATTTCGGAGCTCGGAGATAGCACTGGTCTCGGGTGGGAGCTGAATCAGGCGCGATTTATGGGAAAGCATCCCAGCGAACGTACGTTCGGAAAGACGGGATTCGCTGGCACGAGTATAGTGTGTGATATCGAGCGAGGCAGCGCGTTTGTCATCCTCACAAATCGAACGTATCCGAAACGGCCACCGGACGATACCGCTATTAACGCTTTCCGAAATGACATTGCAGACATCCTGCTGGCCTGAGAGGTTACTGGCGACGTAGGGCGAGCGAGGTGGGAAAACGCAGTTTTCGCATCTCCGAGCCGAGGAGCCAGAAATCGGCAAACCGATTTACCGTCTCGCTCATGGATAATTCAGCAATAATAGTGTTAGATTAGCGTCTACCTCTGATATGTGCGGGATATTTGCATACACGGGCTCGAACGGGAAGAATGCAGCAAAAGTGCTCTTAGACGGGCTCGTGTCGCTTGAATACCGGGGCTATGATTCTGCAGGTATTTTTATTCCAGAGGCGGGAGTGATAAAAACGCCTGGTGCAGTCGGTGCTTTGAGAAAGAAAGTCCCAAAGAATTTTAAAGGGAAAAGCGGCATCGCACATTTACGCTGGGCAACGCACGGAGAGCCGACTGAGAAAAATGCACACCCGCATTGGAGTGGCGACAAGGAGATATGGGTGGTGCACAACGGCATCATAGAGAATTGGCAGGAACTTCGGGCGAAGCTAATTTCAAAAGGGCACACATTTGTCTCCGATTCTGATTCAGAAATTATTCCTCATCTTGTCGAAGAGCATTTAAAGAAACATAAAAATTTTGAGAAGGCTGCACTTGCTGCTCTTAACGAGATCAGAGGGACATTTGGCATTGCAATGCAGTACAAGGGGGAACCCGACAAGCTCATTGCCGCGCGAATGGGCTCGCCAATTGTTATCGGGGTCGGCAAAAACGAGCGTTTTATCGCCTCCGACGCTTCCCCAATATTGCCGCACACAAAAAAAGTTGTTTTTCTCGAAGATGGCGAGGTGGCTATACTTACTCCCGACAAACATACAGTCCTTAAACTGAATGCAACAAAGATCCAGCGTGAGCCGGAGGAAATAGAATGGAATGCAGAACAGGCGCAAAAGGGAGGCCACGAACACTTCATGCTCAAGGAAATATTAGAAGCGCCACTGGTCGTTGAAGACACGATGCGGGGGCGCTTGATACTGAATAAAGGAACGTCAAAGCTTGGAGGGCTTGATAAAGTGGAAAAAAAACTTAAAGAGATCGATCGCATCATTATTGTTGCGTGCGGAACCGCATACCTCGCTGGTTTAGTAGGAGAGTACATGATTGAAGAATTTGCTGGCATACCGGTAGAAGTCGAACTTGCAAGCGAGTTTCGTTACCGAAAGCCGGTTGTTAACAAGCGAACCGCTGTATTGGCGATATCGCAATCAGGAGAGACGCTGGATACGCTTGAGGCAATACGTGAGGCGAAGCGCCAGAATGCACTTACACTCGGCATTGTGAATACCGTTGGGTCTACCATTACTCGAGAAGACGATTCAGGCGTTTACAATCACGCCGGCCCGGAGATCAGCGTTGCCTCAACAAAAGCATTTATCTCGCAACTCGTTGTTTTGGCGCTCATGACGTTGTTTTTGGGCCGGCAACGCAAGATGACAGCCGCGCAGGGTAAGGAAATAGCTCGCGAGTTGAAAAAACTTCCCGGGAAACTGAAGGCTATATTGGAAAATGAGAAGGCGATAGAGACACTTGCTAAAAAATACTCACATCATCGAGATTTTCTGTTCCTTGGGCGCAAGTACAACTATCCAGTTGCACTCGAGGGAGCGTTAAAGTTGAAAGAGATATCGTACATTCATGCAGAAGGGTATGGGGCGGGGGAAATGAAGCATGGGCCGCTCGCGATGATAGATGAGAATTTTCCAACGTTTGCGGTCGCGCCCCATGATTCCGTGTACGAAAAAGTCTTGAGCGCAATTCAGCAAGTGAGGGCTCGAAAGGGACCTGTCATAGCTCTCACGACAGAAGGGGACAGTGAGGTACAAAAGATAGCGGATGACGTTATCTACGTGCCGCAAACCATAGAGATGCTTTCTCCTATTCTGAATGTCGTGCCGCTCCAGCTGTTCGCGTACTACTTTGCGAAAGAAAAAGGCCTTAATGTAGATCGACCACGAAATCTAGCAAAATCCGTTACGGTCGAATAGCAAAACTCTTTCTCGGCATAAGCTTTTTGCCGTCGCTATCTGGGCCTGCTGGCCCAGCGCTCGGTCTCGGCGCCGTCGCGCCTGCGAAGACGGCAAAAAACTTACGCCTTCAACGAGTTTTGCTTCGGATGTTAACTATGTTCGCAACTTCTTCCATCGTATCGGCATATGCATGAGCGCCTTTTTGTTCATATCCAGGCATGAGATGTCCTCGGAAAGCGATGACGAAACATCCCGCGGCTTTTCCTGCCTCTATTCCGAAATTAGAATCTTCCAACACAAACGAGAAGCTCGAGTCCGCATCGAGTGCGCGCAAACCGGCGAGGTAGCCATCAGGCGCGGGTTTTGGTTTTAGTTCTTGATGTTGGTGGAGGGAAATTACGATCTCCAATCTATTTTTTGAGGGAAGATGTTGCAGGACTTTTTCTATCGAATCTTGTTTGGATTGCGAAACAAGACCTAGCCTGAATTCTTTTGCATGCAGCTCCTCGATCAGTGAATCAGCGCCAGGGGTTATTTGTGCGCGTTCGTACACTTTTGCTGCCATGGCCTCATGTTCAGCGATCACATCTTCGCGGTTAAATGTCGCTCCGAGCGAGGTCGCTAGTTCAATAACTCCCGTGAGACCGTATCCAATTAAATTCGGTATTTTTGCCGCGGCTTCCGCTCCGAACATTTTAGGCAGATATTCGCGCTCGAGTTCTTCCCAGACAGGTTCACTGTTCACTATCACGCCATCCATATCGAAAATGAATGCTTTGTTCATGCGGAATTATTTCAAAAGTTTCAAAAAGTCTCTAATTATCATTTCAAGTTCCGCCATGATTTGCGCAAAGGCATATGACGCACTTGTTGAGGCGGTCGAATCATTCTTGATCCCAGGATTTTTCTTAGTCTCAAACGTTGTCTCATGTGTAATAGGCGAACTGCTAGAAGTTTTCGTTGCACTATTTGTGACAGCAAACTTGCTCTCGCCTAGTCCTTTTGCCGCCACAGAGAAGATATCTGAAGTAGGTGTAATTGATATCGCAGTACCAATGGATTGTATGCCCGCGGAAAGCGGCGCGATATTCGCGAACGTCGAGAGTGGAGTTCCGGGTTGATAGGAATACGGTGCGTTAGACATTTGTGGCATAAGCGTCGAAGGGTATGACGAAGAAAAAGACTGTTGGTATGTTCCTGCTCCCTGTGAAGAAAACATAGAACCGAGTGACATCGGCCCTGAATTCGATAGCGGGACGAGAGGTGATGGAGCTACGTTACCTGTAGAAGTAAGCGCTTGGTACTTCTCAAAGGTGCTAGCGAGTATTTTTCCTGTGTCGTTGCCTGTAAAAGTGCCATCGCCCCCAGCAAGTTTGCCGATTGCTTCTGCAACTCCGACTGAGCCAGGAAGCCCAGCGTGATTCGTTTTGAATTGATTGCCGTAAAAGCGAAGGACTTCGACGTTGGGATTAGCGCTTTTCACACGCGCGATGGAGTTTTCAAATCCGCTATAATTAGCTTCAAGCGAAACCAAGCTCTTCACGCGCTTCATTGTGTCAGCATCCATCGCGCCCACTGTTTGCCACATCGCCTTGTATCCGGCGCTGTATGCGACAAGGATAATTGTTTTGCCTGAAAGTTGCTGTATGACCCGGTCACGGTCCGTATTATTTGCATACGCGCCTGCTGTTAATTGCGGAGCGATGAGTTGTGCGCCAGCCGGCATTCTCGGCCCCATGACAGTCTTGGCACTTTCCGCCGCAACGCATGTCTGAGGGCCGTTACAAAGGCCACTGAAGAAGACCACAACCGTTCCTTCAGCGGAAATGGCACTTGGAGACACACTGAGGGCGAATACGAAAAGGAGAAAGAGTGCGGTGAGGCTTGCGACCTTGATGTTCGGGAAACGCGTCGCAGCGAACATACGCACTAGCGTAACACGGGTGTCACGATGCTTGTCCTCTCAAAACGAACAATATTAGATTTTCACAATCTTCTCCCAAGGTCTCCCAGATACTCCAAAGTGGCCGTACGCAGCAGTTTCTTGGAATATCGGTTTTCGAAGTCCGAGTCGTTCGATGATGGCGCGTGGCCTGAAGTCGAAGTGTTTATTTACGACAGATGTCAGGTTTTTTCCGCTGTCACTGAACGCTTCGACCATGACTGGCTCGACTCGTCCGATAGCGTATGCCACTGTAACAAGTGCTTTCTTCGCATAACCGTTAGCAACCAAGTTTTTTGCGACGAAGCGGCACATGTACGCGGCGGAGCGGTCTACTTTCGTCGCATCCTTTCCAGAGAACGCGCCGCCTCCATGCGGCGCAAGGCCTCCATACGTGTCTACCTGGATCTTGCGGCCAGTGAGGCCAGCGTCGGCAAAGAATCCGCCTTGGATAAATTGCCCGGTCGGATTTACCAATACCTCAATGGCGTCGAGGTTGCCGAGGATGGGCTTGAAGAGATGCTTGATAAGGTCCGCACGAATATCTTCTTGGGATATCTTTTCATCGTGCTGCGTCGATGTGAGCGCTGTGAGCACTTTTCCTTTTGCGATAGTAACCTGTGTCTTGCCGTCGGGTTTTATCCATTTTAGTTTTTTGCTGCGGCGAAGCTCTTCAAGTTTTCTGGCCATTTTGTGCACCAGCACAACACCGAGAGGCAGCATCTCTTTCGTTTCGTCGGTTGCGTAGCCGTACATGATGCCTTGGTCGCCTGCGCCCCCCGTATCTACTCCCATCGCGATGTCTCCGGACTGTTGCGCTACTTTTACCAATACATCTAATTTCTCCGTATAGCCGATATCTTTGTAGACTTTGCGGGCGATCTTCTCAAAATTCAATTTCGCGTTGGTTTTTATTTCACCACCTATCATCAGTGTGCCATGGCTGCCGAACGTCTCGATCGCAACGCGGCTCATAGGATCTTCTTTCAAGGCAGCATCCAAAATCGCGTCCGAGATCTGATCGCAGACTTTATCCGGGTGGCCGGACGTAACGCTCTCAACTGTGTATCTCTCTAAAAGATGGAACATAAGAATTAGGTTCTAGCTGCTAGCTACTAGTAATAAAATAATACGACTTCAGAACACGTTACTTCTAGAAGCTGGACCCTAGAAACTAGAAGCTCCCCTGTAGGGGAGATTCTTTGTGAGAGTATCGCCCCGTTAGGGTCGGAGGGAGCACATTGCTTCATGTGAAGCTGTTGCTGGCGGGTCGTCGAGCCGAATCTCTCACCGCGCTCTTGATACGTATGGGGGATGTGCGAATATTGTGCCAGGATACCTTTATTAATGCAAATATAGTGCGCGCTATCACATATTCGTATGACACAAGATCAAGGAGGTGTTGACATTAGCAGGCAAGGAGAGAGTGCTGGTCGGGACGCATTTTCGAGAGGGAAGATAGTAGCTTTTGAGGATTTTTTAAAAAATCAGCAACGGCTCCACGTTAGCATCTCTTCCGGAGCTCGCATCCTCGATCTAAATGGCGGCGAAGGGCCGTTTTCTCAGATGTTAAAACACAATGGATATGTTCGCAGCCTAACGGCAAAGGGCGGCGAACAATTCAATGCTGTGATCGCAATGGGTGTCTTGGGAAACATGAAAGATGATACAGAAAGAAAGGCAAAGCTTGCGGAGATGGGGCAGTCATTGATGCCGGGTGGAATTGCTCTGGTCGACCAGTTTCCAGGCGCGGAGAGTTTATTGCCAATAGACACTGAAGACGGACACGAGTTGGATTTTCCTGTGGGTCCGGAGGCAAGCAGGGTGGTGAATGGGATCGTATTGCAAAAACATAAGAAGTGAACTCCTAGTTGAGATTGTCCGACTGTGCTATATCTTTCGAGATGCGGAAAATAATACTTGCTTCTCAGTCTCCGTGGCGGAAGAAGATACTGGCAAAAACTGGCCTGAAATTCAGGGTCGTTGTGAGTAATTTCGAAGAAGACCTCGGGCTGAAGCTCTCGCCTGAGAGATTAGCGATACTGATGGCTAGGGGAAAAGCAGAAGCGGTCGCGAAGAAACAAAAAGACGCGATTATCATCGGCGCGGATACTTTCATAGTCTTTGGCAAACAATATCTGGGAAAGCCCCACACGCCCGAGAGGGCAAGGGAAATGTTGACGATGCTTGCTGGAAAATGGCATCGAATCATAACCGGGTTTGTCATTTTGGATCCAAAAAATGGAAAGCGGATTGAAAAATCTGTGATAACCCACGTGCATCTCAGGAAGGCAGATAAAAAAGAAATAGACGCATATGTAAAAACAGGCGAGCCACTGCAGGTCGCTGGTGGCTATGCAATACAGGGGCGAGCAGGGGCTCTGATAGACAAAATAGAGGGTGACTATTGGAATATCGTCGGTCTTCCGCTCTCGGACCTCGTCGTAGCGCTGAGGAAATTCAACATTAAGCCACGATAGCTCGGAAAGAGGTGGTGTGGTAGCATCGTCTACTAAACGAGTATATGCCAACCAGAAAAAAGATAGTGACGATAGGAGGGGGAACTGGGCGTTTCGCGCTCCTCCAGGGCCTCAAAAAATATCCAGTGGACCTATCCGCAATAGTTACAATGTCGGATGATGGGGGCTCGACTGGGCGCCTCATGGACGAATTCGGCGTACTTCCGCCAGGAGATCTGCGGCAGTGTCTTGTGGCGCTTTCGAGTGCTCCACAGGTGATGCGCAAGCTGATGAATTATCGATTCGATAAGGGGGAATTGAAAGGCCATAATTTTGGAAATATTTTTTTATCGACGCTTGAATTGGTGACGGGCTCGCTTGATAAAGCACTCGATCTTGCGGGATCAATATTGAATATAAAGGGCCGTGTTCTTCCAGTGACTCTCGACAAGATAAAACTTGTTGCAGAACTCAAGAACGGCAAAGTCATAGAAGGAGAAGATGCGCTCGGAGACTACCAGCTCGTGTCGCGATTTGGCATTAAAAAGATATATCTAAAGCCAAAGGGGCATCCGAATCCGAAGGCACTGCAAGCGATAAAGGAAGCAGATATGATAATCGTAGGACCAGGGGATTTGTATACATCTCTCATTCCGAATTTTCTCGTATCGGGAATCAGTTCTGCGTTCATAAAGTCACGTGCGAAAAAAGTTTACGTCGTGAATTTGATGAACAAGAATGGACATACGGATGATTTCGAGGTGTCCGATTATGTGCGAGTCTTAGAAGATGTGGTTGGGAAAAAGAAGGCGTTTGATACAGTCGTCTATAACACGAAAAATCCATCCACTGCACTTCTCAGGAAGTATGCCGATGAGGGAGAGCCAGTGCTGCGGCGGAAAGGCGCTAATGGCCAGAAAATGGTAGGGGCGAATCTGCTAGCGAGTCATCTTGTGAAGAAAGCAAAAGGCGATGTTTTGCAACGTGCACTCATTCGCCATGACCCTCAGAAGCTAGCGGCGGTTTTGATGCGCCTCTCGAAGTAACGGCATGTTCACGCTTTTCCGAACCCTTACGCTGATCGCACTCGTTTCATTTGCCCTTCATCTCGTGTGGGAATCATTACATGTTCAGCTCTATACGGGATACGAGCATTGGACACTCGGAATGCCGGTGGCGCTTTTAGCAACGATTGGGGATGTCTTGTACACGCTTGGCGCATTCGCGCTCGTGTCTGGCTTCAAGGGAAAAGTCGCATGGCTACAAGAGGCGAGACGGCAGGATTACTTGATGCTCGTGACGCTTGGATTTTTCATTGCACTCTTCGTCGAGTATAAGGGCCTCGCACTTGATAGGTGGCAATATCTGCCGGATATGCCGATTATTCCGCTCCTCAATGTCGGACTTTCGCCCGTGATACAAATGGCGCTTCTTCTTCCTCTCACGTTCTTTATCGTCTCGCGTGTACAGAAAATTAGTTTAAAATAGACAACATGAATACACGAAATATTGTGATTGGTGCAGTGATAGTAGTAATCGGATTGGGTGCAGTGTGGTTCGCAATGTCGGATTATGGCGCAAGCCTCTTCGGCGAGAAGACACGCGGAATAACATACAACAATGCAGACGATAGCCTGATAAAGCTTGACCTGATACGCCCGGGCGTCACGGTCTTGCCGCATTTTACGGTAACAGGGCAAGCGCGCGGCACGTGGTATTTCGAAGCGAGCTTTCCGGTTGAAGTTGTTGCGGCGGACGGCAGGCAGCTTGCTATGGGAATTGCGCAAGCACAAGGCGAATGGATGACAGAGGAATTCGTGCCATTTGCTGCTCAGGTAGAGCTGACTGAGGACTACAGTGGTGCAGCAAAGCTAATATTGCACAAGGACAATCCTTCTGGAGAGGCAGCGAATGATGCGTCTATCGAACTGCCCATTGAGATCCTAGATATCCAACAATAAAAGCAGGGGTGATAGCATCACTCTATGGATTCTGCGGATGGAAGGGCGAGAGCGTTGAGGATGGTGGCGTACTTAAAGCGTGAGTACTCTAAGCCGAAAAGTGAGTTGAAATACAAAACGCCCTTCCAATTTCTTGTTGCAGTAGTCCTTTCGGCGCAGTGTACGGACAAATTGGTGAACAAAGTGACAGAAACTCTCTTTAAGAAATACAAGACAGCCTCCGATTTTGCTAGGGCAAATCCTGTCGACTTCGAAAAAGAAGTAGCTCGTGTCTCTTTTTTTCGCAACAAAGCGAAAGCCATAATTGGTGCGGCAAAAATAGTTGAGCATCAGTACGCCGGCAAAGTCCCAAATGACGCCGACCTTCTTCAAAAATTGCCAGGCGTCGGCTACAAGACTGCACACGTGGTGTTAGGTGAGCTGTACGACACGTGGCCGGGGATACCCACGGATACGCATGTAAAACGATTTGCGCGCAAATTCGATCTCACGCACCACACGGATCTAAAAAAGATATCTAAGGATCTCGAGGCGCTCATTCCGAAAAAAGATTGGAAGTATGTGAATAATGGACTTGTGCTGTATGGGCGTTATATTTGCAAAGCACGGAGGCACGACTGTTTGCAGCATCCGCTCACAAAATTGTGGCCGGAAGCCGCCGAGCGTTGGCCCCGCACCTAATTTTGGCTTAGCCAATCCCGTCTATGACAATCCCAAACTCGCTGACAAGGCATACTCTAGACTTTGTTGAACAATCTGATTCAGTTGTCGAAAGCCAAAATTGGTTCATGGGCAAGCCCCGCACATAGTATGAAGACAATAGTTCAAAATCTGGCGGTTGAGTATGACGACCAGGGTTCTGGTCCTGTGGTTTTGATGTTGCACGGGTGGAAGGACTCGCTTCGTACATTCGACGCATTGATTCCGTATCTAGCGAAGCACAGGATAGTGCGGCTCGATCTGCCGGGGTTTGGCGGCAGCGAGATGCCAAGAAACACCTGGAATATCGCCGCGTATGTCGATTTTGTGCGTAGCTTTGTCGAGAAAATGAATTTGCAGGTGGATACCATTGTCGGCCATTCATTTGGTGGCCGCATTGCCATCAGGGGTGTGGGGAGCAGAATATTGAAACCGAAACGAATGGTTCTTATTGCGGCGGCGGGCTTAGCAAAAAGACGGACACTTCGAAATCAATTGTTGGGTGCAATGGCGAAAATTGGGAGATTTGTGACGATGGTCCCGCCTTTCAGCCTGTGGCGTAACCAACTTCGCCAAGCGCTCTATGAATCGATAGGAAGCGATTATTTTACCGCAGGAGCTCTCAAAGATACTTTCGTTTCTGTGGTTGCAGAAAACCTGAGCGAATTTGCTTCAAAGATCACCGTGCCTACTCTCATCGTTTGGGGAAAGAATGATACGACGACTCCTCTCGAGCAAGCTATCCGGATCAAAGAGCTGGTCCATGGTTCTACTCTGCGAGTCGTTGATACCGCGGGCCATTTCGTGCATCGCGAGATGTCAGGTGAGGTAGCCAAGTCAATAGAAGAATTTCTCGTATGACCCTGACTCGTTGGCTTTCACGCAGGGATCCGCGCTACATCCGCTCGCTCGTCTACATGCTGCAGGCGAGCGAATATGACATCGCACATTTTTGGCGCTGGCACGAGCGGACGAACGATTTTAGCGCCGTCGAAAAGAGAAAAAAGTTAGTGTTCACCCCGAAAGCAATTGCATTACTCGCCATAGGATGGCTTACCGTTCCTCTCGTTATATTTCTCAGTGGTATCGCTATCACACACCATGTTTTTCCTTGGAATTACGTCGTTGCTCTCATCCTTATCCTTGAATTGCCGCTTTTCGTGTTGTTCGACATTCTTGTAACGCTGGCCTTGTTGCGCCTCATCCAGGCTCCTGTCGAATATGTGCTGAAGAGCAGAGCGAAACAGACGCTTGCTTCGCACAAGGCAGTGAAGATAGCCATCGCGGGAAGTTTCGGAAAAACATCAATGCGCGAGATTTTGAAGACGGTGCTCAGCGAAGGGAAGAAGCTCGCGGCGCCTGGTGGGAGCCAGAATACTCCACTTGGCATCGCGAAATTCGTTTCCACGCTGAAGGGGGATGAAGACGTGCTAATTTTTGAACTTGGAGAATATTATCCCGGCGATGTCAGCAAACTGTGCAAGATCGTACGGCCGACGATTGGCATTATCACGGGCGTGAATGAAGCACATCTGGAAAAGTTCAAAACGCTAGAACGAACTGCGGCAACAATTTTCGAGCTTGCTGATTATCTGAACGGCGAAACCGTGTATGTGAACGGAGAGAATGATATTTCGAGGGGCGAAGCGCGAGAGAGCCACGTTCTCTACAGCAGGGAAGGGGCCGCATCATGGAAAGTTTCAAATCCGCATACCGGACTCGACGGAACGTCATTTGTGTTGACTAGGGGCGATGTTCGTATCGAGGCGCACTCAAAGCTCTTGGGGTTACACCACATTGGGCCACTCGCCGCGGCAGCAGATATCGCGTCTCGTCTAGGCCTCGCACCACAGGAGGTACAGGCAGGAATCAGCAAGACGCATGCGTTCGACCATAGATTAGAGCCAGAAACAGAAGGGGCCGGAGTTACGACGCTCGATGATAGTTACAATGGAAATCCAGATGGTGTAAAAGCAGTCATTGAATTCCTCGCGACTTTGAAGGGCAGACGGATCTATGTGACGCCTGGATTAGTTGAAATGGGTGCAAGAAAAGAAGAAGTACATAAGGAGATAGGCAGACAGCTTGCGCAGGCGGGAATCGAGAAAGTGATACTCATAAGAAACTCAGTTACCCCCTTCATAGAGCGCGGCCTCAAAGAATCGGGGTATAAAGGTGAGCTTATCTGGTTCGATGAGGGTCTTGCCGCCTATAAAGCGTTGCCTCAAATGACGGTAAAGGGCGACATCGTATTGCTTCAAAATGACTGGCCGGACCAATATTTTTAGACAGTGTATACTGCGAATATGAAGGCGATTGCGGTCATATTCGGAGGGAGGAGTGCGGAACATGATGTTTCGATAATTACCGCGCATATTCCTATCATCGATACGCTCCTCTCTTGCGAGAAATTCGACGTGTGGCCGGTGTATATAACTAAAGAAGGTGATTGGTATTCGGACAAGGCAATGAATGAGTTGGCATATTTCAAGAAACCTGGATGGGAAGAGAGGTTGAAGGGTTTAAAAAAAGTCGATCTATCGTTCGACGATGGCCTTACGTTGAAATGGCCGGGGATGTTTGGGAAATCGCAGAAAATAGATGTCGTATTTCCCTCGTTGCATGGAACATACGGTGAAGACGGGAGTTTGATGGGACTTCTTCGGATGGCGAATGTCCCGTTCGTAGGGTGCGATATTTTTGGTTCAGCCGTTGCGATGGATAAGGTGCTCACTAAGCAGGTGATAGCGGCGGAGGGCATGCCCGTCGTTCCGTATGTTTGGTTTTTAAAATCGGATTGGGAGAAAGAAAAAACTAACATTTTGGAGAGCATTAAAAAACTGCAATGGCCGCTTTTTGTGAAGCCAGTCCATCTTGGTTCATCTATAGGAATGGCAAAAGTAAAAAATGATGCGGAACTAGAAAATGCGATTGAAGTGGCTCTTCATTACGACAATAAAGTTTTGGTCGAAGAAGGCATCGAACCGTTGATAGAAATTACTTTACCGATCATGGGAAATGATGAAGTTCGCACCGCGAATTGCGAACGACCGCTCAACAAGACTGAATTCTTCAATTTCAGTGATAAATATCTCTCTGGCGGAAAGAAAGGAGGAGGGAAGGGGGCTAACAGCGAATACAGCGAAATTCCGGCTGATATCGGGGAGGAATTAACACGAGAGTTCAAAGAGTTGGGGACGAAAGTCTACAAAGCTCTCGATCTATCCGGAATTGCGCGCGTTGATTTTCTTATGCATGCGGGTACGAAGAAAATCTATGTGAACGAAGTAAACACGTTGCCTGGCAGCCTGTATCATCACAATTGGAAAAAGGCAGGAGTTTCGAATATGGATCTTGTTCTTGGACTTGTGAAATTAGCCGAGGAGAGGTTTGAGAAACAAAAAAATACGACCTTCGCATTCCAGTCGGATATTTTGCAGAAAGTTGGCGGTTCTAAGACTCAACATTAGCTTGTTTGTTCGCAACCTCCTGAATCTGCTCGATTGTGAGGCGGCCTTCGCGAAGCGCCTGTGAAATAAGCGAAGGGGCTCTTTCGCTTTTTCTGTCGTCAAATACTTCGGCGAGGAATGCTGCTTCAATGAGAACCCTCTGTATTCGTCTTGCCATATCAGAGCCAGATAGACGAGACGCACCGCCCGCTGCAAGTTGCACAGCAGCGAGCATTTCCGGCTTGTCAGACAACGCATCATGGATTTCCTCTAAGAAAGCGAGAGAAGGGTCACGTATACGCTCAATTGAATCGGTCATACTGCAAATGTAATGCAATAGGCCATGTTCGTCCATAATAGAAATATGTACCTGGTTTTGGAAGTGATAAAATACCGACATGCAGGAAAAAAGGCGTGTAGCAATATTTGACGTGGACGGTACGATTTTCCGCTCCAGCCTCCTCATACAGCTTGTGAACCAACTAATGCTGGATGGCGCTTTTCCCAAAGAAGCTGAAGCGGTATACGAACGAGAGCGCAGGAAATGGCTGGATAGAGAGGGGGACTACGGGGAATACGTGGAGGCCTTGGTCGCGGCATTCCGAAAGCATCTAAAAGGTGTCCATTACAGTGCGCTTGCTGATGCCGCTGACAGAATGGTAGAGAGTAAATGGAAGCAAACATATCGCTACACTCGCGACCTTTTGCCTGAGCTGAAAAAGAAAGGGTACTTCCTGCTTGCAGTCTCGCATTCTCCGAAGACGGTCTTGGACAAATTCTGCCCACGCCTTGGATTCGATAAGGCCTACGGCATTGTCTACGAAATTGGCCCCCAGGAGCTTTTTACGGGTGGAGTCATTGACGAACATTTGATATACAACAAGGCCAATATTGTGAAGCGCGCAGTCGAAAATGAGAATCTCACACTGTCACACTCAATAGGAGTAGGGGACACTGAATCCGACATCCCGTTCCTCGAAATGGTCGCGAGGCCCATCTGTTTCAATCCGAACATGAAGTTATACAAGACAGCAAAGCGGATGAAGTGGAAGGTGATAGTGGAGAGAAAAGATGTCGTATACGAACTCTAATTTCCAATTTTCAATCAAATCCCAATGAATCAATTTTCAAACATTGCAACATTGAAAATTCATTGGAAATTGAGAATTGTAAATTGAAAATTTGCTCTCATGCCAGAAATAACTAAATTCCGACGAAAAGTAATGTCGTATTGGAGACGTCATGGACGCCATAATCTTCCCTGGCGTAAAACGCAAGATCCATACAAGATTCTTGTATCGGAAATGATGTTGCAGCAAACCCAAGTGTCGCGAGTGATCCCGAAATACGAAGAATTTTTGAAGAAGTTTCCAACTGTGCAAGCACTGGCAAAAGCACCTCTTATCGAAGTGTTGCGAGTTTGGAGCGGGCTCGGATATAACCGTCGCGCGAAATTCCTACACGACGCAGCAAAACAGGTCGCGGAAAGGCATGATGGGCATTTTCCGAGGGAATATGCGGAATTGCGAGCATTGCCCGGGGTTGGGGACTACACGGCAAAAGCGATTCAAGTGTTTTCTCTCAACGAATCAGAGCTCTTACTGGAAACAAATATTCGTACAGTGTACCTGCATACCTTTTTTTCAAACACGAGTAAGGTATCCGACCGTAAGTTGCATCCATACGTAGAAAGGGCAGCAAGAGGGCAAAATCCGCGAACATGGCACTGGGCACTTATGGATTACGGAGCACATCTCAAGAAAAGTGGAGTGAAGTTAAATTCGAAAAGTGCGCATTATACGAAGCAGTCGAAATTCGAAGGCTCGTTACGGCAAATGCGCGGAGCAATATTGCGAGCACATGCCAAGGGAGATAGCCTTTCTTCGATTAAAGCTACAAACAAGCAGAATTTCGAAAAAGCATTCACATCGTTGGTTCGAGACGGGTTAGTACCGATGTCAAAGGGCGGCGCTTCTTAAGCTTGACCCGCCCCTCCCTAGTTAGCTGAAGAAGAACATTGCTGCCAGCAACGCTACCAACGACGCCCCGAAGTAGGCTCTGAAAAAAACTGTATTCCGCAAGGAATACGCGATCAGAGCCCACAGCCCGAGGACAGCCGCAAGCCGCGTGGTTGTCAGGTTCTGTACCATCTTCACCTCCTAGGTTGCGAGAGGACTTTCGTTCAGAAACGCAGTGAAGTCAAGTTTTTACACGCTCACGATCACAGGAATAACGATGGGTCTTTTCATGGTGCGTTGAAGGAGGAAGCGGGCGACAGAATCTGCGAGGTCTTCGCGCGCTGCGTCCAAATCAGCCGAGCGGGGATTGCGCATCGATTGCTCGACGCTTTTTCTGATGATGAGGCGCGTTTGATCCATCAGGTCTTTGTTGTCACGAAGGTATACGAATCCGCGCGAGATGATGTCGGGGGATTTGTGAAGCCTGCCGCTGCGCCTGTCTACTGTCGCGACGACGACACAGAAACCTTCCTGTCCGAGCGCTTTACGATCGCGCATAAGAACATCGGATATTTCGCTCACCGTTAGCCCTTCGACAACGCGCAACTCGGACGGTGCTTTATGCGCAGTCTTTACAATCTTTTCGCCTTTTACTATCTCAACGACAGAGCCGTTGTCGGGGATGACGATATTTTGCGGTGGCACGCCCATTTCTGCCGCAAGGTCCGCGTGGACGCGTAGCATGTAATGATAGCCGTGCTGAGGCACGAAGAATTTCGGCTTGACCTGTTTGTGTATCCACGCTGCCTCTTCTCGATTGCCGTGCCCGGAGGCATGCACGTCGGACGCGTAGTAGGTGATGATGTGCGCGCCTTGGCGGGAGAGGTTGTCCTTCAATTTCTGGACAGCGCGTTCGTTGCCGGGAATGACTGAGGAAGAAAGAACGATCGTATCTGTCGGTTGCAAGCGGATATGCTTGTGGGACTTGTTACCGATGCGTGCGAGCGAAGCGAATTCATCGCCCTGCGCACCCGTTGCGAGGATCAAAAGTTTCTCGGGCGGGTAACTCGCCATGTTCTCGACAGCAACAACGGTATCGTCTTTGTATTTGATGAGCCCTATCTCGCGAGCGATCTCGATATTTGTACGCATGCTTCTTCCGTCGATTACGACCTTTTTGCCGAATTTTTCCGCGAAATGTACGACACGGATGAGCCGCTCAAGGTGTGAAGCGAACATTGCAATGATGAGACGGCCGTGCGAGTCATGGATTATTCTCTCAAGCGTCGCATACACCGTGCGCTCTGGGATAGAGAATCCGGGCTGCCAGACATTTGTCGAGTCCATGAGGAGGCACAGCACCTTTCGGTTCCTAAATACTTCGAATTCGCGGAACTCTTCTTCTGTTGGCACGCCATTTTCAGTATCAAGTTTTATATCGCCCGTGTATACGACATCGCCCCAAGCGGTTTCGATGATAATGCCCATTGAGTCAGGGACCGTATGGGTAACGCCGAAAAAGCGGATAGTGTGGTTTCCTAGTTTGATGCTCTCGTCCTTTTCGACTTCGCGGATATTTACGGGCGCATTGCCAGCGAATTCTTCTTGGCGTTTTTTTATCATGAGGCCGGTCAACTTTCTTGTATAGATGGTCGGGTTCCCGATGCGATCCGAGACGTACGGAATTCCACCGATGTGGTCGAGGTGGCCATGCGATATGAACATGCCGCGTATCTTGTCCCGGCGTTCCTCCAGATAGCCGGTGTTTGGAAGGATGTAGTCGATGCCAGGCGTTTCTTCTTCCTTGAATTGAAAACCACAATCAAGGATGTAGATGTCATTACCAACCTCGACGGCGGTCATGTTTCGTCCTATCTCTTCGACGCCGCCAAGCGGGATGATGCGCACGACGTCGGCTGCGGGTGGAGGTATCGGGGAACCTGTGGCACGGGCACGTTGTGCACTCGATGATGTCTGGTGCTCAAGCCGCATGCGGCGTGGGCGAGGCGGGCGCCTTGAGGGACCGAATTGTCTGCGAGGGCCGCGCGGGCGGTCTCCGTGGGATCGCGAGGGACCGTGGCCAGAAGGATTAGGTGAAGGGTACATAAAAATTAAGTTAAAAGTTAGAAGGCAAAAATCAAAAGTGATTGATAATAATTAGAACTGAAAGAACTTTAGATCGGGATAAGTAGAAAATATATTCCAGACGCGTTCAGTGTCCGTATACCATTCATGCGCACTGAGAAATCGTTCGGAAGGCGATGTGAGCGCGCCGAATGAAAGTCCCTCCAGGTCTTTCGGCACAACGTAGATGAATTCAGGGGCATACAAAAAGACGGCTGGCTGGTCCTCTCCGATGATATCGGAGAATTCGCGATACAATTTTTCTCGCTCTTCTTTGTTCACTTCTGTGCGGGCAGACGCTAGAAGCTTGTCCGCCTTCGTACTTGCATAGAGTGCGAGGTTAAGGCCTGGGTCGTTGCGTTGGCTAGAGTGCCAGAAAGCGAATAGGTCTAGCGTGCGTCCTACGACTTCTCCGAAGAGAATTGCATCATACGCGCGCGGACGAAGAACCGTTGTGTTGAATTCTGCAAGCGGATACACCTGAACGTCAACATCCACACCTGCTTCTTTCCATGATGCTGCAACGGATTCTGCCGTTCCCGACAGCTCGGGCGTATCAGCAGTCGCAAGTGCGAAGGAAAGCGTTTGTTTATTTTTTGTGCCCTTTGTCCAAACGCTGTTTTCAGTGCTTGCTTCCGGTGAGGTTGTCGAGACTGTGGCCCCCTCATATTTCCACCCCCCTTTTGTGAGAATGGAACGCGCCGCATCTGCCTCGGTTTCAGTGCTCGTTGCCGTTTCCTCTCGAACTTCCGAAAAGAGTCCTGGCGGGATTGGTCCGTCGGCCTCTTTGCCGAACCCGCCGAGGCTTTTGTCAATTAACTCTTCTCTATTTATTGCGGCTGAAAGTGCGGAGCGGACGGAAAGGTCAGCCAAAATAGGCGCATGGCTTTGATTGAAAAAGATGCCGAAGATGCGAGTCGAGGCAATGCGCACGAGCCTCGAATCTGGGCGGCTTTCAATAAGGGTGCTTGGGGGTGTGATTCCTGCAAAGCTGTCTATCTCGCTGTACGCGAATGCGTCCTTGAGTGCCTGTTGGTTCGGATAAAAATGAAATTCAATCTTGTCGAGGTTCGCACGCCCCAGAGTGAAATCATCGAAAGCGGAAAGTTCGTACAAAATTGGGGAGCCTGCTTTATCTGTTGTTACATCTGAGATTTTAAATGGGCCGCTTCCTATCGGGTTTGTGTTCAGGGCGTGGAAGGGAAATTCTTCAGGAGAGATATTGTTCCAAAGTGCCTTTGGCAAAATGCCGAGCTGCGTATTCTCAAGGAACGGTGCGTATGCGTGGGGGAGCGTAAAAATGACGGTGCGTTCATCGGGGCTGGAAACTGAGACGCCCTCCCAATCTGCACGCCGCGGGCTTTTTATCATCTCGTTCTGTGCGAGTGATACGGTGAACAAGACATCCTCTGCTTTTATAGGAGTGCCATCATGGAAGGTGGCATTTTCCCGGATGGTGAACGTGTATGCCGTGCCATCTTCAGATACTTGGTAGCCCTCCGCAACGTCGGGGATAAGTGTGCCGTTCTTTCCTGCGCGCATGAGCCCTGAGTAGATGAGCGCGGCAAGGTCTTGGTCTGTCTGCGATATCGCAAGGAGTGGATTGATGAATCGCGGAGTTCCAAGCGTACCTTCGGAGAGCGCACCGCCCCTTGAAGGCACCGTGACGCTGACCTGTTCGTTCACTTTGATGAGAAGCATAAGGGCGCTTCCGGCGAGAAGGATGGATAGTACATAGAGAAGCATCCTCTCTCCTGGGGAGAGCGCATGAAGGACGCGGTGCAATGCGCTGAAACGCCCGACATGCCTCTCTTCCATGAGCATGTCTGCAACGTTTTTTTTCCGTAGAGCATCCTGCATTTCCGGGATGTCCGGTTTTTTTTGTAGGTCAAGGAGTTCTTCCACCCCGTTAGAAACAGGACGCGGACGCTGGTTTGTTGAGTCTGTAAAATTCATGTCAAGAAACGAGAGTGTGATTGTTACCAAGGCGCTAATTTCAGCGAGTGTCCGCTGTTTCTAACGGGGTCCCATCATCTATAACAACAAGACTGCCGACTAGATCTCGGCCTCCCACTGTTTGGGGGAGAGTTGTAGCAACTAACTAATAATTAAATTCACGAATGCCGACAAAGCAAAGAGGATACCAAGAGTAATAGTAGCCTGGAACAAGGTTTTTTCCAATCCACGGCGGGTGTGGAAACCGCTGGTGAAGTTATCGGCGCCGAAAGCACCCCCGAGGGATGCGCCCGTGCGCTGCAGCAAAATTGCCCCTATGAGGAGTACAGAGAGGCCTATTTGCACGTACGGCAATGCCGTCTGGAGAAGAACCATGCGGTGGCATACTACCATATGGGGCATTCCAAAGTCAAAGGTCAGAAGGCAAAAGTTCCTAAGCGAGCGCAGGTATTGCTCCTGAGCCGTCTTCGCAGGCGCGACTGGCGCCGAGACCGAGCGCTGGTGCAGCAGCACCAGATAGCGACGGCGAAGGAGTAGATACCAAGCGAGCAGGTTGCATAAGTTCAGATACATTTGGCACTCGGGTAACTGCTAGGATGTGCGGCAGATATACATGCGAGACATGGTCCCTGGAGCGCGAAAGTTCCAGCGGGACACGGTACGCTGGCTCCATATGGCTACCGAGCGGGCGAA
>JACRFI010000011.1 GCA_016217965.1 Candidatus Kaiserbacteria bacterium
ATGAAACCATAAACCACACAGGGTTTAGAACCATGCCCCCTACGTGGTGCCTGATAAAAATTTTAAACTAAAAAGACGCTTCGTAAAAAGCGTCTTTTTTTAAATGTCTCAGTTGTTGCAGAAAAATAAATTATCCATTTTTACAATATATTAGGTTTAATGGACATTTCAAGTTGTTTTTTCACCTCGTAACAGATCAGAAATCATCGCCATTTGTTTGTTGGTTGCAAGTCCACGATGTACGTGGACTTTTTGTTTTACTTGGGAAAATGTTCCGTCAATCGAGTTGGTCGTATTCGGTATCCCGTACGTTGGAAATTTCTGGTAGATGAACAGGTAGCGGATATTAGATATGAGAGCGGCGTAAGCCGATCGCATCCGGTCGTGGGTAAAATGGGATTTGTTGGTTTCGTAATCGTCAATCGTTTTTTCGTTTAGAAAGTGTTGCCATTTGAAAAACCATCCCATCAATTTTTCTTTAAACTCATTCTCAGTGGCATTTTTTAGTGACAGTGTAATCCAGAGCAGCTCTTTACCAGCCGGTAAAATTGGATATCTGGTAATGTAACGGGTAACTGTTTTGACCATGTGGAACTGACACAATTGGGCCGGATATTTTTTTGAAATTAATCCTAATAGCCAGCGTTTCCCGTCGCAAATTACTGCTAAAATGACGTACCCGTGCTTTTCTAGTTCAGCGATGCCATCCAGATAACCATCGTTGCTCTCATGCCCGACAAACTGCCACATGAGGTTGCGACGGCGATTGTAACAACGGAACACCATCACTCCAAAGCAGTCAAAATATGTAGTGTCGATTAAGAGAATTACCGGAACGGTTTTGTCTTCGATTAAATTGTTAAAAATATATCCGCTCGGTTGGTCGGTCGCTGCGCGACCGAGTCGCCGGCGTATTTGCCGTTCGCCTAGATTGTTTTCTTTGGCGAGTTCTTTCACCGTACGGCGATGAAACACATAGTCGTTCCAATCATCTTTGCTTTGTAAAACTTTCTGGCGTGTCTTGGTCGTCGACTGGAATGTCGCCTTGCAAGACAAACAGTAATATCGCTGTAAACCATTCTGACGTCCATGTTTTTTAACCTCCGCACTGCCACATTGTGGGCAGTGTTTTTGGTCATAGTGAACTCAAAAGTTAATATTTTATCTGAGTGTAGCAAAGAAAAGGACTTTTTAGCAACTTGAAATGTCCATTAACTCATTTTTACATTAGTAAGACTACTCCCTATAAACATCCTTGTCAAGAGCCTCCCCCACAAGCAAACCTTTGACAAAAGACTCCTACTTATGATATTACACCGCCATCAACCCGCGTAGTTTAACTCTCGAAAGGGAGTTAAACTCGCCAACGCAAGGAGACGCAATGACGAGACGTGTCGGAGATCTGTGCTACTTCGAGGAGGCGCCGTACGGTGCCGTGTTCGAGGTGTGCAACAAGGGCTACCCCTACCCCTTCCAGAAGGGCTGGGTCGGAGCCTACGCCAACCCCGGCGTGATGCGGCAGGGGGAGAACGGCCCCTGGCGCCTGGCACCGGCCACGTCCCTGTGCCCATCGGCGAACCAGAAGCTGGTGGTCAAGATCGTGAGCCTCGTCGGCGTCACCGACATCACCACCTCGTCGGATCTCGGCGACGCCCGCCTGCTCCGAGCCACGCCGGACTTCGCCGTGTTCAGGCTCATCGACCGCGGCGGCTGCTTCCAGGCCTTCTACGAGGAGCACGGGGACCGCCTCGGCCACCTGCTGACCGTCGAACGCAGCGGCCACGGCTGGAAGGTGGTCTCCGGTGACACCATCCCGTTCGACGAAGGCGACCTCGACCGACTGATGGTGAAGGTCGTCGACCTGCCGGGGGAGCCGGCCACCCGCCTCGCCGACCGCCGCCACATCGCAACCCGCGGCTAGCCCGCGTATGCACCGCGCGCCACCTCAAACCCTAGGACATCCGTCCTGGGGTACTGCTTTTTATAACTCCAAATGGACAGAACACACCCTTGCCCTCTCTAAAAAATTATGGTAAAATAATTCTACTTTTAAAGACTTTATAGACTTTCGAC
>JACRFI010000012.1 GCA_016217965.1 Candidatus Kaiserbacteria bacterium
ACTGCTCAAATCTCACTACAAGGTACCAACTCAGTGCGAGGAACGAACATACCAGCAACAGGATAAACGCATATGCTCAATTCCTATCAATTCAACACCGCACAACTCAACAACACTGGATCAAGTTCGGTGAGTAAAGGCTCGAGCTATGTGCTTGACCTGTTTGGATTGATAGCAAAACCGATCACGTATCTTTTTGACGAATTTATCACGGTGCTGAACGTAAGGACATATATCCTCGACATTCGTAATCTTGCCACAACGGTTGAGACCTATCTGTTCGACGCTTGGAATCTTGCAATGAAATCCCTGACGTATGTGCTCGATATTGGAAACCTAGCGACAAAAGCACTGACCTACGTTCTCGATATCCGAAATCTGGCAACGAAAACCGTAACGTACCTGTTGGATGAATTCATTCTTGCAACCAAGACGATAACCTACGTGTTCGACATCATCGGGGGAGCAATCATGACGATGACCTATAAACTGGACATCCGAAACTTGATCGCAAAGTACCCGAACTACTTGCTCGACATTCTGATCACGCTCGGTAAGCAGTGGACGTACAAGTTCGACAACTTCCTGTCCGCAATCCGAACGACCATCTACCAACTCGACATCCGCAATCTTGCAACAAAGATTGAGACCTACCTGCTCGACGTTGGTGATGCGGTCGCAAAGATGCTGACCTACAAACTGGATATCCAAAACTTGGTCAGCGAGACCATGACGTACATTCTCGACATTAGTGGCCTCGCCTCAAAGGCATGGACATACGTGCTGGATATCAGAAACCTTGCCCTAAAGAATCTCCGCTACATTCTCGACATTCGGAATCTCATCGCAAAGATAGAAACGTATTTGTCCGACATTTTGCTGAACGTGCAAAAACAGATGACGTACCTGTTCGATATCACAAGCTTTGTTGCTCGAGCGATCATCTACAAGTTCGACATCAATGCCCTCGTGGCCAAGATCGAAACGTACAAGCTCGATATAAGAATCCTCATAGCAAAGCTTGAGACATACCTCCTCGACATACGCCAGTTTGCCGCTAAGTCTACGAGGTATGTGATGGATATCTTAATCACTCTCGGCAAACAGTGGATGTACCGGTTCGACATCCTGATCACACTCGGTAAGCAATGGACATACCTACTCGATATCCGAGGACTTATCTCCAAAGCATGGAAGTACGTGTGGGACATCTGGAAAATTCCGGCTGGTGTAAAGATTGCTGTCGAAATCGTATCGGCAAAATTATCAATCCTGATGCTCTCGGCGAGACAAACGCTGGGACTAAGCACAGCCAAGACAAGCGTTGAGGTCAAAACCGCTCGGCAAGATCAGAAATTGCAGACCGCAAAAAATGACGTAACCCTGCCGGGTAAGAAACAAGACATAAACCTATGAGTGTAAAAATCGTACAAAACGACACCCGTCCTCCACTCGAATTCACCCTCACGCAAGATGGTGCGCCGGTGGACTTAACTGGATGCACGGTGAAGTTCTACATGAAAGATGCAACCACCGGATCAGTAAAGATCAACGGCGTGGCCTGCACGATTACCGATGCCACCAAAGGCAAATGCCGATACAGCTGGACTGGAACAGACACCAACACAGTCGCAACGTATCTCGGTGAGGTCGAGGTCACGTTCGCTGACGGCAAAATCCAGACCGGTTACAAACAACTATCGATCATCATTCGTGATGACATCTAAAACCATATGATCAGAGGCGACATAAAAAAAGGAATAAAAAACGAAGTCGACGATCAGACCGTCGATGACACCCTGCTCAACACATGGGTGCAGAAAGCCGATGAAAAGGTGCAGAGCTGGCGACCGGCAAACGACCAAGACCAGACGTTTGATTACTGGGATTATCTCAAGACCGAACAGCCCTACACGACTGTTGCCAATCAGACGAAATACCCGGTCCCTGAAAACTTCCGTGCATTCATGGAATTAAAAGTCGGCACCGATACGCAACCCTATAAACTGATCGATTTTCGCAAACGAAGCGATTACACCGATCACGTTGTGTATCTGCTCGGTGGCTCTTTCTACCCAATAGCAATACCGACCGCAGACGGTACTGCCATGAATCTGGTGTTCGTGAGAATGTCTGATGACTTTGCCTCCGACAATGACGAGCCCGAGGTCGAGAAGCTCTATCACCAAGCGTACGTCGAATGGGGCAAAAAGATGTATTACAACCAGCAAGGCGACACCGAGCTGGAACGCCAAGCGGAAAACAATTTTGAAAGAATCATGCTCGGCAAATGGCGAGATCAAGAAATCGCCAGAATGGCGGCCGCTTCAGATCAAGCCGAGATTCCAAGAAGCAGTCTCGTATAAAACACTATGTCACTCGCAAAGAAAATTTGGAAAATATCACGCTTTCACCTCGGACTGGGCAATCTCAATGCCGAGGGCATGTTCTGGTGGTCGCAAGGACTGGATTTTGAAGCGTCACCACCTTTCTTGCGAGTAGCATCAAAGATGATTAAAGAAGCCGATAGCGCATCCGTCCCCACGTTGGCGGATGTGTACTGGGGCACGATTTTTGACAGCACCAACTACGTCAACAACATGCTCGACGGCAAGATATTCCGTTACAACTACCCGAGCTGGACTGAAGTACACGACAACGTGAACGCATGGGGAGGTCTGGGACTGTTCGGTGACAGCCAGATCGATAACTATGTCGAGAAAGGATATTTGTATTACGCCTCAAACGGATATGCCGGTAGA
>JACRFI010000013.1 GCA_016217965.1 Candidatus Kaiserbacteria bacterium
CTCCGACACTCCGGGCACCACACGCTTTTGCCGAAGAGTGTGCGTCTGATGAACTTTTTAATCTGTGATTCCGACGGAATCTGGTTGAGGTTGTACATGTCCATATGGTACTGGCATGTGACAACTGCTTGTTATTACCCGGGTCGGAGGTATTGACTTCTACGCTATCCCCTCGTGCAATATGAGATGTATTGACTATGAATCGAGGCTCGCTAGAGTTACCTAGGCGGTAGCAGTCCTGTATTTCCCGATGGCTCGTTCCTCAAATAGTGAGGTTTAGAGCCAAGATTTTCCTGAATGTGTCGTGGCTACCCCAAACAAGCGGCTTTCAATCACATTGTAGAGACACTGTAACCTTTATCTTCCGGCGGGTCTTTGGGACCTTGGTTGGAGTTACCGGTGTGGCAGTCTTCTCGCGCATAGTGCAAGGGCCGCAAAACCGGCTTACTGTCTAGCAAAGTGAGCGAAATCGACGAGGTTTCCTCGATTGATTTCCAAGCGAGCGATGACAGAAGGCCCATAAGGCCTATTTTAGATTCAAAAACATCCCTTGCTGCAGCTAAGAGGAGCTGTCTCAAGGCAGTACGAGTAGTAGGATGCCCAGCCATGGCGGCTTCTTTCATTTCTTTCCTCATCCTTGCGGGGAGCGCTATGCCGCAGACAGCATATGCGCAAGGTTTTCGAGACATACTCTCCGGCGCCCACTCTTTCGGCGCCTTTTTCAATTTTACGGCTGATACCAACAAGCACGTTGAAGCATCCGAATTGTCCGCACCTAACCTGCAGACCTTGCCCCTCCCGAAGGCGGCAATGAATATTGACCCCAATCCCTCAAAGGGAGGGGGTGATGTGACTGTTGTAGATGATTCGGCATTGCTTCCGGACGAAGGGCCGTCGGGCACTATTGCAGACATTGTCGTTCGTCCGAAGAACTCGACCATCAGCATCTATGTTGTGCGTGCGGGTGACACGCTTTCTGGGATCGGAGAATTGTTCGGTGTTACAGCGAACACAATACGGTGGGCGAACGATATGCCTCCCGGAAGTACCCTCAAGGTTGGGCAAACTCTCACCATTCTCCCGGTAACTGGAGTTAAGTACACGGTGAAAAAAGGCGATACGCTTGCATCAATAGCTAAAGCATTCCATGGCGATCAGGATGAGATAGCGAGCTTCAATGGCATTACTACTGCCCTCGCTGCAGGGACAGAGATAATCATTCCTGATGGCGAGCTTGCTGCAGCTCCGAAGGTGGCGTCGAAAACCACGGTTCAAAGCAAGAGCTCCGCCCAATACGTCGGGTACTATTTGCGGCCAATCGCTGGCGGCACGCGTACGCAGGGTATCCATGGATACAATGGCGTTGATCTTGCAGCCCCCGTTGGCACTCCAATCGTTGCATCGGCGTCAGGGGACGTGATCGTGGCGAAAGGAAGCGGATGGAATGGAGGATATGGGCAGTATGCGGTCATTCGCCACGAGAATGGGACGCAAACACTCTACTCCCATGCCTCGAGCATCATTGTGGGAGTCGGGCAATATGTTGTCCAAGGGCAAGTCATTGGGTACGTTGGGACAACCGGCCGTTCGACAGGGCCGCATGTCCACTTTGAGATTCGTGGCGGGCCAAGAAACCCCTTCTAACATATGAACATACAACTTTTGCAGAGTTTATTCTCTATCATTCGCCTCTTCTTATAGGTAGGCAGGGCAAGGGAAATTTGCATGGCACACTAGCTCCTGGTATCATAGGAAAAATGGAAGGAGGGAGAGTGGAGATGGATGTCATAGTGGATCTCCAATACGGGGACTGCGGGAAGGGCAAAATAGCCCATTTTTTATGCACGACGCGGAAGTATACCCACGTGCTTCGTTATAATGGCGGTTGCAATGCGGGCCATACGATATTCCATAAGGGGAAAAAATTTGTCACCCACCACATTCCAGCCGGCGTGTTTGCAGGCATCCCATCGGTGATTGGTCCGGGATGTGTAGTTGATCCGGAAAAATTTTTGGAGGAGATCACTGGCTTGGAAGAAGGCGGCATTAGTGCAAAAACAAACGTATTTGTTGCAAAGAATGTACATGTCATTACCGCTGCGCACAAAGCAGAAGACGGGAAGGAAACGAAGGTGGGAACGACCGGCCAGGGAAATGGCCCTGCGTACCGCGACAAATTTGCGAGAACCGGCGTTCGTGCCGAGCACGTGCTCGAGCTGCAGCCATTTCTCGTTGATCTATACGATATGTGGTATTCGGGAAAGGAGGTTCGCGTGCTTGCCGAGGGCGCCCAAGGTTTTGGGCTAGACATTGATTGGGGAGATTATCCGTATGTGACCTCAAGCCATTGCACGGTTGGCGGAGCAATATTAAACGGTATTCCCCACTCGGCCGTAAAAGAAGTATGGGGTGTTGCGAAAATGTACGAAACATATGTTGGGAAAAAGGATTTTCAACCCAAAGATGAGATATTCAACAAAATTGGCGATGTTGGCGAAGAGTTTGGTGCAACGACGGGGAGGCGCCGGCAGACTAATTGGATGGATATGCAGCTCTTGGAGAAAGCAATACGCATGAATGGTGTCACGCACGTGGTATTTAATAAGGTTGATGTTTTAAGGATCGCTGGCGCGTGGGCAATCATCGACGAAGGAAAAGTAGTGCCGTTCAAGGGTGAGGAGGCTATGAAAAGTTTTATCACCGAACGTCTTGTGAAGATCGGCATAAGCGCCGCGAACATTTTCTTTTCGGAGAATAAGGAAGGTATATAATCTGCACATTGCAAACTTTTTTGCCTGTATAATGTAGTCATGGCACTCGAGGCCGATAAGGCAGACGCATCTCCAGCTTTTAAAACAGCGGAGGCATCAGACTCAGTTAAACCGGCCGAATCTCGCTTTTCCCAGGGAATAAGATGGTTGAGGACAAAATCCGGCGAAGGTCTTGCGGCGCTTGGTAAAAAGTACGACCGATGGCAGGCAAGTCGTGCTGCAGACCATACAATTCGGCAAAACGGCAGAGACATTAACACCGTGCATTCAGAGATAGAAGGAATAGATATACAGACAATCGGCAAACCTGTTGAAGAAGTCATGGCTCTTCGTCAAAGACAATCAGATTTAATGAGTCGATTAAGCGTTCTCACGCAGGATCGCCAACAAGCCGCAGGCGTGCTGTCAAATTACTACGGTGAAAAGATCGAGCGTCCAATGAAAGAGGCGGAAGCATGTGAAGCCGCTATTACAGGACTTCGGGAGAGGCGTGACAGGATTCAGCAAACCCTGGATAAGGCACGTGACCATTTCAATATAGCTAATACAGCTCTTTCACGGCTGCGCCAGGAAGGTAAGTGTACGGATGCGGAGCGTGCGGAGCGGATCACAAGACTTCAAAAGATCGCAGAACGAATTCAAGATTGTACTTCTCAGCTTGATCTTCTCAATCCAGAATTATCGAAAACACAACAACAGCTTTCAGCGGTGCGCACTAAACATCGCGACAAAATAACATTTGCACAGTCTCTCCGAAGTATGCGAGAAGACGGTACCCACGGTACACTGGCAGCGCCACGTGCGAAAGAAGAGACCACTGTGGAAAAAAGTCCAGATGCGGCAAAAGCTATTGCTTCGGAAGCCGGCTCTTCAGGCTCGGCATCTGAAACTCTCGGAAGTGTTAGTGATGCGGATATAGCATCAATAGTTGGTTTGTACTCGAGAGTTCTTGGGGGGTTACCTTCAGCCCTGCGGAGATTGCTCGATCGGTTTTCCGGACAGAAGGAAATTCGGGAATCTCAGCCAACGGACGAGTTAGTGGATCAATGGAATGAGCTTTTAGACATGCCTCCCAAAACCTCCGAGATCAGCAAAATTGATAAGCAAAGACTTGTAGCAATGCAGTCAAAAATGGATCTTTTTGAATTCGGCATGGCTCTGTCGCTAAAATTAGATACGAAGCAAGAGGAAATCTCGAATGGTATGCTAAAGCTTGCGGAGCAAATGACAGCTAAAAGCGATGAAAGGTTAGCCGCATAAGCGTATGGCATACGAACGAATGACACCGAAAGCAATAGAAGATGCTGCCGCACGCATCAAAGATTTATCAGAACTCGACGCGTTCATTGATGGTATAGAGAGCGAACTGGAGCAAACAGCCACCGGTATTGTTGACTGCAGGAGAGAGGTCGGCACTCTGGCGAGTCGCCTTGATCAAGCTGACGCAGATTTCAGAAACGCAGGTTCTGAAGTAATAGAAATGTGGAAGGATGTTCCGCCACGTGAATAACTTTACAATTCTCGTACCCGATATTGCAGCGCCTCCAACATGTGGCCGAGTTCAACCTTGCTGCAGCCGGCGAGATCTGCGATGGTGCGTGCGAGCTTTATCGTCCTATGAAAACCGCGCGCGGACAGTTTGAGGCGCTGTGCAGCCGCTATCAATTCTGCTTCTGCCTCGTCCGTGATCTCTGCGTAACGTTCAATGTCTTTTGCTTTCATGTCGGCATTGGTCGATAGGTGTTTCGCATTTTTGAACCGTTTCTGCTGCACCTTCCGCGCTAGCAATATGCGCTCGCGGGCCTTTTTGGTTTCGCCTGCAGCCTGCTTTGCTTTTCGCGATAGGGCTTCCGGCGGCATGTCACCGACTTGAACCCACATGTCGATGCGGTCTGCAACGGGTCCGGAGATCTTGCGCCGATATTTCTCCACAATGTGCGGCATGCACTCGCATCGCTGCGAGCCGTAGTAGCCACACGGACACGGATTGAGCGCGGCAACTAGCATAAAATTTGCGGGAAACGTGCTCGATCCGCGAGCGCGCGAAACGGAAACTACGCGGTCTTCAAGAGGTTCTCGGAGCGCATTCACCACGTCACGATGGAACTCTGCGAACTCATCAAGAAACAGCAATCCGCGATGCGCAAGGGTGACTTCTCCCGGTCTTGGAGTCGAACCGCCGCCAATGAGCGACGCATACGACGATGTGTGGTGCGGAGAACGGAACGGCGGGCGGGTGATGGCAGTGCCTGCGAGCGTGCCGGATAGTGAATGAATGGCGGTTACCTCTATCATCTCCTCTTCGGTAAGCGGCGGCAGGATGGCTGTCGCCGCTCTTGCCAGCATTGTTTTTCCGGTTCCGGGCGGCCCGTATAGCGCGATATTGTGTCTCCCTGCTGCCGCTATTTCGAGCCCTCGCTTTGCGCTCTCTTGCCCGCGTATGTCATCGAGGAGAAGCGCATCGACTTCTTTGCTCTCTTTTTTTCTCCGTTTGTGCGCCAGAATTTTTTCCTTCCCTTCAAGATGAGAGATGAGGTTTTCGAGTTCTTGCACGGGGTAAATGGTGATCCCGGATACGAGCGATGCCTCGTCTGCATTTTCGAGAGGGACATACAATTCCTTATATCCTTCTGCCGCCGCGGCAATTGCGATAGAAAGCGTCCCGCGAATGGGCCGTACCTCTCCATCGAGCGCAAGTTCTCCCGCAAAAAGCTTTTCCTTTGTGTCGAATTTGGACTGCTCCGATGCTAGGAGAAATGATAATGCAACAGGGAGGTCGAACGCAGCACCTTCTTTTTTCAACTCCGCCGGGGCGAGCGAGATCACTATTTTCTTGTTGCTGCGCTTCGGCGACTCGAGGCCACTATTTTTTATTGCAGATGCGACTCTGTCTTTTGCCTCCTCGACTGCTTTGTCGGGAAGCCCAACGATGGTGAATGCATGGAGGCCTTTCGTGATGTCCGTTTCTACAGATACTACGTGCGCGCGCATCAGTCCGGGCTTTGCGCCTGAGACTCGAGCGAATCCGGAGCGGACTCTTTGCTCCTGTGCCATCTTTTAGAGCGCAGTGCGCGCTGCGGGATTCGCCTTTAGGCGTGCGATGTCAATGTTCTCCCCCGTTCCTTCGCTGAGACCGTATGTGCCATTGTCCATTTTCTGCAAGGCATCTGTGACATCCTTCAGTCTTGCCTCGAGTGTTTCAACGAGCGATATATTTGTCGCGAGCTCCTCCATTTTATCTGCGCCGTCTGTCTCGTCCGCTTCATTTCCCTCAAAGCCCGAGGCGACGCCTTGCCAATTGCCACCTATTTTTTTTCCGTGCTCTCCAAGTTCCTTTTCAAGGTCTTTTTGCTCCCGCTGAAGCGTGTCACGCAATTCCGTGAGCACATCTTTTGGAATGTGGTTCATTGCGGGAGTATATCACGTGCGAGTGTCGCGCTAGAGCTGCCTGTCTGCTCGGAGGCGCGACAGTATTTCCGTGAATGAATACGGGCTTTCGGCGATGACAAGAATTTCTCGCGTGGGAAATGAGTAGTATAGCTGGACTTCACCGCTATCATCCTCCAGTGCACGGACATCGTAATTTTTCATGACAAGATCGACAAACGGGCGTTTTTTAAGGAGCCCGTCTTCGAGGATGAGTGCAGGCATGTTTGTAAATATTGGCGAAAAACCCGCATTCATCGTCTCTTCCCACGCGAGCATTCCGGCGAATGCGCGTTCGTACGATGAGACCGGAACTATGAGGATAGGCGCATTCTCATCAACAGTGTGGAATCCAAAAAAGAACTCACTCGAAAGGGCGCGAAGAAGCTCGTCCGGTGCGCCAGCGCCGATTCCTTCAAGAAATTCCTGCGTTGTAGCAAGCCGAGTCATAGCTACACCCTCGGCATCGACACTCTCAATAGTTGGTGCGATGCGCGTGATGGCGCCGAGCGTGAGTGCGGCAGACGTACGTGCATCAGCAAGTAGCCGTTTTATTTCCTGCGGCTCTCGCCGCTCCATTGGGAACGGGATTGTTTGTTCAGAAAAAAGGAGAGAACCCGTCTCAATATGTGCCGCATTACTGTTTCCACGTTCGTCCTGGATCATGAATACTCCCGCTATCGCTGCAAACCCGAGAAGTGCGAGTACGCCGACAACTATGAGAATGCCGCGTGTTCTCCGGTTTTGTGCAGTGTGTGCACCGATTTTTTGGGTGGGTGCTTGGCGCGCACGCCTGTCTTCTTCAAGTGCCGCCGCGCGTACAACGGAAATTTTCTGATCTCGCACGACGGACTGCAGATCGTCTTTCAATGTATGCAGAGATGTCAACGCGGAAGGGTCATTGGGAGGCGATGCTCCAATTGTAGTGCTGACAGCTTTTTCTGTGGGCGCCTCTTTGGGCATCGCGACGACCTTCGGAATATCAACAGCTCCCCGTGCATCTTTTCTCTCAGGCAATTTCACCTCATCGAGTATTTTTGCTATCTCGCCGGCGATTGCTCCTGATTCTGCATGGCTAAGGTCGAGTGGAGCGGAAAACGATTTTTGCGGCAAAGGGATTTCGGGCACTGGCACTTGCGGCGCTTTGGGCAGGGACCCAACACCCGGTGCGTTGCCTTGCGGATTTTCGGGAGCGGGTTGTTGAACAGGATCAGATCCTCCGCCTTGGCCTTTCGTGTCGTCGGTCTCCATGTTCGCCATTTGCCCCAGACGAAGGAGTTAGGCCCTTTCTAGTTGCCCACTCGCTATCTGTGGCTTTAATGGAGAGATTATACCGCCCTTTCTCATCAATCTCCTTAAGGAGAACGGGAACAACATCGCCAACCTGGACTGCGTCGGATATTTTCTCGATCCTGAATGGCGCAATCTCAGACACATGCACCAATCCTTCTGTGTTTGGGCCGATCCGTACGAACGCGCCGAAATCCATGAGGCGCGTCACCGTACCCTCGAATCGCTCGCCAGGTTCGTACTCGCGTGTCAGATCGACGATTTCTTTCAGGGCTGCGTCCGCAGTGCCAGCGGTGCCAGTGATGAAGATGGTTCCGTCTTCCTCTATCGTGATCTCGTCGCACCCACTTCTCTCCTTGATGCCGTTTATCATTTTGCCCCCCGGGCCGATCACTAAGCCGATCTGGTCCACTTGCACCTTTGTGGTGAGTATCTTCGGCGCACGCGGAGAAATATCAGCGCGAGGAGAGGAAATCGCTTTTGTAATGACCTCCAATATCTCTAGGCGCGCCTTTTTTGCTTGCTTGAATGCTTCGACAAGGACTGGAACAGGCACGCCTGCCACTTTCACATCCATTTGCATGGCGGTCACGCCGTCTTTCGTTCCTGCAACTTTGAAATCCATGTCCCCATGATGGTCTTCTGGCCCTTGGATGTCGGTAAGCACTTTGTATGTTTTTGATGTCGAATCAGACATCATTCCCATTGCAATGCCTGCAACAGGCTTCGATATCGGAACGCCTGCGTCCATCAGGGCAAGAGTTCCTGCGCATACCGTGCCCATTGACGTTGAACCGTTTGATGCGAGGCATTCTGACACTATGCGTATGGTGTACGGGAACACTTCTTTTTCTGGGAGCACAGCGCGCAGTGCTTTTTCTGCAAGTGCGCCATGACCTATCATGCGCCGGTTTGCGCCGCCAACCCGACCAGTTTCTCCTACAGAGAACGGAGGGAAATTGTAATGGAGCATGAATCTCTTTTTTGTGTCGCGATACTCAATCGTATCCAAGAGCTGCGCATCTCCCGGGCCGCCAAGCGTGAGGGCGCCGAGGACATGTGTTTCGCCACGGTAGAAAAGGCCTGTTCCGTGAATGACTGGTGATATACCGCCCGCTTGTGCGAAGAGGGGCCGTATCTCATCAAAGCGGCGCCCGTCTACACGTTTTCCCTCTTTGATAGCAAGGTCATGCACATACTGATCGAGCCGATGCTCGTAGTACGTATCTAATTTTCCTGGTTCGATGTCTTCAAATTGCGCCTTGGTATGCGCCATCCAGTCAGATTTGAACTGAGTTATATCCCCCTTATCGAGACTTCCTGCCTTCCCGGCCAGTTTCGGCATGATGATTTCCTCGAAGGTGGGCGCGAGCCGCGCATCGTCTTCGAACGGAGGGATGAAATCCCCTTTCTTCTTTCCTTCCAATGCGATTATCTTTTTCTGCCACGCCTGGAGTTTTTCTATCTCCACAGACGCGTGCGCGAGTGCTTTCTCTAGAATTTCTTCCGAGACTTCGCGTGCACCGACCTCTATCATGTTAATGAGCCCGTCCTTGCCGCATGCGAGAAGGTCAAGTGTTGCCTTTGGCGTGCCATCCTCGTTCCTCTCTGAGTATGTAGGGTTCGTGATGAACGCATCATTCCCATCCTGAAGTCCGATACGTATTGCGGAAGCTGGCCCATTCCACGGAATGTTCGATGTTGCGAGAGCAAGCGATGCGGCGTTTATGGCAAGGACATCCGTATCGTATTCTTCGAGCGCAAGTACTGTAATGATGACTTGGATGTCTCGCTTCAATCCTTTTGGAAACAAGGGGCGAATAGTGCGGTCCACCATGCGGCCGGAGAGGGTAGCTTCGTCACTCGGCCTGCCCTCGCGCCGCATGAAGCGGCTTCCGAGTATTGCGCCCGCAGCGTAAAATTTTTCCTCGTATTCTACCGAGAGCGGAAAATAATCCAGATTAGATTCCTTGCTTCCCATTACCGCCGTCGCAAGGACGGCGCTATTCCCGTAGCGCACGAGGACCGAGCCGTTCGCTTGGTTTGCCCAATCGTTGAATTCAGCTGTTAACGTCTTTCCGCCAATTTCGACGGAGTATTCCTTCTTTTGCATGTCGTCTTATGACGACCGGATTTCAGTATGAGCCGTTTACTGCCCATGCTGCCTATCCGAGCGCCACGGTTATGCTAATGGCGCCATGGTATCCCATGTTCCTGTTTCCTCCAAGGAGAAGAGTTGCTCTACTCTACATCGAGTATCTTTCCGACTTCGTCGACTCCGTTACTCGGTTCGTCGCGGGAGTTTCCGCGCCGCACGGGCCGGTAGCTGATGAGATAGCGTCGAGGTTCTGAATCGAGATCGAGGAAGTCATCTGCGGCCTCTTTAAGTTTTCCTGATGTTGAGCGCCCGAACGAAACGACTTCCACCTGGCAGCCGCTATGCACTTGCAAGTACTGTACCAGTGGCACGAAATCGCCGTCGCCAGTGACGAGTACGACAGTGTCTAATTTTGGCGCAGCAGTGATAGCATCAACCGCAAGCCCGACGTCCCAGTCAGCCTTCTTTGCGCCTCCAAAAAATATTTGGAGGTCTTTTGTGCGCATTTCGATGCCAATTTTCGTCAGAGCCTCAAAAAACCCTTTTTCTTCGCCACTTTCTGTAGTTACAGAATACGCTCGCGCTCGTATGAGGCGGCGTCCGGCGACGGAATCCTTCAAGATATTTCCGAAATTTGCGCGTGCGCGATAGAGATTCTTCGCGCTGTGATACACATTTTGTGTGTCGATGAATACGCCGACTCGCTGTTCTGCATGTTTGATTATGGACATACAAATATAAAAATTATTAAAACTGTATAAAAACTCCCCTATTTCTCCTCCAGTATAGCGAACGCGGGAGAAAAACTACTTCTTCAAACCGAGCTTTCTTGTGAGCGCACTGTATGCGCGCCTGTTCGTGCTCTCGAGGTATTTCAAATGCTTGCGCCTGTCTGCGACAAGTCCGAGTAGGCCGCGGCGTGAGCTTTTGTCCTTGCGATTCTTATCCAAATGCTTTGACAACTCCTCGATTCGGCGAGTCAGGATGGCGACTTGGACCTCCGGAGAACCGGTGTCGCCGTCGTGGCGCTGTGTTTTCTTCACCTCGTTTTGCTTTTTTCGCTTCGAGAGCATGCGCGGAAGAATACCACATTCCGCCACATTTCGCAAGACTAGCGCGCGAAAGCGCCGAGAGGTTAATTTACTGGAGTTTCGGGCGCCGGCTCAACTTTTATAAGCTTTACGTTGAAGACGATGGGTGAATTTGCAGGGATGATGACCTTGCCGGATGCGTCTTTTATCTCCTGCGCGCCGTATCCGAGTGAGGGCGGAATAAGTATCATTCGCTCCCCTCCCACTTTCATCCCATTGACGCCTATCTGGAAGCCTGGAATTAAACCCTGTGCGCCCAAAACGAATACAAGCGGTTCGTCATTGTGTGCTGCGCTTGAATCGAAGACTGTTCCATCCTGGAGACGCCCCTCATAGGTGACAGATACCTGTGAACCTGGTGTTGCCTCAGCCCCTGTTCCTACCGTAACGTCTTGCCCCTGCACCTGGTCTTGCGCCGGTTGTTGCGCTTGCTGGTCGGTCGTCTCTCCAGTTTGTGATGGTTGCATTGTCATGTAGTAGTAAATTCCTCCGCCAATTACAATAAGAATAACGAGCCCGATGATGATTGTTTTTGAACTCATGCGCAAACGATAACGCATATATTGTTTCTGGCAAGTTTTGCATGCGCAAAAATGTATACCCCCACACCTTTTCTAAAAGGTGTGGGGGTATACTGCTTTCATGCCAGAGCCGCTTGCATCTCGTATACGCCCAACGGCCCTTCATGATTTTGTTGGCCAAGAGCACTTGGTTGGGAAAGGAAAGCCGCTTCGAGTTGCGATAGAGAAGAAAGAGTTGTTTTCCTTTCTCTTGTGGGGACCGCCAGGATCAGGAAAGACGACGTTGGCTAGGCTGTACGCAAATGCCGTCGGGGCCGAATTCTACGAGCTTTCTGCGGTAGACTCCGGCAAGGATGACATCAAAAAGGTGTTGGGCGTACGCGGAACGCTTCTCAAGACGAAACCGAAAGTTTTGTTCGTAGATGAAATACACCGCTTCAACAAAGCGCAGCAAGATTTTCTGCTGCCTTTCGTTGAACGCGGCGACATAACGCTCGTTGGCGCGACCACAGAGAATCCGTCGTTCGAAGTTATTGCCCCCCTCCTCTCACGTTGCCGCGTGTTTGTACTCGGCGAGCTGACCGAAAATGATATGGAAAAGATACTGACGCGTACGAAGCTCAAAATTCCAAAAGATGCGCGCGATTGGCTTGTACAAATGGCTGGAGGAGATGCACGCCAGGCGCTCACGGTCTTAGAAACCGCTGACAAACTCTATGGAAAGATTTCGCTCAAATCCCTCAAAGAGGCAGTGCAATCAAAGCATCTGCGTTATGACAAGAAGGGCGAAGAACACTACAACACCATCTCTGCGTTCATTAAATCGATGCGGGCTGGGCAATCCGACGCCGCGATTTACTATTTGGCGCGAATGGTGCAGGCGGGCGAAGATCCGAAATTCATTGCACGCCGAATGGTGGTCTTTGCAAGCGAAGACATTGGGCTGGGCACACCAACTGCTCTTGTCGTGGCGAACGCCGTGTTCGATGCGGTCAACAAGATCGGCTATCCGGAGGCGACGATCAATCTCGCACACGGTGTCGCATATCTTGCGCAGTGCAAGAAGGACAGGCGTGCGTATGACGCTGTATTCGCCGCGCTCGAAGACGTTAAACAATTCGGGAACCTTCCTATCCCGATGAACATCCGTAACGCACCGACGAAATTAATGAAAGAGCTTGGATACCACAAAGGATACAAAATGTATCCCGACAGGGAAAATGGCAAAGATAGCTACTTGCCGGAAAAACTAAAAGGCAAGAAATATTTGAAATAGCGAGAGGCGCTACAGATACGCGTCCTCGCTGGGTTCATCAAACACATCCGCAGCCATGCGACTTGTAAATGAGCCTCTGACTGAACCATACATTTCTATATGGTCACCTCGAACGGGCCGGAATATCTTCCACTCAGGAATCCCCTTCCTAGGCACATGATCGAACGTGCTCGTAAGCTCCTCCAGCTCCGTCGGAATATGTGTCATACAGATGTAACGCTAGCGCCTCAACATGAAGCCGCGATGTACCCGTGTGATACTGTTTCTGTATGCTCTTGATGTCGTGGAATGTAAATGGATTGCGGGCGGTTCATAGGAAAGGACTCTTCGTGCCATTTGTCCAAAAATTCAAGCCAGATATCCTTTGCCTGCAGGAGACAAAGGCACAGCAAGGTGAAGCCGAAATAGATCTTCCTGGCTACGAAGAATATTGGAATTCAGCTGTGAAAAAAGGATACAGCGGGACTGCCATTTTCACGAAGCTCAAGCCTCTGCGCATCTCGCTTGGTATCCCGGAGGATATTGAAAAAAAATATGGGCTTTCTAATGACGGATACGGCGATCCCAATAAAGAGGGTCGTATAATTACGGCTGAATACAAGGATTTTTTCATCTCCAGCGTCTACACACCGAATGCAAAGCCCGATCTCAGCCGCCTTTCGCTACGCCATAAGCAATGGGACCCCGCATTTCTTACGTATATGAAACGGCTAGAAAAGAAGAAGCCGGTTATTTTTTGTGGAGATCTAAACGTGGCACACACTGAGGAAGATCTTACCCACCCGGCTGCAAATGAAGGAGAGCACGGATTCACGAACGAAGAACGGGAAGGGATCCAATCACTCATAGATGCTGGGTTTGTTGACACATTTCGCATTGATCACACGGGCAAGGGGCATTACACCTGGTGGAGCCATTTTTCAAACGCGAGAGCCAGGAACGTGGGATGGCGGATAGATTATTTTTTTGTTTCCTCGTCTCTTAAGAAAAAGACTGCCAAAGCCGCAATTCATCCGGACGTTTTTGGCTCCGATCACTGCCCAATTTCCCTGGAAATCAGGTAATCTAAAGGACAAGATATCCACACCCTGTCCTTTACAGTGTCCGAAAGGCATGTATCCTTTAGGACAGAGGATTCAGTGCTCTCACTCGAATCCCTCCATTTTCCAAGCTCTTTACGGTTCGGATAAGCAGGTACACTCACCAATCAGCGGCTTCTCAATGAGGGCCCAAATGTGAAAAAAAGTACCGTTCGCTCTAATCAAAAGAACCGATCTAGGAAAATGAAATAATGTGGGTATTACGTACCCACTATACCCCGCTTTGCGAACGCGGATGGGTCTTAGGACCTCTCCGGATTCGCGAAGCGGGGTTTTACCCTTTCTGCACTTACGTGACGTGGTGTTTTTGCCGAAGCTCTCGAACTGCTGCCTCGTCTTCTTCCTCTCGCCTCTCTTTTCCCCTTTCTCCAAGTTTTTGAAGTTGCTCCTCCCCCATCGAGAGGAGCTCCTTGGTTCTCGTTTTTAAATATTCCTCAGTATTTTTCTTGGGATCATCTAAAACTTCCTCGAGAAGCGCGTGCAGGACCCATCCTATTCTCGGTCCCGGCTTCTCTCCTAGTGCCATGATGCCCGATCCATCTATCTTGAGCATGGAAACGGAAACAGGATCTCGCATCGCTTCGTCAACCATGGACATGTATTTTCGAAGGCGGAATGGGTGCTCTTTCGGGCGTCCTGTGCCTATGCGGTCGCACACCCTCAAATTCAAGAGGGACTTGATATTCTCGGTGCCCACCCTGTTTATCACGCGCCGCACCGCGGACAGGGTTATCTTATCCGGATCCGAGAAGAACATGTGCCAACGTATGAGCGTGATCGCTTTCTCCTGCACTTCTTTCGGGAAACGGAGGTCCGTGAGTATTTTTTTTGCGAGGTGCGCTCCTACGACGTCGTGCCCGTGAAATGTCCAGTCATTCTTGGCATCTGACCACAGTCTCGTGGGTGTTTTTCCTATGTCGTGCAGCAGTGCGGCAATACGTACATCGAGGGGCCATTTCTTGTCTGCGGCATGCTGCAGGGTGCGGAGCGAGTGTTCAAACACATCGTACGAGTGAGCTTGGTTTTGTTTCACGCCGAGCCCTTCTTCAAGTTCAGGGACGATATACTTCAAAAGGCCAAGTTTTTGGGCTATAAATAGCGCCTGCATCGGCCTGTCGCTTAGGAGTATTCGCATAAGTTCGTCACGGACACGTTCCTTCGAGATTTTCTCCAAGAGCTGCGCGTGTTTTGCGATGCCGGCAGCGGTTGCGGCATCAATTGCGAAATCCAGCTCAGCCGAAAACCGTATTGCCCGCATCATCCTGAGTGCGTCTTCTGAAAATCGCTCGTATGGATCTCCCACAGACACGAGAACCCTTCGCTCAAGGTCTGCTTTGCCTCCGTGGAGGTCAACGATTTCTCCGCTTGTAGGCTCGTACGCGATGGCGTTAATGGTAAAATCGCGGCGCTCCAGATCGTCAGCAAGTTTAGTGCTGAATTTCACCTCATCGGGGTGCCTCGCGTTTGAATACTTCCCCTCTATCCTGTACGGCGTTATTTCAATCACTTTTAAGCGTTGGACTGCGGCGTCCGTGACCACTCCGACCGTACCGTATTCGTTTTCATAGAATGTTTCTTCGAACAGAGATTGGATTTTCTCGGGAGTTGCATTTGTCGTGATATCCCAGTCTTTTGGCTCCTTCTTTAGCAGGAGGTCTCTGACGCATCCGCCGACAAGATATGCTTCATAGCCAGCCTTTTTCAGCGTTTCGTGTAGTTCTGCCACAATTACTGGCACATCCAATTTCATGCGCGCATTCTAGCACTGCAGGGCACTTTCGCTGTATGATAGGCACTCTGCTCTCGTGGTGAAATGGATATCACATCAGTCTTCGGAACTGACGTTCCAGGTTCGAGTCCTGGCGGGAGCAATGAACGTAGTGAATTGCTTCCGCCACGGGAAGGGGTCGGGAAACGGAAGTTTCCCGTCTTGGAGAGCAGTGAACGAAATGAGCGTTGAGAACCGAGGGTTCTCAAGGAGGAGAAATGTAAATTTCGACGACAGCGGGTGCAACGACGAAATTAATTTTGTGCGGGCAGGGAGAATCGAACTCCCAACTCGTCCTTGGCAAGGACGCATTATACCACTTAACCATGCCCGCGCGTGAGACATACTCTCACACTATCTTTTATTCTTCAATGTTTCTGTGGGGACTTGTCGTTTTCCCCACATAATGCAGAAAAGTTTGCATACAAATTAATGAAGTGTGCGAAAATGTACAATGTTAAGAACTGGGGAAAACTCTGGGGATAGTGGGGATAAAGGACATCATGAAGACGTCCTTTGTCCGTTGAGTCCGCGGGGGAATAGACATATTCAGGCTCTTAAGTAACGTTTTCACGTGAACCACCTCAAGATGCGTATGGTAAGTCAAAAATTACATAGTCCCGCCGGTTCACGTGAAAGGTCATGAATCCTGGTGACACGCTGAAAAGAGATGAGCGTCGCAAAAAGACGGGGAAATCCGGCGAAGATATCGCGTGCCTTTTTCTCCAAAGAAAAGGATACAGGATACTGGAAAGGAATTATCGTGAGCCCTGGGGAGAAATAGACATCATCGGGATCAAGGGCAATATAGTACGATTCGTTGAGGTCAAGACCGTATCTGTTGCGGACTTTTCACGTGAATCACAATACAGTCCTGAAGAACTCGTTGATACCAGAAAACTAAGGAAGTTTGCCAGGACGGCAGAGCTATATATGGAGAAAAAGAAGGATACGCGCGAATTTCAACTGGACGTTGTGGGGATACTGTTAAATCGCTCTACACGAACTGCGCGCTGCAACTTAATAGAACAGGCGTTGGAAGGGAATCTATAAAGGACATTCTAAAGGACATCAGTCTGTTACTGGCGACGTAGAGCGAAATGGGAATACGCCGTTTTCCCATCTTCCGGCCCAGTCCTGCTCTCCGAAGGGGGCAGGCAGCCAGAAATCGGCAAACGATTTACGAACCGCAATCGGGGCGCCGAGAATCGAACTCGGTCTACTTGGTCCCAAACCAAGCGTACTACCGGTATACTACGCCCCGCATTTACTCGCGCATGCTAGCACGAAATTCTTGTTGCTGAAATTTTAACGCTGGCTATTTTGGATTTCCTCTACTAGCTTGCTAGCGAGTTTATCAGCCTCAGTTTTGAATATGGAAGCTTGTGAGGCAGGGTCTTTATCGAGCAAATCCTCGAGACCCTTGCCTGTGTGGGTGCGAATACTGCGATCTATATGAGCATAGGTGATAGCGCGTAGATCGCGCGCTGCAGTCGTCTCTCCTTCGCTTGTGGTCGCGATAATGCCGAGTGCGCGTCCCCAGATGTTGAGGACAGTGCCCCCTGAGGACCCGCTCTGTGCTACGGCAGTGCCCCCGAGCGATATCATGTCGACTGACGTTTCGCTAAAAGTGAGCATTTGCTTGATATTAGAGAACACAGTCGATACGTTCAGATTGTTCCGCGTCGCCGCAGAGTCTCCAAATTCAGCAGGGTATGCAGCTATGAGTATTGAATCCCCGGTGAATCCGATGGTCTCACGTGTATCGGGTTCCAGGTAAGGAAACGAGAGTGGCAACGCAGAGCCGTTCTCGAGAGGAACGATGCGCAGGAGGGCATAGTCATGTTCGCCAGTCCCTTTTGGGCGTGTATGTACTATGTCTTTCGCGTGTGCATCTATCCAGAGTGAAGGGAAGAACAAGATTTCAGCGCCCCAAGCATCCCTCGCAGGGGAACCGGTTCGGATTTTGCATGAAATATCGATATTAGAGTGTTTTGCAAGCAGAACGTACTGTGCAACGTGTGCGTTTGTGGCGACGATGCCTCGAGAATCGATGATCGTTCCGCTTCCGCTGATCGATTTAACGGCGTCGCCCGATGCCTCGCACAAGATGTTTACGAGCGCCGCACGTGCTTCTTGGTTAAGCACATCGGAACCATGCGAAGGAAACGCATATGGGTTTTTGAGCCGCGTTATTTGTGTGTTTTCCGGATCGGACTCTGAGTCAGGTGCTGCGGAGGCAGCTATGTTCTCCTCAGGCTGCTGTGTATCAATAACTTCACTTTTTGGCTCTATTGCAGGCTTTTTCTCGGTTGCTTCGGGGGTGTCGACGATATTCGTGACTGATGCTGTCTGCTCGAGCTGAACAGAGGGGTATTCATTTGTGGCAACCAAGGGCCTCGAAATCAGGTCACGATGCGATACGACGAAGAGTGTACCGGCGAGAATGCCGAGCGCTCCGACGTTAGCAAGTAGCGAATGAACTGAGGGTCTCATAGGATTTGACAAAATATAATACAAATTGCCTCGTATCTCAACCTGAAATACGAAAATATTGTGCGGGATGGGAGAATCGAACTCCCGTCCTCAGTTTGGAAAACTGATGTCCTACCATTAAACGAATCCCGCCTTGTCCTTCGTGGCTTCAGTAGAGAGAAGGACGAAGTCCATACTGTACACGACGAATGCGAGCATACAAAATCCGCCAGTTGGCGGATATTTTGTACTCTAGCAGCGAACTAGAACGCTACTTAAGCGCATCTTTAAGGGTCTTCGATGCTCGGAATTTTGGTACGCGCATTGATTTTATCTCAATTGAAGCGCCAGTGCGCGGGTTGCGCCCCATGCGGCCAGCACGCGTCTTAGCCTCAAATATGCCAAGGCCAGCGATAGAGACTTCTTCTCCTTTTTTCAAATAGTCAGTGACAGCCGCGATCATCGCCTCTACTGCGCGCTCTGCATCTGCCTTTGTCCCACCGAGGACCGCTTGCACACGATCAATAAGATCCATCTTGTTTGCCATATATTTTTTTGATTTAGGTTTATAAAATCGGCGTGGACTCTGCTCGACCCTTACCACAAGCAGCCGACTAGTCCCATTCTGAGCCGTATTTTAGGGGTGTCAATCGGGTCTCCCAGATATCCACATTGTTGCGTTTTGTTCAAAAATGTTGTGTTTTAAGGCGTTTTTCCTGTTGCTCGGGGTGCGGGGGCAGGGTAGTATCGCTTGATGATTATTGGAGTCATGGGGGCAGAGGGAAGTTTTTCCGAGGAGGCGGCGCGAGTGTATGCAAAAAAACATGGCAAAATCAAAAAATACACGCTTGCGTATCTGATAACCGGTGAGAAGGTGCTCGCGGCGCTCGAAAACGGGAAAATCGACTTAGGAATCTTTCCAATCGAAAATTCGACGGGCGGGGTCGTAATGGAAGCAATATATGCCATGGCAAAGCACCGATTCTCCATAAAAAAGTTGTTCGATATCGAAATACACCAGAATTTATTGGTCAAAAAGGGTGTTACTGCAGATCAGATCACGCTCATCACCTCTCACGAACAATCATTAAAGCAATGCCGTGCGTATCTAAAGCGCGTGTGGCCGCGCGTGGTGCTAAAAGAATACGCAGATACCGCAAAAGCTGCAGCAGATCTCGCGGCAGGGAAGTTGCCGGCGACTACCGCTGTTATCGCATCTAGCGCCGCGGCGCACATGTACAAACTCGACGTCCTAGAAGCGTCTATCCAGGATTTAAAGCGTAACTATACGAGTTTTATTGCGGCAGAGCGGCTACGCTAGGGATTTCTAGCGTGCGTACTCGATGACACGAGTTTCGCGGATGACCGAGACCTTTATTTCCCCTGGGTACTGGAGCTCTTTTTCTATTTGGTCGGCAATATCGCGCGCAAGCTTACGTGCTTCAAGATCTGTCAATTCTTCCGGCTTCACGATGACGCGAATCTCGCGGCCAGCGGAAATAGCAAAACTCTTCTCGACACCTGGATGTTGCTTGGCGAGTGCCTCCAATTCTTCCAATCTCTTAATGTAATTCTCAACGGAGTCGCGGCGAGAGCCGGGGCGTCCTCCTGAAATAGCATCCGCTACTTGCACTATCATGCTCTCTGGTGTTTCGTACGGGTATTCTTCGTGATGCGCTTGCATCGCTTTGATGACTTTTTCGTCTACGCCGAATTTCTGCAAGATGCGGCGCCCAATTTCGACGTGTGTGCCAGGCACCTCATGGTCGAGCGCCTTTCCGATATCGTGGAAGAGGGCACCGGCGCGTGCGATCGCAGGATCAGCGCCAAGTTCTTCCGCGAGCATCCCAGAGAGATGCGCCATCTCGACTGAGTGGTCCAAGACATTTTGTCCGTAGCTTGTGCGGAAGTAGAGGCGCCCGAGTATCATCAAAAGTTTCGGGTCCATGTTCGGCACGCGCGCTTCGTACGCTGCCTCGGTACCTTTCTTTTTGATGATCGTGCTTATCTCCGCCTCTGCTTTTTGCACCGCTTCTTCTATCTTTGCCGGCTGGATGCGCCCATCAAGAATGAGGTTCTCGAGCGCAATGCGCGCTATCTGGCGCCGTATTGGGTCGTAGCAGGAAAGGGTGATGGTTCCCGGTGTATCGTCTATGATCACGTCAACACCGGTTGCCCGCTCGAACGAGCGGATATTTCGGCCTTCCTTGCCGATTATCTTTCCTTTGATTTCGTCGTTCGGTAGGGATACAGTAGTCGCCAGAACGTCTGAAACCACAGAATTTCCGAGGCGGTGCACTGCGGTCGTAAGTATTTCTTTTGCACGTTGCTCAAGCTTTTCATTTCCCGCTATCTCAAGCTTGTGCATGCGGCCTTCCAGGTCTTGCTCATATCGCTTCTCAACCGCCTTGATGAGCTCTTCTTTTGCCTCGTCGGCCGAAAGCTTTGCGACCGATTCCAACTTTTCTTGCTCTGCCTTCACTATTTGTTCTGTTTTTTCCTTCAATTTCTGCACTTCCTCGTTCTTCGTGCCGAGGGTCTCCTGTTCAGAGTCCAGGTTTGTTTGGCGCTTGTCGAGGAGTTCTTCTTTGCGGATCAATCGCTCTTCTGTTTGTTTCAAGTCGCGCTCGCGCTCTTTATATTCTTGCGTGAGAGTTTCTTCTTTTTCTTTTGCTCGCTGCTCGGCTTCTTCGGTTATTTTCTGGGATTTCTCCTGCGCGTTCAGCATCATCTGCTTTATCTCAAGCTCCATCGAGCCGCGTTTCCCCAAGGATATGATCCAGCGTAGGAAATAGCCGAACGCGATGCCGGAGAGTCCCGAGAGGGCAAGAAGGGCCAGTATTAATTTGAGTGACATATGCGTGAATTCCTTCACGCCGCGCACCTCTATGTGGTACTTAAGAGTTTACTCGAAAGAGTATGGAAACGTTAGAAATACTAGAAACTCTGCATACGCGGAAAGGTGCGCGGCTGAAAGATTTGAAATACATATTTTTAGTAAGGGTGTACCCGGAATATAGCACAGCCACGTACGGACTGCTAGTATCACAATATTTCCAATAGGAAACACCAAAAGGGAATTGTCAATGCTCAGCGCGGTTATTGGAGCACCTTGTCTACGATGCCGTACTTGACTGACTCTTCAGCGCTCATGAAGAAGTCGCGGTCCACATCTGTCTCTATCTTTTTGAGCGTTTGGCCCGTGTTTTTTGCGAGTATTTTATTGAGGCGGTCGCGTGTTGCGATGATGTGTTTCGCCGTTATCTCAATATCAGATGCCTGACCTTCTGCGCCACCGGATGGCTGGTGGATCATCACTTCCGCGTTCGGGAGCGCGAATCGTTTGCCCTTCTGTCCCGCCGAAAGTAGGACCGCTGCCATCGATGCGGCAATGCCGACGCACACTGTCGAGACGTGCGGCTGAATGTGATTCATTGTATCGAGAATGGCGAGTCCGGCAGAGACGTGGCCGCCAGGCGAATTGATATAGAAGGATATATCTTTCTTTGCGTCTTCCGATGCGAGGAAGAGAAATTGTGCGACTACCAGATTTGCGACGTCGCTATCAATGCCGCCACCCAAAAAAACGATGCGTTCCTTGAGGAGGCGCGAATAAATATCATATGCGCGCTCGCCCATGGAAGTCTTTTCGACGACCATCGGCACGAGCATTTGCGCCCGAACGTCGAGTGAGGAAGTACTGAGGCCAGTAGGCCGAATGTGCGATCTAGGAGTATTCATGCCGAGAAGTGTATCAAACTTCTCTTCGCACGCAAAATTTAGAGGTCAATTTTTATTTTTTTGCTACCAGATTCCTGTTCATCCTCATCCGATCTTATATCAACTTCAACTTTGATATCTTCATCGGAATCGTCTTTTTCATCGGTCGTTGTGGATGTGGTTGCAGCGACTTGTGTTGTCACACTCATCATTGTTGCCGCGCCCGCATCTGTTTCTCCTGTCTCAATAGTTACGGAGGCAGGTGACGGAGCGGTTATCGAGAGGGAAGTCGCAGCTGTTTTTTTCGGTGCGCTGTTCGCTTCCGTTGCGAGCATGGCACGTGTTTGTATCGCGCCATGCAGAGCGTCGGTGAAACGCGCTCTTGCTCCGCGCCTATCCCCGCGCGAAAGCGCGTCTTCCGCTTCTGCGAACGTGGATTTTGCGCCTGTAAGCCGCGCTTGCAGCCGCGCGCGCGTGTCTTCGCGCACCCTGCCTTCATTCTTAGTGACGAGCCGCTCCGATGCCTCTATTCTCTCTTTCGCGACACTGCGTGCTTCCTCGGCGTTCTCTTCTTGCTCATCTGCTACGTCACTCTCTCGCGAAACGTCGAGCGCCATCATCATTGTGGCAGCTTCCTCTCCACCTTTTGCCTTCCGCGCACTCGCGAATGTACGCGAGGATACTCGTTCGATGACCGTATCGATGCGAGCGCGGCTTCCTTCGTCTTCAAGTTCCTCTCGCACTTCTGCAAGAACGTCGGCATGTGCTATCAAGGTTGCACGCAAGTTTGTTTCAATGCGCGAAGCAGCGACGGAGTTTTCTTCTTGAAGCGACGCTTGTTCCGCCTCTGCCTCTTTGACGTGCGTCTCGAAGCGCGCATTCAGGTCTTCGTTTGTTTCATCATCCAGTTCTCCCGCGAGCGCGAGGGACGCTGCCTCTTCGATGCGGCGCTCCGCACGTTCTATTGCCCACGCTGCTTTTGCTTCTGCGGATGCAGCGAGAGAGGCGCGCACCGGTTCATTGATGCTCACCTTTATGTTGTATAGAAAATCTCCGGGGAGTGCGTTTTCTGCCGCAGCAGCGGTCGAGGTGGAAAGAATGACCACCATAACGCCCGCGATGACCGGTATTGGGCGGATGCCGAAAGAGAACCAGGCGCGCGGTGCGGCAGCAGCCACACGAACGGGTTTCATCCGCGCGTATTCAAGCAGCATCTTTTTCGCCTTGTGCCGCTCCTCGTCAGTCAGTTTGAATGCGGACAAAGACCGGATCTTATCCGCCATCTCTTTTTCTTCTGTATTGAAATATTCGTTGTTCATATTTGTTTTCTTCCGTTCATGTGTTCGCGCAATTTCGCAAGCCCGCGGTGGATGCGCACCGACACCACGTTCTCCGAAAGCCCCAGGATGCCCGCTATCTCCTTTGGCGGCAAATCCTCTGTGAATCGAAGCGAGAGGACGTCGCGGTACACCTCATCGAGCCCCTGCATTGCCGCGCGTATGCGCTTCACCTCGGCTTTGTCGATGTTTATAACATCGCTTCTGTCGGGTATCGCGAAGCCCTGGTCTTCTATCATCGCGTCCAAGGATACCGCTTTTTTCTTCCGGTACGTATCCACGACGAGGTTGTAGGCAGTGCGAAAGAGGAACGGCTTCCACTCTCGGATCAGCCCTCCTTCTTGGCAGTAGTCCCACGCACGCGTGAATGTCTCTTGCATAAGGTCTCTCGCTATCTCGCGATCCGAGATCTTACTGGCTAGAAAGCGGAAGATGCTGTCCGCGTGTTCATCATACGCAGACATGAATCCTTTCTCAGCCTCTGCCGAATTAGACGGTTGTTCCATGATGTTCTTACTGGCGACGTAGGGCGAGCGATATCAAGAATGTACCCATTTTTGATATCCGAGTCGAGGTGCCAGAAAATTGTTCATAATTTTACTTTGTGACGTCGGGCGCGTTGCCCGAATGGTAGTTGCGCACGAGGTACCACTATACCTTCTTGTCTTTTCACGGGAAAGTCGCCGGGGCACACCCCCACACCTTTCCAAAAAAAGGTGTGGGGGTATAGTAATGGCTTACCTATTTCACACAAATACCCATGAGCACGAATGCAATAATCGGTTTGGTAGTCGCAGTCGCAGTTGTCGGCGCAGCAGTGTGGTATTACTCGAACAATTCTTCCGGCTCAATGATGCAGGGAGATAATGCACAGCAGGTGCAACAGAATGGCAACACGAACACGAATACTGGGAGCGGCACGCTCGCCTCGCTCTTCGCGATGAATGGATCGTATAAGTGCACAGTATCGTCGCAAGTCGAGAATTCCGAGACCGATGGTGTCGTGTATGTTTCGAATGGAAGCGTCCGCGGTGATTTCACGAGCACTGTTTCCGCGGCCGGGGGAGAGGCAGTGGCGGCGCACATGATAAAAACGGGAAATGATGTCTATGTCTGGTCCGATATGATGCCGCAGGGCATCAAGATGAGCGCATCGACGATGATGTCAGGCTCCGGCAGTTCCGCGAATAGCGCAGCATTCGATCCGAACGTGTCAGTCAATTACGATTGCCAGCCTGTTGCAGCAAATGCGAACCTCTTCGTGGCGCCGGCGAACGTGCAGTTCATGGTGTTATAGCGCATTCTTTGCGAATGCTCCGCTCGGGAAAGTACTTTTTGCCGTCGCTATCTGGCGTTGCTACGCCAGCGCTCGGTCTCGGCGCCGGTCGCGCCTGCGAAGACGGCAAAAAGCACTTCCCTCGCTTCGCGTCTTTCGCAAAGAATGCGCGGAGCTTGATACTGATCTTAGACGCGTCTCAAAAGTGTATTTCTAGCTAAAAACCAGGCATCAGCATACTCTTCAAATTTCAGACCGTACTCTTTTTGAATCAGTCTTACGTTAAGCTGGCGTTTTTCGCCACCATCGTTTTCGGGATCTATATTGGTGAAAGCTGGAAATCGCTATCTTTCTGTGGCGGATACGAGATAAGAAGAATCTTGTGCTTTCTCATTATGCGTGGTGTACAGTGGGGCTCTTGTAGAAAGCCATCCATAGTCGCTTGAGCTTCGTCGAAGGCGAGCGCGGGGTCAGCCATCAATCTAAACTGTATTTTTATGCCAGTGCGCGGAATGAATACTCGGACGGTGTTATGTTCAATATCAATAAGGAGGTCGCGGACCCTGGGCATGTCTTTTAGCAGGGTATCTGTTGTGCGCTGCATCCACTTGCTCGCTTTGTCGAGCAATTTCTTTCCCAAATTAGTAGGTCGTTCGCCAGACATCTTAAGACGATAGCATATGGATGCACATGCTGAGTTTCGATCTCATGCTTCACTCACGATTTTGCCGTATACTCAGCAGTACTTACTCATCAACATTCATTACGTATGAAAAAATTCATGGCAGTTTTCCTAGGTTCAGGGGAGAAGATGCAAGGATGGAAGCCCGACGAGGCAGAGATGAAAAGAGGCATGGAGGCATGGAGGCTTGGAGTAAATGGGCGACGGACAACGCGAGCGCGATTGTCGACAACGGCTCGCCGCTCGGCAAAACGAAGCGCATCGACAAAAGTGGCGTCTCGGATACGAGGAACGAAATGGGAGCATGGACGATAGTGCAGGCGGAGTCGCACGAAGAAGCCGCAAAATTATTTGAGAACCACCCGCACTTTACGATTTTCCCCGGCGAAAGGGTGGAAGTGATGGAGTGTCTAGGTATTAGAAAGCAGTTGTCACAAGGGTTAATGATTTTGTTAAGTAAAAGCTGGGGTTTTTGAATAATTCGGGTGAGGAAAATCGGAAGCAGAATTCCCTCACATAGTCGGCAAGGTTCTCCGACCTGTGGTGATGATAC
>JACRFI010000014.1 GCA_016217965.1 Candidatus Kaiserbacteria bacterium
AGACGACATACTGCTTCCCGCCGGTCTTGATTACGGCCACTTCCATAGTTTCTCTAATCTAACACATCAGTACTGGGTTTGTCCAACAATTCGGGTTCAATGCGGATTAACGCGTGAGACGCACTTCGAGTTTCGCGCCGACCGCGCGCGCTACCCGAGAGGCGAAATCAAGCGTTGGATTCGTCCTGCCAGCCTCGAAACGCGCGATGGCCGATTGCGTCGTGCCGGCACGACGAGCAATCTCGGCCTGCGTGAGCCCCCTCTTAAGACGAGCGTCGAGCACTGCTCTCACCACATCAAACTCCGGTTGAATTGCCTCGTACTCCTTGCGGAATTTAGCATCGCGCAACGCCGCCCGCTTCATCGCGGCATACGATATAACATTATTTTTCCTCTCTTTGTTCATAATGAACAATATAGCATATTCGCTATATTATGCGCAATAGGCTTCGAACCGCTTTCGCGCCAATTCAATCTCGCGCGCGAGGAGCGCCGGTCGTTGTTTCTTAAGCGCTAGGACGAGAACCGCTCCGTCTCCATAGAATCCATAGAGGATACGAACCGCCGGGCGCGTGTGCGAGCGTAACTCCCACAAGCCGCCGCCTATCGGTTTTGCGACTGGCATTGCGAGCTTGTGCCCGTATTGTTCGAGCAAATCGATGAGGCCATACGCATGCGCGCGCACATGCGGATCGAGCGCATCGATGAAATCTCGAACGGGTGAAAGCACACGAATGTTCATGCTTCTTCAAGATTCGGCCTGTCCAGAAGTTCTGGTTCGATGCCTATTTTACTCTCGGCGATGCGGTAGACGTCTTTATCTATCTTGCCCAGTTCTTTGTAGCCGCTGTTGTAGTGGCTGATTGACGTGCCGAGCGAGACGCCGAGCTTCCGGTAGAACTCCTGCCACGCGCTGATATGCTTCCCCAGCTCCCCTACCCTCTGCTGGATTTCTGCCGCCTTCTCTTCGATCTTAAGTGCCTTCAAGCCCTGCATCACGGTCTGAAGATATGCGAGGAATGACGTCGGCGAGACGATGATGACCTTATACTTCCCCGCCGCTCTCTGGATAAGATTCTCATCCTCCCCGCCGCCGACCTGGTTGGTCAGGAGGTCGTAATAAATACCTTCGGAAGGGATAAACATAAAGGCGAAGTCCATCGTGTTTTCCTCCGGGCGAATATATTTCGCTGTTTCTTGGATACGCAATTTTAGATCGTTGACGAACGCTTTTTCAAAAGTGGGCTTCTCACTCTCATTCGCGTGCACGAGGCGATTGTAGTTATCGAGAGAGAACTTGGAGTCGATAGGGACGATCTTATCGCTCACGAACACGGCGGCGTCGACGATCTCTCCGTTTTTAAACGGGTACTGCATCTGATACATCCCGGGCGGGAGCACGTTCTTGAGGACGGTTTCGAGATAATATTCGCCGAGGATGCCGCGCTGCTTCGGATTTTTCAAAATATCTTGGAGATTCTGCAGTTGCTGTGCAAATCCTTGTGTTTGTCTACCGATCTCTTTCACGCTCGTGACTTCCTTTGTCATCCCACGTAGCTCTCCAGCGATCGCCTGCATTTGTTGCTGGATAAGAAGCAAAGCATTGCCGTCCTCCGGCTTCACTGCATTTTTCTTAAGTAAGTTAAAAATAAGGATGAA
>JACRFI010000015.1 GCA_016217965.1 Candidatus Kaiserbacteria bacterium
GGCGAGAGGGCGGAACGAGCGGTACGCCGCGCGTGGGGCGGGATTCAGTGTTCCCACCGGCTCGAATCGTGAGGTTGAGGAAAAAGCCACCACGCGCGCGGAGCGTGCGAATCAGATCGGATTCTGCCGGAAGTGGGTTCTAACTTTTTGATACAATGACCACAGTATCCTCCCTTCCTTTCGCATTTCTTTTGTATCATAATGGCTGCTGTGACCGATAAATTTACCCCTCTGAATCAGCATCCGTTGTTGGGAAAAATCGCACGTGTGGGTAACCAAATTGAAGTACTTGACGCTAGGCTCGAAGAACTTCAGCAAAAGAGGTTAGAACTGGATGAGTCGTTTGCAAAATTAAAACGCGAAGTTCCTGGAGATGATTCTAGGATAGTTGACATTCAAGCTAAACATCAGGAAGTCGAGGGATTGGTGACTCAACTACAAACAGTCGTCACGACAATAAAAAATGAATACAAGGAGTTATCGGATGAAATACACAACGATAAATAGGACCCTTGCATTTCTATAGCCCCGCTGTACACTATCGGCGTAATGTAAGTTTTCCATACTTGAGAGGGATACGCAAAACGTAGACCGGCAGGGAAAGGAAAGGTTGGTTTACATTTTTAAAGGAAAGAAACAGAAGACACATTCATGGCTAAGAAGCTATATGTCGGTGGTTTGCCGTACTCTACGACAGACGCCGAATTGAAGGATGCGTTCTCGCAAGCTGGCACCGTTTCGTCCGCTGTTGTCATCATGGATAAGATGACCGGCCGCTCGAAAGGTTTCGGCTTTGTCGAGTTCGCGAATGATGACGACGCTCAGAAGGCAATTGACCAGTTCAATGGCAAGGACTTCGGAGGCCGAAGCATCACCGTCAACGAGGCACGTCCGCTTGAGGACCGCCCTCGCCGCGATTTCCGCGGTGGTGGTGGAGGCGGCGGAGGTGGCTACGGCGGCAACCGCGGAGGCGGTGGCGGCGGTGGCGGACGTTGGTAAGATCACTTCGTGATCTTTTCGCCGTCGCTGGCTCGAAAGAGAGAAGTTAACTTTCCCTCTTTGCTCGCTGCGCTAGGCGATAGTTCTTCAAAGATTCCAACACAAAATCCCCGCACAGTGCGGGGATTTTGTGTTGTCTAGAAATGCATGTATGATTTTGGCATGAGCGAGATTCGGATGGGTCTAAGGGACACGCCAGAGAGGCCGGGTATTCGAGCTCTGGAGGAAATCGAGAAAAAATGGAAAGAGGATGATGCGAATCAAAAGAATGTACCAACCGCTGTGTTGCTGCACGAACTCCGAGAGTTGATTGATACCATGCGTACCAAAGGGACATCGGGACCTGGGTGGGAATTGATCGACCATGTTCTCGACGAAATAGAACACGACAGATCCGGCGACAGGATCAACAACGAAGAAATCCATGCGCATGATCTTGCGATGGACGTCGAACATCTCATTAAGGACTCGGCGTGGGAGGGGTGATATCTACACCCGTCGAAGACGGACGCCCTCTGTAGGTGTATCATTGCCGTACAAAGAAAAGAATGACCCTCTCGGCAATTACAATCCATCGATTTCTTCTGCGCGCAGCGCTTGCAGCGGGGAATGTGTTTGCGTGGGTATTGGTATTCCACGCGCTCTATTTCAGCGGAGAGACACTGACAGGTGCACTGATCGCAACAGTGCTCGCATACGCAGCAGCACAGCTTATAGCATTTTTTCTCACGCCTCTTTCGGGCATGAATCTCGCAAATGGCACCCAGCGTTCGATACTGTACGCCACGTTCGCGCTTTCCGTGTCGTTTGTGTGGCTCGCTGCAGCATCAACCGGCGTATTCGGGGCTGGAGCGGAAAATATTTGGGTGGGCATCGTGGGATTTGCATGTCTTCAAGGCGTGTATCGTGCATTTTACTGGATTCCGTACCGTGCTTCGCAGGGCGCGAGACACCAGCAGCAAACCAATTACCTTTTTGAAGTGTTCCTCACGTTAATGCCGCTCTCAGCAAGCATCATTATTGTGGGAGCAGTTGGTGGCGCGTGGATGCTTCTTGTCGGTTGCGCGACTCTTGCGTTTGCCTCTTCGATTGCGCTCATCGGGATCCGAGAATCATACGAACCGTATCTCTGGAATTATGAGGATACAATGCGGGCGCTTGTAAGCGAGGACTCACGCGACATGCTTACAAAATCAATGCTTCAGGGGCTACAAGGCGCAGCTCTTCTCTTCGCCTGGCCAATCGCAGTTTTCATTCTTTTCGATTGGTCATATATGCTTTTAGGAGCGGTCATGTCCCTCACACTTATTCTTACACTAGTTGGAAAACGATTGCTGCGCGGGACGCTATCCATCATGGGACTCCAGTACTCAGCGCCGATCCACTCTACGCTCGCTGCTTCATCGTGGGTAATGCGCCTTCTGATTTTTTCTCCCGTTTCCGTTGTACTCGCGGATGTTGTGTACCACATGGGGGAACCGACACGGCATATCGGCCTCGACCAGTCTGCGTATGAACAAGCAGCTGACTCGGCGCATTACATTGACCACACAACGGCACTGAAGGAAATGGGGTATGCGCTCGGGCGCCTCCTACTCTGTGGTGCGCTCATACTGCTAGCACTATATGCTTCCGCCATCGTAGCGCTGGCGGGAGCCATCGCGCTTTCCGCGGTTGCGTCGCTTGTGTCAATATTTCGCCATTCACCGGCGAAAGCCCTCGCTATTTAAATAGGCTCGCGACCACCTCCTTTACGTCGCCTCCGTCGGCGTTGCCGGCAAATTCTTTCATGACTGCGCCCATAAGTTTTCCCGCGCCTGATGCATCAGAAATTCCCATCTCAGCTTTTTTCGCGATCGCGACTTTCTCAATATCTGCGTGGCTTGCGGTTTGTGGGAGGTACGCCTCAATGATCTTGAGCTCCGATAGCTCCTTTTGTGCTAATTCCGGGCGGCCACCTTTTTCAAATTGTTCTGCTGAATCCTTTCTCTGTTTTGCCAATCGCTTCAATACGGATACTGCCATAAGGTCTGTTACCTCATCCGTTGGCTTCATGCCCTTGGATACCAGTTCGTTCGTGAATCCCGCGATTGCCCCACGAAGTGTCTGAACGCGAAGGTCATCCTTCGCTTTCATTGCGGCAATCATGTCGGCTTTGATCTGATGAACTAGCATACTGAATCAGGCGATAAGAATAGGGTATAGGTTTTAGTGTAAACTGTCCACATGCTCAGCGGGGCTTTTTTCTTTTTTATCGCTGTCGCGATACTTTCGTATGGCATCCAAGGGTCTCTTCAGACTACATTCGCACGCAAGTACGATGCGTTCACCGTCGTTCTCCATAGGAATCTTTCTCTGATCGTGACGATGGCACCGATCTTGTTGCTTGTTACGAGAGAGGAGATTTTTGAGGTAGCGGAGCATCTCCCGATTCTAATTCTCGCGAGCAGCACAGGAGCCGTTAGTATTTTGCTCGCACAAACGTCCTCGAGGTATCTTCCCATCGGGATCAGTACGTCGATTCGGCAGGTTGTGCAGATAATAATCGCCGTTCTCATAGGCGTTGTACTTTTGAATGAATGGCTTACGCCAATCCAGTTGCTACTCCTTGCCCTGATCGTATTCATCGGAGTGATGCTTGCGCTGCTCCGCTCCGACCATCCGCATCTCGATCCGACGAAGATATGGACGGGCATTTTTTTCACGGCGGGCGCGGGAACAGTCGTTGCTTTTTCTTTCTATTTTCTCGGTTTGCTCTCACGAGAAATGAATCCTCTTGTTGCTGGCTACTTTTGGGAAGTCGGAGTGGCAGTGTTTGCTCTCATCTACTTTGTCATTCTCTCGCTATTTGGAAAAGTCGGAGAACGTATCTCCGTATCTATGAACGACCGGCTAAAGATAATCGGAATTTCTTTGCTAACCATCTCCGCTACGTCTTCGTACGCATACGCCCTAAGTACCGGCCCCTACGCGCTTGCTGCGGGGCTTCTCACCGCAACGACACTTGTCGCATCCGTCATGGGGTGGGTTATCTATAAAGAGCGCCTCACGAAATTCCAGATAGCTCTCATTATCGCTGGAGTAGGGCTAATGTTCCTTTTAAAGCTACTGTCATAGCAAAGAGGGTCCACGGAATTAACACGCGGTACCCCCATCCCAGCACGACCATGAGCGGTGGTCCGCTGGATGCTTACTGGCATTCTGGACCATTCGAGTGAAAGATTTGTGAGCATGCCGTGTGATATCATCGCTGCATGGATTGGCTTGTCATAATTCTAATTATTCTCGTACTCGGGAACATCGCTACTGTATACCTGATATGGAAACGCGGCCGCGGAGAAAAGCCGAGCGACAGCCTGATGCTGTTACAGAATCAGCTACAGGACCTAACGCGTTCAATGGAGCAAAAATTAGGCGAGGGGACGAACAGGATGTTTGAGAGCATGCGGACGCAATTCGGCGAGTCACAGCGGCTCGCCACGGACATCCGAGATCTCGTTCACACGCAACTGACCGAGGTCGCAAAAGGTGTAGCCGAGACGAAAGAATCGACAAAACAGGTTTTTACGATAGCGGAGCAACTTCAAAATCTTGAAAAAGTCCTGAAACATCAGAAACAACGCGGAAACCTCGGTGAAGCATCGCTAGAATTAATTCTCGGCAATATCTTGCCGCCCGGCTCATACAAAATGCAGCACGAGTTTCCCGGAGGGGAGACGGTGGACGCGATCATTGTGACGAAAGAGGGAATCATACCCATCGATGCGAAGTTCTCGCTCGATAATTATCAGCGGCTTGTAAACGCAGTTGACGATAGGCAGCGAGAGGAATTGGAAAAGCAATTTAAGAACGACCTCAAGCTACGCATAGACGAATGCGCGAAATATGTACGGCCCAAGGATGGCACGCTCCCGTTCGCGTTCATGTACATCCCGGCCGAGGCTATTTACTACGACCTCCTCATCAACGAAGTCGGTTCAGTCAAAGTGAACACACGCAACCTTATTGATTACGCATACAACGAAAAGAAAGTCATTATCGTCTCACCGACGACGTTCGCAGCGTATCTCCAATCTGTTCTCTATGGCTTCAAGGCATTCAAGATTGAAGAGACCGCCAAAGACATCGCGAAGAACGTCGAGAATCTTTCGCGTCATTTGAAGGCGTACGAAGATTTCTACAAGAAAATCGGAACATCACTTTCGACTACAGTAAACCACTACAATGCTGGTTCGAAGGAGCTTGGAAAGATAGACAAAGATGTCTTGCGAATTACCGGTTCTTCAGACCAGTTGGAAGCACCCCTCCTCGATAGACCCGCAATGGACAACTAGTATGAGCGAGATACAAAATGTCGAGCAGATTCCAGCGCGTTCATTCCCGCTCGTCGGAGGGATAGACAGAGAATTAAATGTAGGTGATAAGGTCACCGGCGCAATTCGAGGCATTCGGTCGACGCGCCCGATGCAAGGTTTGGTCAGCCCTGAGAGAAAAATTATCGTTCCCGGCCCCGAAATTCTTCCGCGATGCAATACCTGCTTTCAGGGAATATTCGGACCCAATGCCATTTTAAGAAGAATGAGGAATGTCGACTTTGTGAATTTTTTGGAGGTGAATGAGCCTGTTACGGTTGATTTTATTTTGAAGCAATCAAGGGGCACAAGGGAAAAGGGGATGAGTGCAGTTTTTGAATTTAAGTGCGCAGTGGAGCGAGATCAGAAAGAAATAGTCATCGCGACCGGCGATTTTCATGTTTTCAGGTTTCCTGAGTCTCCAGCACAGGCAATACGTGACCGCCTAAAATATGGCGGAAAGATTGCAGAAAAAGACCGACTGGACAGAGATGCATAGACGTGGGATAACGTTTGCGGATGCGTGCGCGCGTACAACCCCACGGAGGTACGTTATGGAGACAGGAAAACTGTTTGTCCTTATGGGGGCCCTGCTATCAGCGGCGTTCATAGGGGCAGCATTTTTATCTGCCGCCCTCTAACTTGCCGCGTGCTTGTATTGCGTCGCGCTGGGGGGCTGCTGGCATCGCGCCTGCAGCCCCTCAACATACATTGATTTAGATCGAAATATCAGTATACTGCTGCGGTTATGTCAAAGATCGCGATCATAGAAGTTGGCGGAAAGCAGCATGTCGTTACTGACGGCGCTGTTATTTATATTGAGAAAATGGATGGCGTAACGAAGCCTGGCGAGAAGATTACCTTTGATAAAGTACTTCTCACGGACGACGGTAGCGAGACGAAAGTAGGCGCGCCGTATGTTTCTGGTGCCAAAGTCACCGCGGAACTTGTTGAAGAGGGAAGGGATAAAAAGGTCACTATCATCCGCTATCGCCCAAAGTCTCGCCATTTTGTAAAAAAAGGCCATAGGCAACCGTTTGCGAAAGTTCGCATTACCGCGCTACCATAGCGCATGGACAAAGGGGATCGAATTCCGGATCCGGCAAATGAGAATCTGCTGGATTTTTCTATACCCGGAGTTGAACCAGAGCATTTTAAAGTGTTCAACACAACATATCTTTTACCGAATCCGGGAAAATTATTTGAATTTGGAAGAAACAAATTCCTTAGTCTGCAATCAACCGATTCCGTTTTAGCTGCTTCGTTCCTCTCCAGAAGTACCCAGCTTTCGGAATCTCTATACCCAATACGAGATGCGCTGCGAAAAGCAGAAGACCTCGCCAATCAGTCGCGCGCTGCCAAAGCACGAAGCGATGCGTCAGCACACCATCACTTGCGGTCAGGAGCATTTCGGGAAGAACGTGATGCTCAGGCGCGAATTCATCGTGCCATGCACGATTTTAAGGAATTGTACGCCCTTTCCCAAAAGGGCAGTTGATTACCTGCGATTCTCTAAAGCGCTCTTGAGCGTATCTGGGTCTGCATATTCGAGCTCGCTGCCGGTAGAGAGGCCGCGGCCGAGTGTGGTTATCTTAAATCCGTGCTCTTTTGCGTACGGCTCCAGTGAATCTCGCACGTGAAGCGCAGTAAAATCCCCCTCGGGGCTCGCGGGAAAGGAGAGAATGACCTCACGCAAACCTTTTTTTACTCTCGTCACTATCGATTCGAGCAGCTGCCGCTCTCGCAAGCCGTTCTTTTTTTCAGATGCGAGCGATATTGTGCCGCCCATGACGAAATATCTCCCTTTGTATGTGCCGCTGCGCTCGAGCGCTGCAATGTCGGCGTCCGTTGCAACTACGGCTAGAAGCGATGCGTCTCGATCAGCATTCGTGCACAGGGAACATTCACCCTTATCGCCAGAGTGATAACGCATACACGACGGGCACTGGTGCACTGCGCTCGAAAGTTCTCTCACTGCTTCGGATAGATCTTTTCTGGTTGCGGCCGAGGAGCGAAGTAAAAATTGTACGAAACGCTGAGCCTGCCTCGGACCAATACCGGGAAATTTCTCGAACAAGGCAGTAAGTTTATCAAGAGGATCCATCTGATCAGTGTAATAACCAATAACCAAGATACAAGCTCCAAACAAATCTCAAAATTCAAATTCCCAATGAACCGTTTGAATATTGGTTATTGATATTTGTTTGGTTATTGTTTCTTGTATCTTGGGATTTCGGGAATCAGAACGGATTTTGGTCTGATTCGATGGTGGCTTCTGTCGCGAAGTCTCCGAAATCTGCGGATTCAAGAGTGTCGAACGTTGCCATTTTTTCCTGGAACTGCAGTTCTACTTTGCCGATAGGGCCGTTACGGTGTTTCTCGATCAAGATTTCCGCGATACCGGTCCGCTCTGGCGAATCGCTCATCTTATCTTCGCGATGGATGAACATAACAACGTCGGCGTCTTGTTCGATAGAGCCTGAGTCGCGAAGGTCCGAAAGGCGCGGGCGTCCTCGGCGTTGTTCCACAGCGCGTGATAGCTGCGAGAGTGCTAGGACCGGTACGTCCAATTCGCGAGCCATCGCTTTTAGCGATCGGGAAATTTCAGTCACTTGCTGGACGAGTGACGTATTTGATCCAGCATTCGCTGGCGTAATAAGTTGCAGATAATCGATAATGACGAGACCGAGAGATTTTTCCATTTTCAGCCTGCGCGCGACAGAACGCATAGCGAGGACTGACGTTGTCGCTTTATCATCGATATAAATTGGCGCCTCTGAAAGGCGAGCCATAGCTTCTTGCAGGCGGCCAAAATCAGCATCCTTGCGGATTTTTCCAGTGCGGAGTTGCCAGGAATCAACGCGGGCTTCTGCAGCAAGCATTCTGTCAACAAGCTGCTGAGAGCTCATCTCGAGAGAAAAGACGCCGACTGAAGTTCCGTATTTCGTTGCAGTCTGCCTCGCTATGTCGAGCGCAAGCGATGTCTTGCCCATCGAGGGACGGGCCGCGAGGATAACGAGGTCGGATTTTTGGAGGCCCGCGAGGAGGCTGTCGAGTTTCGGAAAGCCAGTGGGCACTCCGCGTACCGCATCGTGCTTTTGCAGATGCTCAAGCCGCTCCCATGCCTCGGTAAGCCCTTCTTTCAGGGACGTAAAAGTGCGTAGGCTTGGTGCGTTTGTGACTGAAAATACTGCCGCCTGCGCATCATTCAAAACTTCTTCAATATTTCGATCTTCCTGAAATCCTAGCTCTCCAATTTTTGCTGCCGCATCAAGAAGGGAGCGCAAGACGAATTTCGTCTGGACGGCATCGGCGTAATGGCTCGCGCTGCCGGGAGAGGCGGCGCTTCCCACGAGCTCCGATAGGTATGAACCTCCGCCGATATCATCAAGTTGCTTCCTCTCGCGCAATTTGCTTGAGACGGTGACGAGATCTATCGGTTCGCCCTTTGCATGCAACGAGAGCATTGCGTCGTAAATGGTGCGGTGTTTGCCGGCATAGAAGGAATCCACGCCGACAATGTCCGCGACCTCGTACATTGCGCTCGAATTCAACATAAGTGCGCCAAGGAGCGCGCGTTCCATGTCGAGGTCCTGCGGGGGGACTTTCGGGTCCATGTGAGCCATGTGGCGATACTACCACGCACATTCCAGCAAGCGGGACTGGGGCGAGTCCGCGAAAGGTCGAATTGCCTGTGGAAAACAGCTAGACCCATAATCATTGGTTAGGAGCGAGCGCGGGTATTGTTCCTGAGCCGTCTTCGCAGGCGCGACTGGCGCCGAGACCGAGCGCTGGCGTAGCAACGCCAGATAGCGACGGCGAAGGAGCACATACCAAGCGAGCGTATTGATTGACACATATCCCCTCGTTTGATAGAACGTATGCCACGGGAATTGAAATAGTCAAATCCGCAAAACATGTTGTCCTTCTCCCCCAAGACAGTCACAAAAGACATGCTTTCGAATCTCCCGGATCGTTCTCGGAAGGTTTTGACGCATAGATTCGGCTTGAATCCCACAGGGGAGCGCCGCACGTTGGATGCAATCGGTAAAGAGTATGGCATCACGAGGGAGCGCATTCGGCAGATAGAGAACCACGGATTAGGCCACATTCGTGAGTCTGAAGCGTATAAGACCCACGCCGCAGCAATAGAAGATCTGAAGCGCATTCTTGCGAACCTTGGAGGTGTGCTTCCGGAGCACATTTTGCTCGAAGAAATACCGAAATCCGACACAGACAGAAACCATGTCCTGTTTCTTCTTACGGTGGGGCACCATTTCAACTACGAACGCGAGAATAACGATTTTCATGCTCGGTGGCACGTTGATTCAGGGCTTTCAGAGAAGTTGGAACATGCCCTTATGCGCCTGTACGAGGCCATAGAGCTCGAGAATCTCATCCCGGAGGATGAATTTTTGGCCATGTTCGAAAAGTTCTTGAAAGAAGAGGGAATAAAGAGTCCGCAGCCCGAGCACATGGGCCGATGGCTCCTCATTTCCAAACGGATTGGAAAGAATCCGCTTGGAGAATGGGGAAGGATGGAATCTCCGCACGTGCGCATTCGTAACACACGCGATTTTGCGTACCTTACGCTGAAGCGCCATGGTTCACCGATGCATTTTACGGAAGTGGCGCAAGCAATCGCGAAAATTTTCCGACGCGAAGCACACCCTGCAACGACACACAACGAGCTCATTAAGGATAATCGATTCGTGCTGGTTGGGCGCGGGTTGTATGCGCTGAAAGAATGGGGATATGCGCCGGGAGTCGTGCGTGAAGTCATAAAGAATATTTTGGAGCGCGAGGGCCCATTGTCGCGAACTGAGATCGTCGATAGAGTGAAGCGCGAGAGGTATGTGAAAGACGCGACGGTGATGGTCAATCTTCAGAACGCGTCGTTCGTGCGCCTGCCTGACGGACGATATAGCGTCAACTAAGCGCGGCATTTTACTCGGCAGGCATTCCGTCAACCACGAAAAAAATCTGTTGATTTTTTTCTCTGACATCAGCTGGGGCCTGCCCGGAACCGGGCAGACGCGATGCTCCTTACAGGAGCAGTACACCTTTGCGATATTTTCTTCACAGACGCTCGAAAATATCTGCAAAGGTCTTGCGAATGCTTCGCGCACTCGTATTCTTACCTCCCAAGGGTTTCCGGAACGCCAGCCTTCGACATGCCGCGCTTTCCCACAATTTCATAGAAAGAGTGCATTTTCCTCACTTTTTCTTGGTAGAATGGGGGAATGGCAGAAGAGGCGGCAAAGCCGGTGTTTGATCCAATCGGCGATATTGCAGGGGGCATAGCGGAACTTGTACAGGGCGCAGGAGGGAGCCATGGCGACACGCAACATCCCGACCCTCTTACGCATGTTGTGGACGAGCTGGGTGAATTCGGTCTTTCGCGAGGGTTTTTTCTCGTCTTCATTTTCACAGTTTTATTTGCGATAGCGGCATCCCTGATGAGCGAATTCATCTATCTCGTATGGGGGTGGATGATGATAACAATGCCACTATGGCTTCCCGCAGTTCTCATTACATCACTATGGAAGGTGTGGGTCTGGTACGTGCGGGCTCTTTTTATACATGAGCAAAAAACAGTGCTTCTGGAGATAAAATTCCCGGACAACATTGTGAAATCGCCGCGCGCTATGGAAGCCGCGCTCGCCGGATTCTGGGACATTAACGGAGAGACGACATTCATCGACAGGTACTGGGACGGCGGTATGCGCACCTGGTATTCCTTCGAGATGGCAGGATTCAACGGCGAAGTTCATTTCTATATTTGGTGCTGGAAAAAATTCCAGAGCCGCACGGAAGCATTCATGTATGCCCAATACCCAGAGATAGAACTAGTAGAAGTTGAGGACTATGCGATGAAGTTTCAGTTTGACCCGAAAGTGAACGATTTGTTTGCGAACCAGATGCTTCTTGAAAAAGATCCGAATCCAGGCGGTTTCAAGAATGACGTGCCCGGCAGGACGCCGGAGATCATGGGAATCTATCCCATCCGGTCGTACATAGATTTCGAAATGGATAAGGACTTGAAGGAAGACTACAAGACAGACCCAATGGCGCTACTTGTAGAACGATTGAGCAATCTCAAAAATACTGAGCAAGCCTGGGCGCAAATAGTGTTTCGTGCTCGCGGTGAACTTGGCCACGGCGCATATCAAAAGGCAGTAGAGGCCGAAGTTGAGAAATTGCGATATGAATCTGCGAAATTTCAACGGCACCTTACCGATGAGGAGACGCGTTTCGTTCGTGCCCGCGGCACATGGAAGCAGACGGAGCAGATCATGGCCATCGAGCGGCATGCAGGAAAACGACAATTTGAAGTCGGCATACGTATTGCGTATATTGCGAACCACGAACACTACAGCGGACAGAACCGTAACTCGATGCGTTGGTTCTATAACGGATACAACTCTCATTTTCTCAACCGCTTGCGCCCAAAACGCTGGCATGGAGATTTCGATTATCCGTGGCAGGATTATCACGGTGTCCGCTGGACGCTCACCATACGCCGTTTTCTAGATGCGTATCGGCGGCGTAGCTATTTCCATGCGCCATGGATAAGCCCGCATATGGTCATGTGTTCCGAATGCATCGCGTCCCTCTTCCATCCGCCATCTGGCGCGATAAAATCGCCAGGGCTTCATCGCATCCCGTTCGCAAAAGCGCCAGCGCCGCCGAATCTTCCCACGTAAGGTTCAAGGTAACCCATCATGCCTACTATTACTCGCGCGCTAGAGAGATTTTTTTCGCTTGCCACCAGGGTTCAGGAAAAGTTATCGGATCACTGGCGTCGCGGCGCGAACCAGCGGACCATACTCGTCGTCATAATTGTGGGTTTTGTTTCCTTGTATGCATATGCCGAGTGGTTTGCGCCGCCGAGCGATTTTCCGATTGATGAGTTGATAGCAGTTCCGGAAGGCCTCACGCTCGAAGAAATTGCTGGCGCCTTAAAGGAACAGAGGGCGGTGAAAAACCCGACAGCATTGCGCCTGATTGTCACGATGCTTGGAAGAGACACATCGGTTCGCGCAGGCGATTATCTTTTCAAGGAGCCTAAAAGTGTCTTTTCGATTGCTCGCGCGATAGGAACAGGTGCATACGGATTGGAACCGACAAGGGTCCGGATACCAGAAGGAGCAACAACAAAAGAGATGGCAAAAATATATGCCTCCAGGCTGAAGCGCATAGACGAAGAACTTTTTTTCGAGAAGGCAGTTGCCTATGAAGGATTTCTTTTTCCTGACACGTATTTCTTTCTTCCGAACGTTTCTGAGGATACTGTCATAGCGGCAATGCGGCAGAATTTTGATTCGCATATCACAGAGATCGCGGGAGAGATATCGTCGTTTGGGAAACCGTTGAAGGAGATTGTTGTCATGGCATCGCTTCTCGAGAGGGAGGCGCGGATATTCAAGGACCGGCAGATGATAGCCGGCGTGCTGTGGAATCGGCTCGACAAAGACATGCTCCTCCAAGTTGACGCGGCGTTTCTGTACACGCTTGGGAAGGGGACATTTCAGCTGACAATGGCGGATCTAAAGAGTGATTCTCCGTACAACACATATAAATACAAAGGGCTTCCGCCAGGACCTATAGGTTCCCCTAGCATCCAATCGCTTCTCGCGGCGGTCACCCCTGTGAAGCACAAATATATCTACTACCTGGCTGACAATAGTGGAGTGACGCACTATAGCGTGACGTATGAGGAACACCTGAGGAAGAAAAATTTGTATCTAGGCAGTTGATTGACGGGACGAAATAGCCCTGCTTCAGTGTATGTAGTCACCAGTCGGTACGGTTGATGCTAGTGCCGTCACGATCGAGGCATCATCCCGAAGGGACTGGAAAGGCGAGGCCCATGCGGGCCGACCGGTCAGGCGGGTATGCTCTTACGCGCTACCCGCCTTTCCATTTTCCTATATAGTGTGCGCATGAAAACTGTTTTTGTCGGCCTATCCGGCGGTGTTGATTCCGCGGTATCCGCAGCACTGCTGAAAGAAGCTGGCTACACTGTCGTCGGGTGCTTCATAAAGATTTGGCAGCCTGAATTCATCGAGTGTACGTGGAAAGAAGACAGGCTCGATGCGATGCGAGTATGCGCTGCTCTTGACATTCCGTTTCAAGAAATTGACCTCTCGAATGAATATGGAGATGAGGTTATAGGTGACATGATCGAGGGATACAAGCGCGGAATTACACCGAATCCGGACATACTATGTAACAGCCGCATAAAATTCGGGCATTTTGCGAGGTGGGCATTTGAACACGGGGCCGATATCATCGCTACTGGACATTATGCGCGGATAGAAAAAAATGAAGAAGAGTATCGGTTGTTGCGAGGGCGAGACATGAATAAGGACCAGTCATATTTTTTGTGGCAACTGAAGAGGGATGACTTGAAGAAAATTCTTTTTCCCGTTGGATCACTTACGAAATCTGAGGTTCGGGCGCATGCAGCGCGGTTTTCACTCCCGGTTGCTGCAAAACGAGACAGCCAGGGACTTTGCTTTGTTGGAGGCATCACACTGCCGGAGTTTCTAAGAAGATACATGCGCGTTGAACAAGGAGACCTTTTTAATGAGCAGGGGAAGAAAATCGGCATGCACGAAGGCGCTGTTCTTTACACGCTAGGCCAGCGACACGGGTTCACGGTCAAGCACGCAAAGAGCGATGAGGTGCCATACTTTGTCATCGCTACAGACATTGTGAATAACACGATTACTGTATCGCGTGACAAGATGGGCGCAGCACGAACCGAGCTCACGCTCCATGCATCGAATCATCTGCAAGCAGCTAGTAAAAATACATTTCGCGCTGAAGCACAAGTTCGGTATCGTGAGCCCGCAGTAGCAGCGGATTTCGAGAATATCGGCGATACAATGCGTGTGCACTTACAGGAGAAAAAGATAGCAGCTCCCGGACAATCACTCGTCATGTACGAAGGAGAAAGGGTTCTGGGAGGGGGAATCATAGAGTAGCCTACCTTGAAACGCGAGGATTTCTTATTCACCGCGGCATTCTCCTAGAAGCTAGTACCTAGAAGCTAGAAGCTATACTGATGCTATGCCCGAGGTACTGTGGCGTCTCCTATGGATAGCGTGCATCGCAGCCCTTATTGCCTACGCAAGTTTTCTTTTTTTCGGGAGCGTAATCAGCAAGTCCAACAATCCGAAGCGTGAAGAACTTATCACGGTGGATGTTATTTCTGTGGGCAAACACGATTTGAAAGGGGTTATTATTGTACCTTCAGAATGCCATGGAGTGACGCAGAAAACCATTCAAGAGTCACCATCTCGATATCACATTCAATTTACGACGTGGCAAGAGCCGTATCGAGACTGCCCGAAAATACCAGCCATTCATGCGTTCGATGCAACAGTGTTCGCGCCCGCTGTGGGTGTCGATTTTTTTGCATCACTCGATGGTAAAATGTTGAACATGAATATTGTCGAGTCGTACGTCAAAAACGGCGCATCTCACAATTCTCAACCGCATTGACTATGGCATCTGTGTACGTAATGAAAGCGGACGGCGAGAGGGAGCCGTATGACGAGAGTAAGCTGAACTCTTCACTTCAAAGGGCGGGCGCTCCGCAGAGCGCGAGAGATACCATATTGCAGCATGTGAATGCAGAGATTCGCGATGGAATGACGACCGAAGACATATACCGGCATGCGTTTGCGCTCTTGCGGGAGATAAACGTTCCGGCAGTTGCTGCGCGTTATTCGGTAAAGAGGGCGATATTTGCCCTCGGCCCTTCCGGGTTTCCGTTCGAGCAGTTTTTTGCTGAAGTTTTGAAATCGCACGGTTGGAGCGCTCGTACTGGCGTCTCGTTGCAGGGCCGATGTGCGCCACATGAAGTCGACGTGCTAGCGGAAAAGAAAGGTAAGCGAGTAGGCATTGAAGCGAAATTTCATAATGACCCGAGCGGGAAGACTGACATCAAAGATGCATTGTATGTGCACGCGAGGTATGAAGACCTTGCGAAAGCTCCAGATGGCGCATCGCGTGTCGACGAAGGATGGCTTGTCACGAACACCCGGTTTACGAGAAATGCCATACGATACGCGCAGTGCTCGAATTTGACGCTCGTCGGATGGGATTATCCGCGAGGCCGCGGATTGCTTTCGATGATTGAAGGCGGGCGCGTGCATCCGTTGACGTGTCTCACAACGCTCAGCGACAGCGAGAAACGCAGGCTGATGGACAACAAAATAGTTCTGTGTAAAGACGTGCGCACTGGCCATCTCCTTGAGGAATTTGGCGTAAAGCCTGAGAAGGTGTCTCGCGTGCTTGAGGAAGCACGGTATTTGTGCGAAGCGGGAGAGCCTGTGCAGAATGCCGTTGCACCTCACGTTCTTGCAGCCTAGAATATCTGCATCATATGGAATTTTCTGATCCGACGATCGTTCTTTTCGGCAAGCTCGTCCTGGCCGCCTTTCTTGGGATTCTCATCGGGACGGAACGTGCGCTCATGGCGAACCAAACGGCTGGAAGCCGCACATTTGGGCTTGTGTCTCTTGGATCGTGTCTTTTTGTTGTGGCAGGCGCATCAATCGATGCGCAGTTCATTGGGCTCGTCAATTTTGATCCCGCGCGTGTCATTGCAGCCATAATACAAGGCATAGGATTTTTGGGGGCGGGCCTCATCATCTTTCGAGAAAATAACTTGCACGGCGTAACTACCGCCGCAGGATTGTGGGTTTCGGCAGGAGTGGGCGCGGTCGTAGGTTTTGGCATGTATTCTGTTGCCATTTTCTCTACGCTGCTTATCATCGCGGTCTTTTTCTTCATGTGGTACGTCGAGAAGACATTCAAACATTGGTTTGCGGAGGTTAGGGAACATAGTGGTGAAGAGCTTAAGTAAACTCTTTCTCGACGAGTTTATCCAGCGGAGTTTCGCTATTTTGGTAGTGATGTTAATGGCGGTATACTTCTTGCAATGAGTATTTACTACAAAACGGATAGAAATCCGAATTGGAACTACGGAGGTGAGCGATTCAGGCTATCGCGTTCGAAAATAGGATTATTTTTGGACTGCCCTCGCTGTTTCTACATCGATAACAAGCTCGGCACTGCGCGCCCGCCTGGATTTCCCTTTAACCTCAATAGCGCAGTTGATGCACTCCTCAAAAAGGAGTTCGACATCCATCGCAGTGGAAAGACAACGCACCCTTTGATGAAAGAATATGGCGTTGATGCGGTTCCGTTCGACGATCCGCGCATGGATGAGTGGCGTGATTCTTTGAAACGGGGAATTTGCCACAAGCATTCGACCGGATTTATGGTCTGTGGAGGCGTGGACGATGTGTGGGAAAATCCGAAAGGCGAATTGATCATCGTGGACTACAAAGCGACGAGCAAAGACGAGACCATTACAGTATTAGACCAAGAGTGGCACGATGGCTACAAACGGCAGATGGAAATATACCAATGGCTGTTCCGCCAGAATGGGTTCAAGGTGTCGGATACTGGTTACTTTGTGTACGCGAATGCAGACAAAGATAAAAAAGCGTTTGACGGGCAACTTGAATTTGAAGTGACATTGGTGCCCTATACGGGGAATGATTCGTGGATTGAAGGCACACTGAAGGAGATCAAGCGGTGTCTTGATAGCGGCGAGTTGCCTGGCGCTGCAGACGACTGTGACTATTGCCGGTATCGGGAAGCTGTCGGAAAGAAAATGCTTGCATTCGCACCGAAAAAAACGGGAGCAAAGGCGCAAGGATCTCTCGGCTTGTAGCCGAATAACCAAATTCCAAGAGACAATAACCAAACAAGTTTCAATAACCAACTTTGAAGTTTGTGATTTGAATATTGTCTGGAGCTTGTGTCTTGGTTATTGGTTATTATTACTGTCATTATGTTACACTCGAATGATGAAATCATTTCGCGATAAGGTTCTCGCTATTGTCAAACGCATCCCCAAAGGCGGTTCAATGACGTACAAACAGGTCGCGACGAAGGCGGGGAATCCTAGAGCGGCTAGAGCAGTAGGCGCAATCATGCGTACGAATTACGACCCGTCGATACCGTGCCACCGCGTTGTTCGAACCGATGGGCAGATTGGGAATTACAATCGCGGAGGAACCGCGCGAAAAATTGAACTTCTGCGTGACGAAGGTGCAATACGGTGAACATGGCGAAACTCTTTCTCGACAGACATTTTGTCAACCACGAAAAATTTCTGCTAAAATTTTTTTCTGTCCGTCGCCGCCGCTCCTCCCAAGGGTTTCCTGAACGCCTGCCTTCGACGAGTTTCTTCCTATGAGACGTACGACGCTTCCCGGAACGGACGTGAATATCTCTACACTTTGCCTAGGCACGATGAATTTTGGGCAGCAATGCACCGAGGCTGACGGACATGAGCAGTTGGATTTTGCTGTCGCAAACGGCATCAATTTTTTTGATACGGCGGAGATGTATCCAGTGCCGCCCGAAAAAGAAAAGCAAGGGCAGACGGAAACGTATATTGGGAACTGGTTAAAAAAGCGAGGCAAACGTGATGATCTCGTTATTGCAACTAAAGTGTCGAGCCGAAACCAAGCAACAACGATGGGTACGCGAGATGCGACCAAAGGACTCACTCGTGAATCAATCTTTGAAGCCATCGAAGGAAGCCTGGGCCGGTTGCAAACTGAGTACGTAGATCTGTACCAGGTTCATACCCCAGAGAGGCACACGAATTTCTTTGGGCGGCGCGGTGTTGAATCGCTCGACAGTGATGATGGCGTACCCATTGAAGAAACACTTTCGGCTCTTGGAGAGTTGGTGAAAGCGGGCAAAGTTCGATATGTGGGGGTGTCGAACGAAACGCCCTGGGGCGTCATGGAATATCTACGCCTTTCTCGCGAGGAAGGCCTGCCCCGCATTGTGACGATACAGAACCAGTACGGTATCTTGAGCCGCGGATTTGAAGTGGGGCTTTCTGAAATGTGCATGCGCGAGAACGTGGGATTGTTACCGTATTCAATACTGAACAGGGGAGTGATATCAGGGAAATATCTAGGAGGAGCGCAGCCGCCGGGTGCTCGGTTCACGCGCTGGGAGAGGGACCGAGAAAGATATAATCCTTCGCGTGTGCAAGAGCCGGTGCGCAGATACATTGAGCTCGCACAGAAATTTGGCATGGATCCCACACAAATGGCTATCGCGTTCGTTTCGTCACGCCCATTCGCTCCGTCCACAATCATTGCTGTGACAAATATGGAGCAACTAAAATCTAACATCGCCGCCGATGATATTCAACTCTCCGCTGAAATTCTCGCGGAGATACACAAACTCTACACAGAAATGCCTGATCCTACGTGTTAACAATTATGGTGAAAGAAGGATTTGAACAAGCGACCTTTGAAACAGCACAGCTCGCGTTTATGAAATCTTTTGAGTTGCTTGAGGAAATGCATTCGGAAAAAAGGCCATTTTCCGGGCCAGAAACGACGAAGCAAGGCGTAATTGAATTACACCTTCCAACATTGAAAGCGTGCTGGAATGCTCTTGTTCTAATGCGAATGCTGGCAAAAAACGACGCACAAAGAGGTGACGCTGAAAGGCATCACAAGATTTTTTGGCATTTTATGGATGAAAAGAAAATTTCCGGGCATTTGGTCGTCAATCCGCTGAAAGAGTAGCCTATGTCGAAATACGACGAGATGAAAAAAATACGTGATGAGGTCATTGCGCTTGAGGAAGGCGAGCTGTCAAAATTCCGCAAAGAAAATAACTATCATGCAGTGTTAGGAGAGGGAAGCCACGACTCCAAAATAATGTTCATTGGAGAGGCCCCGGGGAAAAATGAAGCAATGACGGGCCGCCCTTTTTGTGGCGCAGCTGGGCGAATACTTGACGAGCTGTTAGCATCGGTGGAGATACCGCGGACCGAGGTGTATATAACAAACATCGTGAAGGACCGACCTCCGGAAAATAGAGATCCGCTTCCAAGCGAGATAGAACTCTATGCACCATTTCTCGATCGGCAGATTGACGCGATTGAGCCGAAAGTCATTGCAACCCTCGGCCGTTTCTCGATGGAATACATCATGCGAAAAATGGGCCTTTCATTTGAGCTAGAACCGATTTCACGCGCGCATGGAAAAGTGTACGATGGAAAAGCAGGATTCGGCCCTGTCAAAGTTGTGCCGCTCTACCACCCAGCCGCAGCGATTTATAACCAATCGCTCAAAGATACACTCAAGAAAGATTTTCAGACATTAAGAAACTTGTAATCACACCATGACCGAAAAGTTGAGACACGGCCCATTCCCGATACCCGATCAGGAGGAAGGATTTGCAGAGACTCCGGTGGGCAAAATGCAGTTTGAAGAGATTGTCGGAATGGACGAGCCTGCTGTAGATATGCGCTTGAGGCTCCACATGAAAGGAGAATCAATTTTCAAGGACCGATCATTTATGAGCCACAATGACACTCGACGATTAGAGATAAAACGCATATTCTTGGCTGCCTTGGAAGGCTATGGCCCTGCCAATCCGGTTTTTTTAAATTGGTACGGGCGTATCAGGAAATCCAGGCATGCCGAATCCGGAGATGAACTTGAAAATGTTGCTAACTCACTCGCGGTCCTGGTAAGCCAACGAGCATCAGATGCCTACAAGAAACGTGTCGTAGTGGTGAGGAAGGAAATCATTCCAGAAATGCAGCTTAGCCATCTCGACGGCGAAAGCAGTCGCACGTTGAATGAAATCAACGCGAAATTGCAGATGTTAAGAATGTCCCCATTGTCAGCTCGCGATATATTCAGAAGAACTCGCGTCAGAGGCCGATTCGATTCAGACGAATGGAACACCGCTCGAATGCTACACATGCTGCAATTATCTCTTACGCTATCTGTGGGTGAAGTCGCCGAACGCCTTCATACTACGAAAGGCATGGTTCATCTGGTGCGCAGGCGGTATTTTCGCCAGGAAATCGTAGACATGATTCATCGGCTTACCGGCCGCAAGGCATCTAAGTGATCGTGGGAATTTACCGGGATTTGAGTAGTCGCGACAATTTCTCGGAATCCTTTCGCGGGCCGATGATGGCGAGGTTTAGTGCATCGGTCCGGAATATATCTTTTGCGACACGCTGCACGTCAGCCGCTGATACGCTATCGATTCCTTTTATCATTTCATCGAGGGCTCGGATTCGGCCTAAGTTTATAAGAGATGTTGCCGCGTGTTCTGCCACAGCATCACTTGTTTCCAGGCGAAGTGCGGCAGTACCTTTCATATACTGCTTTGCTTTCTTTAATTCTGCATCGGATACCTTCACTCGCTTAATCTTCCGCAATTCGTTCAGAATAGTCGTGATAGTCTTTTCCAATTTGGCGTGTTCAACGCCAGCTTGCACGGCAAAGTAACCGGTATCGGGGTAGCGCTCTGCCCATGCATGGACGGAATAGGCGAGCCCTCGTTTCTCTCGCACTTCCATAAAAAGCCGGCTAGACATGCCTTCTCCCAGAATGGTAGTGAGGACCAGAAGTGCGTACTCATCCTGATGCAGGTAGGGATATGCAGGTACGCCGAGAATAAAATGCGTCTGGTCGGTCTTCTTTTCCTTGATTGCGACGCGTGGTGTGTCCTGCTCAGGTGTGAATGGGATGAAATTTGGGGGATTGCCGTGTTTTAATTGTCCGAATTCTCGGGTTATCTTTGCGAGCACCTTTTCTTCCGAGAAATTACCCGCGACGCACACCACGGTGTTCACCGGAGTGTAATTTCTCTTGAAGTATGCAGCGAAATCTTTGCGGGAGAATGCCCGGATATTTTCTTTCGGCCCGAGGATAGTGCGCCCTAAGGGGTGACCAGTGCCGTATATGAGCGCATCAAAGACGTTATCAACGGTGCGCATCGGCATGTCTTCGTACATGTCGATCTCTTGGATGACCGCCCCGCGCTCTTTTGTAATTTCTTTTGTTGGCAGCGTTGAATTGAGAAATATGTCACTGATGACATCGAGTGCAGTGTCGAGGTATCGAGAAGAGACTTTCGCATAATATGCTGTGCGCTCCTTTGCCGTGAATGCGTTGTACACGCTACCCGTTGCATCCAATTCTTCACTGATGGCGCGAGCGCTGGGGCGCTTTTTTGTGCCCTTGAAGAACATATGCTCGAGGAAGTGGGCGAGACCGTTCTCCTTGTCATTTTCATACCGCGACCCTGTGCCGGTCATCGCGATTACGGTTGCAGTCTCGGTCCCAGGCATTGGTGCAAGCACAATCCGTAAGCCGTTCTTCAGGGTGCGGATGTTGTATTTCATTGCGGCATAGTAGTCTCCTCTCGTTGCATAGTCAAAAAGGTGATAGCCTGGAGGTAGCAATGACAAGTGCGGTCTTGTGGATCGCGGTCGAACCTTCCGCTATCTTTTGGACGGCTCTGTTCGTGCTTGGCACGGGCTCCGCTATCTGGAAGTGGTGGAAGGATCGGCAAAAACGGTCGCAAGACCGGACGGTCCACCATCCCTCGAGCCAATGAGCGTTATGCTGTTGGGACGAGGGATGAGCTATTTGCAGACTGTACGGAGAGACGCTATTCTTCAAATCCATGACCCTTAACGAGATCCGCTCGAAATATCTCGCTTTTTTTAAGGCCCAGGGCCACACAATTATTCCCTCAGCTCCTGTCGTTCCTGAGAACGATCCGACGACACTATTTACCGGCAGCGGCATGCAGCCATTGGTGCCGTATCTGCTAGGGAAAGATCATCCGTCCGGAAAGCGGCTTGTGAATTCCCAAAAAAGTTTCCGCGCGATGGATATCGAAGAAGTGGGAGACAACAGGCATACGACATTTTTTGAAATGCTCGGGAATTGGTCTTTGGGTGATTATTTCAAGAGAGAGCAATTACCGTGGTTCTTCGAATTTCTCACAAAGGTGGTAGGGCTCGATCCTGCAAGATTGTATGTGACCGTCTTTCTCGGTGATGAGAAAAATAACGTGCCGCGCGATACAGACTCTGCTGAAATATGGAAAAACATATTCTCCAGCGTCGGCATAGATGCAAAAGACGTATTAATTGGCTCAGAAGAGGAGGGATACAAGAAGGGAATGCAAGGCGGGCGCATCTTTTTCTACGATGCGAAGAAAAATTGGTGGAGCCGTGCCGGAGTTCCGGAAAATATGCCGGCAGGGGAGCCGGGTGGACCTGATTCTGAGGTGTTTTACGACTTCGGGACGCCTCACGATGAGAAGTTCGGAAACAACTGCCACCCAAATTGCGATTGCGGCAGATTCCTCGAGATAGGAAATTCTGTCTTCATGCAGTACATAAAGAAGGATGACGGCTCCTTCGGGCTCTTACCAAAACAAAATGTTGATTTTGGAGGCGGACTTGAGCGCATCTCGGCTGCATCAATAGGGAACTCGGACGTTTTCAGAACGGATGTATTCGAGGAGGCAATACTGCTTCTTGAAAAATTCTCAGAAAAAACGTATGGCGATGCGAAATTCACGCGTTCATTCAGGATAATTCTGGACCACATTCGGGCAGCAACGTTTATGATCGCGGACGGAGTGCGGCCGTCGAACACCGAGAGAGGGTATGTACTTCGCCGGCTTATTCGGCGCGCCGTACAGCATGCGAACAAGCTGGGGGTGGCGGAAGATCCGACGGACGATACGATACTAGTACGGTGTGCGACGCTTTTTACGGAAGAATACGGAGATGCCTATCCGGAGTTGAACGACGAGGTGGTGTGGAGTGCCATCAAAGAAGAGATAGCAAAAGAAGAAAAACAATTCCAACAAACACTCCAGAAAGGCCTTCGTGAATTTGAGAAAATGATCTCCGGAGATATCACGGGAGAGCAGGCCTATCTTCTTTTTACATCGTATGGGTTTCCATTCGAAATGACGATGGAACTCGCGAAAGAAAGGAACGTCTCGATTGATGAAGCCGGTTTCAGGGAGTACATGAAAAGACATCAGGAGCTTTCTCGCGCAGGCGCCGAGCAGAAATTCAAAGGCGGGTTAGCGGATCATTCGGAAAAAACGACGCGGCTTCATACCGCGCACCACCTTCTTCTCAAAGCATTGCAACTTGTTCTAGGCGTCCATGTAAAGCAGCGTGGTTCGAACATAACACAAGAGCGATTGCGCATAGATTTCTCGCATGGAGAGAAGATGACCAAGGAGCAGATTGCAGAAGTGGAGAGGATAGTTAACAAGAAAATACACGAAGAGCTTCCAGTGACTCGCAGCATACTCCCCAAAGAAAAAGCGGAAAGCTTGGGTGCGGAGCATGAGTTCGGCGCGAAATATCCTGACATGGTCTCGGTATATTCCGTCGGTCCCGCCGACGCTTCTGAATCGGATCCGCAATTTGATAAAGCGTTTTCGATAGAATTTTGTGGTGGACCACATGTTGAGAACACGAGCGAACTCGCGGGGACATTCAAGATACAGAAGGAAGAAGCTGTCGCCTCCGGCATCCGCCGCATCAAAGCTATCCTTCAGTAGCCACGAATTCGCGAGCCGCGAAGGCTTAAGTATTTTGCCGTCTTCGCAGGCCTGACGAGGCCGAGACCGAGCGCTGGCGCAGCAGCGCCAGATAGCGACGGCAAAATACTTATGCCGAGAAAAGGCTTGCGAATTTATGCGCTATACTACCCACAATGCTGTCGTTCTTTGGGCGAAGCACAAAAGGGAAGCCAGTGGTTATAGCAGATGTCGAGGGCAGCTCGGCAGCTGTTGCTGTTGCGCTTCTACACGGCGACAAACAGGTGGAGATACTGGTGAGTGAACGGCAGGCAATTCCTAATTCTGGCTCCGACCCTTCTACGGTTTCGGCCTCTATCCCAACAGTACTGAAAGAAGTATCCGAGCGGGTCCTTAAAAAATACACTGAGCAAGATGGGATAAAAAAATACGGCGCTCCCAAAGCGGTGCACGCAACACTTGGTTCTCCATGGGCGCACGCAAGGACGGCGCGGGCAGAAACGTCTTTTCCGGAGGCGCGAAGTATCAGCAAGCAGGCCATCCAAGCCTTGGCTCAAGAAGCGATAAAACAGCCCTCCGACCTGCAACAACCGATCCTTGAAACGAACGTCATGCGCGTGCACATCAATGGCTACCCAACAGCAAAACCAGTGGGAAAAAAAGGAAAAGAACTTGCTGCCACTATTTTCCAAAGCGACGCGGCACAGCAGCCAAAGCAAGCAATTGAATCCGCACTGTCTGCGCAATTTCCGGGAAGGGCCATAGATGTCCGATCTGGGGTGCGCGCGCTCATGAGTGTCATCAACGAGCGTGCGCACGAGCATAATTATTTTGTTTTGCTCGTTGGGAGTGAATCGACTGAGTGCATTGCTATCCGGAAGGAGGCAATCGCAGAACATGCGACAGTGCCAGAAGGAATGAATACCATTATCAGGCGCATAGCAGGAGAGAAAGGCCTGCCGGAAGAAAAGACAACTCTTCTTCGCATGCTGGCCTCTGACACGTGCTCTGCAGAAGAGTGCGAAGTCTTAAAGCAAGGGTTGGCTAAAGCGGAGCCCGACCTCACAAAACTCTTCGGGGACGTGTTCGGAAAACTTGCTGCGTTGCGCCGCTTGCCTAACACATGCATTCTTTTTGCACACGCAGACCTCTCGCCGTGGCTTGAACATTTTTTTAACCGCCTTGATTTTTCTCAATTCACAGTAACGACGCAGCCTTTTGTCGTGCAACCCGTTACCCAGGAACATATGCAAAGTTTCGTTTCGTGGCAGGCCGGCGTGCGGCAGGATACGGGAATAGGCATCGCTGCGGCATTCGCAAGCCTTGGTATGAAAGGTGATGATTCGTGATATCAGGACCTGTGGAATAGTTGCCTGGTATTGCCGTTCATGGTGTATACTTGGCTGAAGTTCTCATGGCAAAAGATTTTTTTGAAGATATTGATGTGCATCCTGAAGCAGGGGGGGCGCAGAGCAAGCAGCCTTTTTCAGCTGCACCACCCGCCTCTGCCGCGCCTGAGCGCTCGATTCGCAATATCAGTGTCCCTTCTCGTCGCATTCCGGTGCGTGAGAAACCAATAGATATGAGGCAGGACATGGACATGCCACAACCGCCCCGCCCACGGCGGACACGTTTCGCAATTTGGGTGCTCGCGGCTCTCGCGGTCCTCCTACTTGGAGGAGCAATCGCATATTTCACATTCTTCAGCAAGACATCAGTCGACGTTACTCCTAGAACTCACCAGGTTACGTTCGATGAGTCAACGCAATTTACGGCATATCCTGCAGCGGATGCAGCGAGTGGGACCATAACGTACACCTTGCAGACGACGACCATCGAAGATTCCACAAGCGTAAAAGCCACGGGCGTGGAGAAAACAGAGGATAGGGCAAGCGGTACCATCACGGTATATAACGAGTACTCGACTTCCCCCGTGCGGCTCATAAAGAACACGCGGTTCCAAACGCAAAATGGCCTTGTGTATAGAATCCCAGCGTCCGCCGAAGTGCCTGGAATGAAAGGGGCGCAGCCTGGGCAAGTGACTGTGACAGTGATTGCCGACCAGCCGGGCACTGAATACAATGTCGGCCCCCAGGATAAATTTACGCTGCCCGGATTAAAGAGCACTCCGCCGATGTATGCGGGAGTGTATGGCCGATCGAGTGCGGCGATGTCCGGAGGATTCGTTGGCGATAAACCATCTGTCTCAGAGGGCGACCTCGAGAATGCACGCTCTCAGTTGCGCGCACAGCTTCTAGAAAAGGCGCGTGCAGCAGCGCTTGCATATGCGAGCGGCGGTGCGCTCGTATTTCCTGAACTTGTAAAGATCACGTACGAATCACTTCCTACCGCAGCTGATGGCGCGGGTGCAGCGAAGGTCACAGAGAGGGCGATTGTCGAAATACCGGTATTTTCTGAGGACAATTTCTCGCAATCCGTAGCGCAGGCGGTAAGTGCTGACGCATCAGAAAGCAAAGTACAATTCGTGCCGAATGAGGGATTTGCGGTTTCTCCTGCCGGAGAAGCACAAGTCATAGGAACCGACCCTATCGCGTTCAAAATGATTGGAAGCGCGCTCTTGGTGTGGGAGGTCGACGCCAGTGCCTTAAAACAGGCGCTTGTGGGTAGAGACCAGGGAGCGTTTGAGACGGTAATCAGCGGATTTTCGGGCGTTGAAAAAGCGGAAGCGCATATCGCCCCATTCTGGAAAAAACAATTTCCGCAGGATCCGGATGACATCATGCTTACAATCCTCGAGCCAGTTGCGCTCTAAGAAGGGCGCAAATATTGACTCTTTTGTTAACAACTGTTACTGTACGCGGCGCAGAACATATGGCGGAACCGGAGATCGCGGAAGGAGTAGTCGACGAGGCTCTCCCTAATGCTCTCTTTCGCGTGAAGCTTAAGGACGGAGAGGTCGTGCTCGCATACCTCGCCGGCAAAATGCGTCTGCATCGCATAAAAGTGCTTGTTGGCGACAGGGTCAGTTTGCAGCTGGATCCGTACGGCGGCAGGGCGCGCATAGTGCGAAGGAGTTAGAGAAGCCATGCGTGTCAAATCTTCCCTTAAGAAAATGTGCCTTCATTGCCGCCACGTGAGGCGGCGCGGTAAATTGTGGGTCATTTGCAAGAATCCACGGCATAAGCAGAGGCAGGGGTAGCTTCTAGTGCTGAGCTTCTAGCTTCTAGGAAACTGGAAACTGGACGCTCCGCAGCAGGAGCATTAATGAATCAAAGCTAGAAGCTAGTACCTAGAAGCTATGAGAATTGCAGGAATCACAATCCCGGACACAAAGCGCCTTGAAATAGGCCTTACCGCCATTTATGGTGTTGGCCGCCCCCGCGCCCTCTCTACTTTAAAAGGCCTCGGCATTGATCCAGGTAAGACCGCAAAAGACCTTACACCGCAACTTGAGACTGCACTTCGCGAGCAAATTGAAAAATTTCGCGTCGAGGGAGAACTACGGAGAAGCATCTCTGCAAATATTCGTCGCTTGAAGGACATAAAGTCCCATCGCGGCACCAGACACGCAAAGAAGTTGCCAGTGCGGGGCCAGTCAACAAAGACAAACTCCCGCACAGTGCGTGGCAACGTCCGAAAAACGATGACTTCTGGAAGACGCAAACTTGAAAAGACATAAACCATGGGAAAAAAACGAATCATCCGAAAATCCGGCGGTACGGTCGACCAAGGGCTTAAGTCCCGCTCACTTTCTCGTACAGCAAAGCGCACCATCGCTGCAGGCACGCTTCATATCCATGCAACGTACAACAACACGAAGGTGCTTCTTTCCGATAAAGAAGGCAATACGGTGGCGTGGTCTTCATCCGGCGCGCTTGGATTCTCTGGCGCTAAGAAAGGTACGCCTTTTGCTGCGGCAAAGGTAGGAGAACTGGTGGGAGAAAAAGCAGCAATGATGGGCGTAAAAGAAGTCGATGTAGTTATCCGGGGGGTCGGTGCGGGCAGAGAGTCTGCTCTGCGCGCGTTCGCGGGAAAGGGAATCGAAGTTTCAAAGATAGCGGATGATACGCCTGTGCCGCATAATGGCCCTCGGCCGCCGAAGCCGCGACGAATATAATATGCTTCCAATTAAATCCAAATATAAAATAGGGAAGAGGCTCGGCCCTGCAGTCTTTGAGCAATGCCAGACTCAAAAATTTGCTCTCTCGGAAGCACGCAGCGTGAAAAAGCAGAGACGTGCTCCGTCAGATTATGGCCGGCAACTTCTTGAGAAACAGCGCGTGCGCTATACATATGGGCTCACTGAAAAAAGCCTCGCAACGTATGCAAAAAAAGCATATGAAGAAGAGAATCCGTCTTTGTCACTACACATGGCGCTCGAGAGCAGATTGGACAGCGTCGTGTATCGCGCAGGGTTTGCGCTTACGCGCCGTGCTGCGAGGCAGATGGTTTCCCATGGTCATATAAAAGTGAACGATGCGAGGACTACGGTGCCATCACGCTCTCTCAAAAAAGGCGATGTATTTTCAGTTCGTGATGGTAGCCGCACGAGCCCCCTTTTCGGGCACTTAGGGAATCCTGAAGCGCCTGCGCGCGCTGTTCCAAACTGGCTTACTGTGGATGCTTCACTTATGCGAGGGGAAGTGAGTGGCGTGCCGCCATATTCTGCGACGGAAACATCACTCGACTACCCAGCTGTATTCGAATTTTATAGCAGGTAGGGCATTTGGCTGTTTACGCGAGTAAGATGTAATAAAAATTCATGTAATTTCCTGTCCACAGATGATCCCTTGCCAAATTACTGGTAACGGGGTATATTGTTTCGCGTTTTTGACTATTCTTAATTATTCGCATTTTATTCAGTTTTTTAGCGCCTGTTCCCCCTATTTATGCTTGATTACCATATTGCCCTCCCATCCAAGCCTCGCATCGTCTCTGAAGATGAGCGAAGCGGAGTGTACGAGATAGACGGCTTGTATCCGGGCTATGGCTATACTCTCGGTAACTCGCTGAGACGGATCATCCTTTCTTCCCTTCCTGGGGCTGCTGTTACGCACGTGAAAGTTCCCGGTGTTGCCCATGAATTTTCCACTATTGAAGGTGTGCAAGAAGACATGGTAACCGTTCTTCTCAACATTCGTCGCGTTCGTTTGAAATTTTTGACCGACGAGGCGCAGACTCTTACTCTTTCAGTGAAAGGCCCAGCATCGGTGACCGCAGCGGATCTCAAACTGCCAGGGCAGGTGGAAGTATTAAATCCCGAACAGCACATAGCGGAAATAGTAGGAAAAACAAATTTGGAAATGGAGGTTCACGCAGAGCGGGGGCTCGGATATGTGCCGAAAGAAGTGCACCAAAAGGAGCGCGTCGAAGTTGGCACCATTGCTCTCGATGCGATCTTTTCTCCTATTCGCCGCGTGAACTACGAAGTCGAGAACATGCGCGTGGGGGACAGGACTGATTTCAATAGGCTTCGCATAATCATCGAGACAGATGGCACTATCTCGCCTCACGAAGCGCTCGAGTCTGCTATCGAAACGATGATCCATCAGTTGCGAGCGATCGTTGGATTTAAGGAAGAAAAAAACGCCGATCACGAGACGGTATCTCCCGAAGCGAGCGCACACCAAGGTGAGAGAGGAGGTGCTGACGCAGAAATGTTAAAAACCCGCATCACAGAACTCAAGCTGCCGTTGCGAGTGGAGGCCGCTCTTGATAATGCCTCCATTCGAACAGTCGGCGGGCTTGTAAGGAAGCGCGAAGACGACCTCTTGTCTATCGAGGGTCTTGGACAGAAGGGCCTTCAAGATATCAAGCGCTCACTCTCGAACCTTGGACTTACGCTCAGGACTCAGTAATATAGCGAGCGCACGATTTACATTTACATGAGGCACCATAAATCGACACGGACACTCGGAAGAACAAAGCGGCAACGCGTCGCGCTTCTTCGTGATCTTGCTCGTTCGCTCGTATTAGAGGAGGGAATAACGACGACTATCGCAAAGGCGAAAGAGCTTCGCCCGTTTGTTGAGAGGCTTGTGACCGCAAGCAAAGCAAATACGTTGCAGTCGAAACGCTTTGTCACTATGAAATTAGGGAATCGCAAAGATGCGGCACGCAAATTGCACGAAACACTGGCGCCGCGGTATATTTCGCGCGCTGGCGGATACACACGGATTGTTCGGCTGGGCAGAGTCGGAAAGCGTGTTGGAGAGGCGGCGCGTATCGAATTCGTGAAATAATATGTCGCAAATTGAACACACAATTGATGCGAGCGGAGAGAGGCTTGGGCGCGTTGCATCGCGTGCGGCAAAAATTCTAATGGGAAAGTCTTCTGCAGGATACACGCCGCATATTCCCGCGGACCTTACGCTTACGATTTCGAATGCATCGAAAATGCACATCGCGCAAAAGAAGCGGTTGCAGAAGACGTACACAGAATATTCTGGGCATCCCGGAGGGTTAAAGCGCGAGTCACTGTCTCATCTCGCAGCGCGAAAGGGCCACAAAGAGGTGCTACGCCAAGCGATTGAAAGGATGCTTCCGAGAAATGCGATGCGCGCGAAACGATTGAAAAGTTTGAAGATAAGCGATTAGAAGCTATAGTCTAGAATATGGCGGAAAAAAAATATACTGAAGCAGTGGGACGAAGGAAGACCGCATCAGCGCGAGTGAGGCTTGTCGGCGCAAAATCAACCACGCTCATGGTGAATGATAAAGATGCACACGCCTATTTTCCCATTCCTCTCATGGTTGATACGGCACAGTCGCCGCTGAAGGCTGTGGGTGTTGCGTACGCTGTTACCGCGAAAGTGAAGGGCGGTGGCCACAAAGCTCAGGCGGAGGCTGTACGACACGGAATCGCACGAGCCCTCGTTGAGATTGAGCACTCGTATCGAAAGGATCTGAAGCAGCGAGGATTTCTAAAGCGCGATCCGCGAGCAAAAGAACGCAAGAAATTCGGGCTCAAAGCTGCACGACGCGCACCGCAATGGAGCAAACGCTAGTTTGGCGAACATTGAGGTTGTGAGGGGGTCGGGGAACGGGAGTTCCCCGTGGAGGAATGCAGCGAGTACGCCAATTTGGCGGACGAGCGTTGAGAACCGAGGGTTCTTAAGGAGCGTAGCGACCCGTAGTGGTGCAAGTGCTAATTTTTGCTATTAAAAAAATCGGGGCGCGTGGTCTCTTTTTTTTGTTCGTGAAATTTGCTATACTCTCGCTGTATGCATGGAACACGCGATGATGAAAAGCGAGTTCCTGAAGAAGGACTCGTGGATGTGGACTACTCCTCCGAAGAAGAATTCGGAGATGTTGCATCTGCAAAGTCGAAGTTAAAAAACCTCCGCGATGAGCTCGAAGCCGTAAAAAAGGAGAAGCAAGAGTACTTAGACGGCTGGCAGCGATGCAAAGCGGACGCGGTGAACCAAAAAAGAGACCTAGAGGCATCGTACGGGCGCGCCGCGAGTGCAGCATCTGCAGATTTGATAGAATCACTTCTTCCTGCGCTTGATAGTTTCGAGATGGCAATGGGAGGAGTGGGATGGCAAACAGTTGATGCGGCATGGCGAAGGGGGGTAGAGAGCATTTGGAGCCAGCTCCTTGCTGCGCTTTCCGCGGTTGGTGCCGTTCGCTTTGGAACAACGGGAGAGGCGTATGACCCAATCTTGCATGAGATCCTTCAGGAAGAGGATAGTGATGGAGAGTCAGGTAGTATTTTGCGCGTTGTGAGGAGTGGGTGGAAGATACAAGGTAAAATTTTACGTCCAGCGCAAGTAATTGTTGCGAAATGATCAGCGAAAGGCTTGACACACTGAATTATAATTGTATATAGTTTCGGCACTTTCATTACCAAAAATAGCTCTTTCATCACTATGGGAAAAATTCTTGGAATAGACCTGGGTACAACGAACTCGGCGATCGCGATAGTCAAAGGCGGTGAGCCAGAGATCATCGAGAACGCGGAGGGTGCTCGTACAACTCCATCGGTCGCCGCGGTTTCGAAAACCGGGGAGCGGCTCGTCGGGCTTCTTGCAAAACGCCAAGCAGTCACCAATCCGAAAAATACGATCTACCAAATAAAGAGGTTCATTGGACACGCGTTTGATGAGCCAGCGGTGGAAAAAGACCGAAAAGCGGTACCATTCGAGATGCGAAAAGCCGCAAACGGCGGCATTGAAGTGCAGATCGGCGACAAATGGCATCGCCCGGAGGAAATTTCCGCCATGATACTGCAGAAGTTGAAGCAGGATGCGGAAGCAAAACTTGGCGAGCCCATCACAGAAGCGGTCATAACCGTTCCTGCGTATTTCAACGACTCGCAGAGGCAGGCAACAAGGGACGCCGGGAAGATCGCTGGGCTTGATGTGAAGCGAATCATCAATGAGCCAACTGCTGCGGCTTTGGCCTATGGATTCAATAAGAAAAAAAACGAGAAGATTGTCGTGTTCGATTTTGGCGGAGGCACGTTCGACATATCAGTCTTGGAAGTTGGAGATGATGTGATAGAAGTTCGCTCTACAGATGGCGATGCGCACCTCGGCGGAAAGGATCTGGACCAGAACATAATGAATTGGATCGCCGATGAGTTCAAAAAAGAGTCCGGTATCGACGTGAGGAACGATCCGCTTTCGAGGCAACGCTTGGATGAGGCGGCCGAGAAAGCGAAGATAGAATTGTCGAGCGCAGTTGAGACTGAAATAAATATTCCGTTCATCACATCGGATTCTTCCGGGCCTCGCCACCTTCTGATTAAGATGTCTCGCGCCAAACTTGAGGACCTCTCAAGCGAATTCGTAAAGCGGGCGATGGACATCACAAAGCGGGCGATGGACGCATCGCCGTTTAAAATTCCTGACATAAACGAAGTCATCCTCGTCGGCGGTCAAACGCGAATGCCGGCGATACAAAAAGCGGTGCAGGATTTTTTCAACAAAAAGCCTCACATGGGCGTCAACCCGGACGAAGTAGTGGCGATGGGGGCCGCAATACAGGGAGGCATATTGCAGGGAGACGTAAAAGACGTGCTGCTCCTCGATGTGATACCGCTTTCATTCGGCATAGAGACGCTTGGCGGAGTTGCCACTAAATTGATAGAGCGAAATACCACCATACCGACATCGAAGTCGCAGGTGTTCTCTACTGCGTCGGATAATCAGCCATCGGTTGAGATACATGTGGTGCAGGGAGAGAGGCCAATGGCAGCGGATAATAAATCGCTTGGCCGCTTTAATCTTGATGGTATTCCGCCATCTCAGAGGGGCATCCCGCAGGTGGAAGTGACATTCGATATAGATGCGAATGGGATTCTTTCAGTGAAGGCAAAAGAGAAAACAACAGGCAAGGAGCAATCTATTCGCATCGAGGCGCGCAGTGGGCTTACTGATGCGGAAGTGGAGAAGATGCGAGCTGATGCTGACGCGAATGCCGAGGCTGATAAAAAGAAGAAGGAGCTTGTGGAAGCGCAGAACGGTGCGGACCAATTGACGTATGCTGCAGAAAAAGCGTTACAAGAACATGGGTCTAAAGTGAGTGAAGAAGTGAGAAAAAATGTCCAAGAAAAAATAGATGCACTTAAAGCTGCGCGGGGTGGCAATGACGTATCAGCCATACAAAGCGCTTCGACTGCGCTCTCGAGCGCCATGAGTGCAATAGGGGAGGCCATGTCTAAAGGCCAGGGACAGCAGCCGCCTCAAGATGCTCAACCAAATCCAGAGCAAAAGTGAAGAAAAGGAAACCCGAGCTTCTAGAGAACATCGCGCCGCGAAGAAAGAAACGTAAAGAAAGTTCGCAGTACCTCAGAGGATAGAAGCGTGCAGAGGGTTCGCGTTCGGTGCGAAGCTCGGGATTTCCTGCTGAAATTTCATGAAGAAAACTATCCACAATCCGGCGGCGCTTGTTAAGAGTTTATCTCACGGGGTATACTGAAGACCAGATGAATTCAGTTTTAACAATGTAAAACCTAGGCATCTCTATGAAAGACTACTATCAAATATTAGGCATCCAAAAATCCGCCAGCGAGGATGAAATTAAGAAGGCGTTCCGATCATTAGCACACAAGTACCATCCCGATAAAAAAGGAGGTGATGAGGCGAAATTTAAAGAGGCAAGCGAAGCGTATGCCGTGCTTTCTGACAAAAAGAAGCGGGCAGAATATGATGCGTATGGCAAAACATTCTCAGGGGCGGGCGGGCAAGGATTCGGTGGCTTTGATTTCTCAAATTTTGCCGGATTTGAGAATGGCGTCGAGTTTGACATAGGCGATATTTTTGGGGAATTTTTCGGCGGGGGAGGCGCAAGGAAACAGAGAAGGGGCCGGGATATTTCGATTGACATTGAACTGCCGTTCAGGGATGCAATATTTGGTACCGAACGTCGCGTGATGATTTCTAAAGTAACGACATGCGATGTGTGTTCCGGCACTGGTGCGAAGAAAGGCACCGCTATGCGTTCTTGCAAGACATGCAACGGGAAAGGCCAGATACACGAGGCGCGAAATTCGTTTTTTGGGTCCTTCACATCGGTGCGCGCATGTCCGGAATGCCATGGACGGCGTGAGGTGCCGGAGTCTCCTTGTGCGGAGTGCCAAGGGGAAGGGGTTGCGAAAAAACAAGAAGAGATACGAGTTAATGTGCCAGCGGGTGTCGAAAATGGCGAGATGATACGAATGCCCGGGAGAGGTGAAGCGGCTCCGGGGATCCCCGCGGGTGACTTGTACGTTAAATTGCATGTCAAAACGGACAAGGTATTCACACGTGACGGTACGAACCTTGTCATGTCGCTTCCTGTGAAGCTCACAGACGCACTTCTTGGCGCAGAATATCGCATCCATACCTTGGACGGAGAAACAACGGTCAGCGTCCCTCAAGGTGTCGCACACGGCGAATTTATACGAGTGCGTGGCAGGGGTGTGCCGTCAGGGCGTGGTCAGAGAGGAGACCTTCTCGTGCGCGTATCGATAGAGTTCCCCAAGAAACTTTCAAGAGGAGCAAAAAGTGCCATCGAGGAACTTCGAAAAGAAGGCCTCTAGTGCATGCCAGGAGTCCTGCCACTTTTGCAATTCCACAGGTGGGGCATTCTTGCGCTTTTATCTAGCTCTACAATGCTAGACTGAACGTAATGGAACTGGGCACAGTCACAAATTTTTTCTCCGGGGTTCCGGCGGACTGGATCATTATTGCGTGTATTGCTGCAGTGTTTCTCATTGACGCGTTGCGAGTGGGGAGCGGCAGGATAGCAGCGTTCGGCATTTCAGCCACGCTGGCGGTGCAAGTCTCTGCAGCGCTCGGCGGCGCAGCATTTCTTGGCGCGCTTTCAACACAATTTTCAACGCCCGTCCTACAGGCTGCACTTTTTGTCGTTATCCTCATAGCAGTATTTCTTCTCATAAGGCGTATCGCTATGGATTACGGGGAAACAGGAGGCCAGCCGATACAAGCGCTCTTTGCGGCAGTGGCAGCGTCCGCGCTTGTACTTCTCGCATGGGTGCAGGTGCCAGCGCTACACTCTGTGTGGGATTTCGGAGGGGGTGTTAAATCTATGTTCGGCGAGGCGTATCGATTCTGGTGGCTTATCGGCTCTCTTGCAGCGCTCGCGTTCTCTAAAGCATGAGCGCATGGTGAGCATGCACTCGCGGGCACATGAATGGCTCCTGCGCCACAAGAAACGAATAGGGCTCGTGTTCATAGGGCACTCGGCAAAACGGATAGAAGAATACTTGTTCGACTGGCTGCTATACGGTGTGGTTGTTGGGCTCTGCACTGCAACGTATGGCGCAGCGTGGGGATACTTCATAGCCTTTTTCATCATGGCTCCGCTTTCAGCTTTGGCATGCTATGCGTACATTCGTTTCTATGATTGGGCAAAGAAGGATTGGCTTGGGTTTGAAACAATAGAGGAGTTACGCGAAAAAGAGGCATCGGCAAGCTGGCTGATGCGGTATATTCTCAGGGTCGCAAAAAAGGGTGACATCGCAATGTTCTTTGTACTATCATTTTACGGCGACCCCTTTATGACCACCGTATATTTTCGCCGCGGGTCGCATCAATATAACGGTCTATCGAAGCGGGATTGGAAGATTTTCTGGACCAGTGTTTTTGCATCGAATGCATATTGGACATTGCGCTGGACGGTCATATTCTTGATTCTTGTTCCTCTGTGGCAACATTTTTTAAAGCCAACGTTTACTGCTGCAGGATTGTTGTAGGAATCAACAGCAACGCCTGGCTCTGACGAGAGGGACCAGCTATACTTGCAGCGTGGGTTTGTTAACACCCTAGAGTACGCATCAAAGCGGTATGTTCGATGCATATAAAAATCCACGAATGAAAAATGAACATGAGGCAAATGCGGTCACTTTTATACTCTTAGGAAGTGCCATTCTCGCTGTCGCTGCAAGTTTTTACCTGAATTTTTTCACGAAACAATTCGAGTATCTGGTAGAAGCCCCCTGTAACTCGACAAAAGAAGAGTGCTACGTGCGAGATTGCGACGCGGAAGAATGTCCGCCGAATGGGCTTAGCGAATATGCACTATATGCAGTACAGGCACGCCATTTTCAGGCATGCACAGATAACTCATGCACGAACGTATGCGAGGCCACAGGCCAATGCACCCCAATCCTCTGTAGTGAGCAATCTGAGGTTGAATGTAGCACCGGAGGAGTTCTTTGAGTTACGGATATGAGTCTGATCAAATCGCTAATTGCCTCTGCTATTGATGCCTTTACAGAGCATCAGTATGATCATTTATTCACCTCTGATGAAGCAGCAGTGCAAGAGCTTTTGCGGCGCAGGCAAAATCATGCGCTAGAAAGATCTGTGCATGAATCGTTGCACAACTCCGATGAACTTTTGAAGCGCCTGGAACGGCCTACTGCTATCCTATTTAGGCAGCTTGCGAGCCCCACCCACGAGATACTGCATTTTCTTGAGACGGCTAAGCGCCTGTCACTGCAGCCGCTCATCCTAGAATACTACGATGACAAGTTCGTGGGCGCGGGAAATCCATACAAGCGGACACTTGGCAAACTGCCATTATTCCAGCATGTCGGCTCTGATGGCCGCGACATGGTGCGCTATGTCCGGGTAATTGATTTTAATCTGTTCATGGGCAAAAAAATCGGAGATGTGTGTTGCATTTCTGGAAAGACCCTTGTGGAGTTCCACCACGATTTATTACAGAAGACTGCAAATATTGAACCATCAGAACTCTGTTTCAACGCCTCGCCTTGGTTTCAGGCGCACGGAAGCTCGGCGGTCCACTATTACACGCCACTCATGTCTCTTTTTGTCCGCGACGCTATTTTGTTTGAGAATTTTGAAGAAACACCCGAGCTGCTGCCTTTCATGCGTGACATTGTTATCCCAGCATACGAACACACAGAAAAACAATTCCTTCACAACCCCATTATTGTCAGACTTATTCCGAAGCGAGATGAACAGCGGTTATACTGGTATTCGTACCCCAAGCAAATAGAGAATTTGCTACCGTAGATCCATGGATGTAAATACGTGTCTGGCGACGACAGAAGCATATCGCGACCTCGCGCTCTATTCCCATCTCATCCCAGCACTCGCCACATTCATTTTGGGGCTGTTTGCATATATTCGTGCTGAACACCGTGCGATGGCGCTTTATTTTCTGGCATTTTCCACCGCATTCACGGCGTGGCTCATTGCGGATCTCGTCGTATGGACAGCGAATGACTACAACGTTGTTGCCGCGTTTTGGGAGCCACTCGATTATATTGAAATACTATTTTTCCTCCTTCTCTTTGGGTTTATTGCCACAGACTTATTTGCAAGAGCGGCTTCGTGGCTGCGTCCTATCCTCATTCTCTGCGCACTCGTTCCTTTTTATATAACATTCACCGGCCGCGCGGTTTTAGAAATGTATCAGCCGACATGCGAAATGGTCGGGAATGATTTTCTCGCACATTACAAAGTATGGCTTGAGACGGCGATACTTGCTGCTACTTTGATTCTGGGAATCTATAGAGCCGGGAGACGCGGTATTCCTTTGAATGAACGGATCCGCGTAGGGCTCATCACTACCGCCGTAGTCCTTTTTATGGGAATTTTCTCGTGGTCTGAATTCATTGCCACCACGACAGACGTGTTCGAGATAAATCTGTACGCACTTTTTACCCTTCCGATATTTGTAGCGCTCCTAACTATCGCGATTACAAGCTATGGCACGTTCAAGTTAGGGGACGCAGCGGTCAAAGCGTTGTTTTATGTATTTCTTGTCCTCGCTGCTACACAGTTTTTCTTTGCTGGTGATGTCACAGAATTCATGCTTGCAGCGATGAGTTTTGCTGTTGTATTCACGCTCGGCATCATGCTGTTCTTCACGTCCGAGCGGGAAATAAAATTGCGGCACGTCGTGGAGAAGCAGGCAACGGAGCTCGAGGCAGCAAATAAGCAGCAAGAGAGCCTCCTTCACTTCATAAGCCACGAAGTGAAGGGGTATCTCACAAAGAGCGAAGCAGGGTTTGCAGGCATTGTTGAAGGAGATTTTGGAGCAGTGCCGGAAACTCTCAAGAATATGGCAGGGTCGGCACTTGCCGATACGCGTAAAGGTGTTGCGACAGTGATGGAGATCCTTTCAGCATCCAACATGCAAAAGGGCACAGTGCAATATAAAAAAGAAGATTTTGACCTGACGGCAGCCGTTAAGGAAGAATTGTCGATACTTGAAAAAAGCGCAAAGGAACGCGGCGTGTCGCTCGTTGCTTCAATACCAGATGAGTCATTCCGGATCATGGGAGATACGCACAAAATTGCCGATCATCTTATTCGGAATCTTATCGACAACGCGATTAAATATTCTCCAAAGGGTTCTGTGCGTGTTACGTTGTCCCGCACGGACGGGCATGTGCGTTTCTCTGTGAAAGATACAGGTGTGGGCCTCTCAGAGGACGATAAGAAGACACTTTTCACCGAGGGAGGGAAAGGAAAAGATTCGCTCAAAGTGAATGTCGATTCGACAGGATACGGGCTCTATATTGCAAAACAGGTGGTTGAAGCGCACGGTGGCAAGATATGGGCCGAATCGGAAGGGAGGGGGAGGGGCTCTCTGTTCGTGGTCGAGTTACCTGTCAAGGAATAATACAGACTACTTCTATTTTTTATGGGCTCGCTGGACTCATCAAGAGGGAATGACTCAAAGAATGAGCGCGATAGACTGTTGATTAATGGTATTGAGTACTCGCATGTGAAAAATCGACTCACTGGAGGTGCAATATATACAAACCAAGACAAGAGCGTCTATGTTAAAACAGGTAGACGATCCGATGTTCTGAAAGAGATGGCGATTTCTAAAGATTTGTTGAAGAGAGGTTTTCAGGTTCCTCGAATAATTGATGAAGGTGGAACTCTCCCTAGCGGGGAATGGTTCTACATCGAGGAAAGCATCGGGGACCGGATATTTGGGGATATTTTCAAAGAAGAAACAATCGCGAATGGTCAGGTAGGTGAAGACTCTCTCAATGATTTTGTCACAGTGATTGAAAATTATTGTCGGGCGCAATTTGATCCTACAAATCATTTGCCGCCAGATAGAGCAGCTCTCGATAAAATGGCTGCTCTTGACAATGTCATGATCTACAATCCGCCCTCAGAGACGACAAGGGTGGCCTTCGCAACGGCCTATGGGCAGGCGGCAGAGAAAGTGCAGCGCATACCATGGGGCTACGTACAATCCGATCTAAATGTTTTTAATATGTTACGCGGAGGAGTTATCGACTTTGAACTTGCGGATCACGGTCCGATAGGCTACGACACTATCTCCTGCTTGTATTTTGGAAGGATGTGGCCAGCAAAACAGGTAGCGTATCATATGACCGATGATCAAATTAAGCGCTGCGTTGCAGCAATCGATGCGGAGGCAGTCAAACACGGCCTGAGTCCGTTAAGCGATCTTTCGGAAGAATTCCTCGTAATCAAGTCGATTTGGGGCACTGCCAAAAAGAAAAAGTCATCACAGGAAGACCCAGAAAAGTACAAGGATTTCTGGACGTGGCGGGTAAAAGTTCGTGATTGGTGCATCGAGCGATATCTAAAAGGGAAAAAGATAGATTCAAACTTGTTCGATGACATAGGTTCGAGTTGATGATTTCCCTCCATGGAACGAACTAGTATAGGTCTAGAAAATTTATTCGAAGCAGTACTTCGAACTGACACCTTACTTCCAGAAAATCTTGAGAGTAAAAGATTGCAAGTACCAGTGTACGATGCGCTGCACGTAAAAGGTAGGAATGATGCTAAAGACTTCAGGCACTTTTCTCGTAAAAGAGATGCACAGGATGAGTATGAAGATTTTCTTGGGATGTCACGTCCGTTTTTATTGCAAGAGGTTGCAGCAAAGGATACTGAACCAGTGTTCCTTATGGACAAGTTAACGCCACACTCTTTGTATGAAGTGATGATCATGTCTGCGTCAGTAGAACGCAAATCGAGCATTCTAGATCACGACGCAGCGACCCGGAGACTGATTTTTAATCTTATGTCAAAATTCCCTGAGTACGCACATTCTCGCGGACTGTATCCCTATCTTGCGTTCAATTATGACCCCTTAACTCAGGACAGGGAAAGTGGACAAGCTGAAAAGCGATTCCACGCGCATCTTATAGGAAGAACATCGGACGAATTGGCTGAGATTACTGAGCATCAGCAACCATTGGGAAAGATTTCTCCGATGGTAAGGAGGCGATTAGTTGACGAAACAAGTATACTTGGATCTTTGATCGCGTTTGATTATTTTAAGGAAACTCCTTTTAGAACCATTGAGATTGCCCCTCCTTTGCAACAGAAGAATGGACCGCTTTTAGAGTTTGTGTTGAAAAAAGGCTGGGATGATTTAAGTACGCGTGAATTTGAAGCTGACTTCTGCCAAATTCACTCTGGGCTAGAGAAATTGTACGAGCTGCTTGTTAGCGGCGTGGCCGAAGGACAATCTGGCGAATGGAAGCGACCTCAGCTGCGACTGGCAACTGACTTACCATTGGAACAATCTCTTCGCGAAATGAAATGGCTGTCTCCTGAGTCGAGAAGCGCGTTTCTCCATTTCGTGAAGCACTTAAAATCTTCAATTCTTGAGAAGACACACCTATTTCGTAATCCAAAATACAGAAACATTACGACGCACGTATATCCGCTAGCGGGGTTATGTTACTCAGTCGGTTTTTGTGAAGATAATAGTCATGTCAAGATGGTTATCAAACCCCAGATCTTTTCCGACTTTGGAGGCGCAGGTCTCGAAAAATTGAACGGCATTATTACCAGAATTCGCAGAGGGGTCGGCACTTTTGATGACAAAGAAATGGCGGAGCGAAAGAAATTTCAGAGTGGTTTTGTTGAACGAATTGAGCAATCAATGGCAAATAAATAAGCGTATGACCATTCCCCCGGTGTGTATCTTCCTCGACCTGGAATACTGCTACCCAGGCATGGGAGAGGGCGCGGGTCGTCCGACAGCGGCGGATCAGCGGCAGATCGTGCAAATAGCCGCCATTAAATACGACACCATCGAATGCAAAGAGCTTGGCGCACTCGACCTGCTCGTAAAACCGCTCTTCACACCTCGGGTGCCAATTTTTTTCGAAAAGCTGACTGGTATCTCGCAAGTTGATATTGACGCTCGTGGAATTGACCTAGTGAATGCTCTGAAACACTTGGAGCAATTTTGCGAAGGTATTTCTATCGTAACATTCAATCAAGATTGGTACGTGATCGGTCAAAACTACGGCTATCTGGAACTACCAAATCCGTTTTCGGAATTCATTCGCGTCAAAGCACTTTTGCCCGGATGGGGTGTTGATCCAGACAAGTACTCCAGTGGAACGCTCCATCAAGCCGTTGGTATAACCATGGACGGCCATGTTCATAACGCTTTACACGATGTACGCAGTATGTCGCTCGCGGTCAGCGTGCTCAGTCGCAACCATCAAAACGATCGCTGATATCTGCCCGGTGGGAATATCATTCTGCGTGGGTAAGCGTTCAGGTAATGTGCGTGTTCATTAAACACGCGTTCGTCTTTGGCCCTCTGCTGCATATGGGATGAGAATTGACGCATTACTTGGGCAGTTGCCTCATCTTTGGCATGCACGAGGAGTGGCTCCGGCAGAAGGAGACACTGATAGAGGCCTGGATAATACCGCCCATTTATGATGCGATACGAAGGCATCTGAGTAATGCAACCATTCTCGACCCGCGTCTGAATTACATCATTTGAATTAATGTCGCCGCCGAAGCCGTAAAATGCGCATTTATCGCGCGCAAATGCCGAAGATCTGTAATCGGCGACATACGCGTCTATATCGGATGTTTTTCTCATGACTTCGTATAGGTCGTCGCCGTAAACCCTACCGAATGCTTCAGGTGTAAAGAAATGCGCGCTCATATTGAAATGTTCCCTCGAATCCCAGAAACGTTGGCTCAATACTTCAGCCTGGCCCTTTTCGAGCAGAGAGCGGAAATCTTCCATGCGCGCCAAGAACTCATGTTTGTCTGACGGTCTAAGCATGCGATCGTTCACAAGTGAGTTCCATGGTTCTCTATCCAGGAAGCTATCGTCAACTACCATGACCACATCGATGTCCGAGGCATCATCTCCAGATCTCACGTTAAAGAACGGGCCATAACTCATAGACCCGCCTACAACTATGCACTTCACCCTATTTCCAAACGCAACAGATAGATTTTCAATAAATTCATATCGTTCCAGGGTGGCGTTGATACTTTCCGCTAGTCCCGGCTGTCGTCCATGTGGCAGAGTTACAAGCTGATCTTGCGAGTCAATGGTTTCGGGAAGTCCAGTTCTTTCCAATATTTCAGTGATCATCTCCCTGTACTGTGCAGCATTTTTTCCAAAAACGTAATATCCCCGTTCCAAAACTGACGCTATTTCTGCCTTGGCACGTCGCTCGTGACCTGACTCCATCTCTTTTGCGCGTTGTATAGTTTTCGTTAATCGGGATTCAAAGTTTTCTGCAGTTAATTCAGTGTGCACGTCTGTACTCCGATCACTCGTGATGGTCTGTAACCTGAGAGTGCCACCTATAGGAGGAGTGGACTCTGACTCAGGCATAGACAATCATTGTCTAGGATGACTATTGTTTGTCAATCAGTGAGCGGGACCATTTGAGAGACGCGTACTCTCTGATAGGATATCAAAGATGCAGCGGCTTTTGACAGGACTCCAACCTTCTGGTGTATTGCACATCGGGAATTATCTCGGTGCTTTGAAGCCTTTTTCTGAAATGTATTCACAGTACGAAAGTTTCCTGATGGTCGCTGATTACCATGCCCTGACTTCGCTTCGGGATCCTGAGGCTCTGCGGGCAAATATTCGCGACATCGTGCGAAGCTATGTTGCGGCAGGCGTTGACCCAAAAAAGGCTGTGATATTTCAGCAGTCGAGAGTCCAGGAGCATACAGAGCTTGCTTGGATATTCGAATGCCTCGTTACGGTCCCATTCCTGGAACTCTCGCACGCGTACAAAGACAAAGTGGCAAAAGGACTAGAGGCGAACGCGGGACTCTTTAACTATCCGATGCTAATGGCAGCGGACATTCTTCTTTACGATACTGATGTCGTGCCAGTCGGTGCGGACCAGAGGCAGCATTTGGAGTATGCGCGTGAGGCGGCAGCAAAATTCAACAACTCGTACGGCGATGTTTTAAAAGAACCCCAGGCAAAGATATTGGAATCAGTTGCAGTTGTGCCTGGCACCGATGGAAAGAAAATGAGCAAGAGTTATGGAAACACAATTCCTCTGTATGAGCCGAAAGATGTTCTTGTGAAAGCGGTCATGTCCATTGTCACAGATTCGTCCGGAGAATTGCCTCAGAATGTGTACGAGATACATAAGCATTTCAAGAGCAAAAAAGAGCTTGACGCACTGTACGAATCAAACAAGGGAAAGTATAAAGTATTGAAAGAAGCCCTTATCGATGACATTGAGAAAATTGTCGCTCCGATGAGAGAGATATACGAGAGCATTACGGACGCGGATGTGGAGCGCATCCTTAAAGAGGGGAGTGATAGGGCGCGTGAGTATGCGGCCGCAAAGATGAAAGCGGTGCGCAGCAGCATTGGCGTCACTATATGAAAAACAGAGTCTATATCAATCAACTGCGGGAACATATTGGTAATACCGTGATCATTGCCGGTTGGGTATCCGTTCGTCGTGATCAGGGCAAGATGGTCTTTTTTGATATACGTGACATGACGGGAACGGTGCAAACAGTAGTTCTCACAAAGAGCCCAGCGCTGGAGAGTGCGAAACAAACAAGCAGGGAATCCGCAGTAGCTATCACGGGTATTGTGAACAAACGGCCGGAAAAGAATGTGATGGCAGGTGTGCAAAACGGAGATATAGAAGTTTCTGTCGAAAAAATCGAGATACTGGGAGCCTCCGACGCACCGCCTTTTGAAATAATAGAAGACACGTCGATGATAAGCGAAGAAGTGCGCCTCACCTACAGATACTTGGACCTCAGGAGTGAGAGGATGCAGAGAAACATACGCTCGCGCAGCGAATTTGTGCGCCTCTGCCGCGAGTATCTTTTCAATGCTATGTTCACTGAAATAGAAACACCGCTTCTTACCGAATCAACGCCCGAAGGCTCCCGCGATTTCGTCGTTCCCTCGCGCTTGCATCCGGGTTCTTTTTACGCGCTCCCGCAATCTCCGCAACAGTACAAGCAACTTTTAATGGTGGCGGGGATGGAACGATATTTCCAAATTGCTCGGGCAGTGCGAGACGAAGACTTGCGAGCCGATAGGGGGTTCGAACATTCACAAATTGACATTGAGATGTCCTTTGTCGAGCAGGAAGATGTCATGGCGCTTGTTGAGACGATGATAATCGAGGTTGCCGAAAAGATGGGGAAAGTTTTAAAGCAAAAGCCATTCCCGCGCTTTACATACGCGGAAGCGATGGAAAAATTCGGCGCGGATAAATTCGACCTAAGAGATGATGAAGAAAAATCGAAGGGAATTCTCGCATTCGCGTGGGTGCACAGATTTCCGTTCTTTGAAAAGACGGATGGCGGTGATTGGACGTTCACTCATAACCCATTCTCAATGCCGCTCTCCGAGCACATTGATGATGTGCTAGCGGGAAAGAATACAGAGAACATCCTCACTGCCCAATACGATCTCGTATGCAACGGACATGAGACAGGCGGAGGTTCCATCCGTTCACATCGGCCGGACATTCTGAGAGCCGTATACAAGACCATGGGGTATGACGATGCTCGGATAGAACAGAGCGTCGGCCACATGCTGGAAGCCTTCAGGTATGGCGCCCCGCCGCATGGAGGGATAGCGATCGGAATAGAGAGGATGTTGATGACCGTCATGGGGGAGAATTATTTGCGTGAAGTACAAGCGTTCCCGATGACACGCGGAGGGCAAACTGCTGTCATGAAAGCACCGAAGCCGCTGAGTGACAAACAGCTGTCCGAACTTGGGCTCGAGATAAAGAAGAAAACAAAATGATCCCGTTAGAAGTCGTGAGCGCGTCTATCTATCCGCGAATTCTCTGATAGACTTTTATATATGAGCAGTAGCCGAATTTGGCGTAAACCAAGTGTCTGCGTCCGATTTCTAACGGGATGACGGCGTTCTCTTTAGAAACGAGCGGCTATACGGGCCCACTGGACGCGCTGTTGACGCTCATCGAAGACAGAAAGCTCTCGATATCGGAAGTCTCGCTTGCTGAAGTAACTGACGCGTACCTTTCGTATGTGGAAAGCCTTCCCCAGCTCCCTTTGGGCGAGACGGCTCAATTCATTCTCATTGCGTCCACGCTTCTACTCATAAAATCTCGCACCCTTCTTCCTAGCGTTGACCTAACGGAAGAGGAGACTCAAAGCATAGAAGAGCTCGAACGCCGCCTCGCACGGTATGCGCTTATAAGAAAGTGTGCAAAAGTGCTGCGCAACAAGTGGGGCAGTGCGCCGCTTCGATTTCCGAAGCGCCAACCGTCTCCCGAATACGCGGCAGGCAGGGAGGCGTCATTCAATCCTGGGGAAACGACGCTTGCTCTACTGTTGCGTGCTGCACAATCACTCCTCAGCACTCTGCCAAAGCCGGAGAAGCTTGCAGAGGCGACAGTCGCACCGGTATTGAAACTTGAAGAAGTTATCAGCAATCTCCGCACCAGGCTTGCCTCATCGATACGCACCAAATGGAGCGAACTAACTAATACATCTGGTAAGTACGAGATGATAGTCCATTTTCTTGCAATATTGGAACTGGTTCGAAGTGGCTCTGTTAGTGCCACACAAGAGAAACTTTTCAGTGATATCCTATTGGAAACAGAGGCCCTGGGGGCACCACGTTACTAATTACCAAGATACAAGATACAATAACCAAACAAAATACAAAGAATTCCTCGTTTGTGTGCTGTTTCTTGGTGATTGGTTATTATGAACCCACTTGATCTCGCGTCAAAAATACAAGCGCTTCTTTTTGCCGAAGGGGACTCCTTGGCTATTAAAAAAATTGCGCAGCTGCTCGAGTCCGAACTGCCGGCTGTAGAAGCCGCTTTGATGGAACTTTCGGAGCGCTTGAAAGGCGGACCTCTCGCGCTCATTCTGACGGATAAGGAAGCGGCGCTCGCAGTATCTTCGGATGCCAAGGATACCGTTTCTTCTGCGAGAGCAAAACTTGAGGAGCGCGAAATAGGCGACGCTGGGCTCGAGGTTTTGACGATATTGCTATACGAAGGCCCCTCGACTCGCGCCGATATTGATTACATAAGGGGGGTAAATTCTTCTTCTACGCTGCGTACGCTTCTCCTGCGCGGCCTTGTTGAACGCAGCGGCAACCCTGAGGACGGCAGAGAATACATCTACCGCCCGACAGTCGAGCTCCTCGCTCACCTTGGAAGCCCGTCTCAGAAAGATTTGCCAGAGTATGATACAATCGCGCGCGAACTCTCAGCATTCAAGGCATCGAACGATGTCTTTAAAGAGAACAACAATGGAACCGGAGAAGGAATTTGAACAACGTAAGGTGAAAAGATGGCTTATTGTCGGCACTCTTTCCCTCGCTAGCCTACTGGCGATGGGTGCGTATTCGATGTACTCGTACGTTGGAGATGCGCGGGGTGTCGAATATGCCGCTGCGGCGAGTTACGACCCGTATGCTTCGCTCTCTCTCGAGGCGAAAAGCGCATATGTTCTCGACCTCTCAATGAACAGCGTTGCATACGAGAAAAACGCCGATATGCAGCTTCCACTCGCCTCATTGACGAAAGTGCCGCTCGTCCTTGCAGTCAGCGAAGTCCTGAGTGTTGATGAGTTGGTGCAGGTATCTCGAGGAGCAGTCGAGAGAGGGGAAGGAGGTGGGCTCGGGACAGGGGACACGTGGCGTGTTGGTGATTTGATAGATTTTACTTTGACAGCATCATCCAATGCCGGCGCAGAGGTTCTGGCTGAATCGGCCGACACGCGCCTCCGCGCGATATACCCGGATGCGCCGATAGGCGGAGCCGCGGTGTGGCGCATGAACAAACTTGCTGATGAGCTGGGGCTTACCGAGACATATTTTTTGAATCCGAGCGGACTTGATATGAGTGAGACACAACCCGGGGCTATGGGTTCGGCGCGAGAGTTTAGTGTATTTCTGGCAGGCGCGCTCAAAAAATTGGATCTGTTTGACGGAACTGCACGCACGGACCCATACCTTGGTCCTCTGAATGGCGATAAAAAAGGCACAGAGAACACGAACGACGCCATTCCGGCGATACCTGGCCTCTTGATCGGGAAAACGGGGTATACGGATCTTGCAGGAGGGAATCTGGCGATTGTCTTTGAACCTGAAATAGGCAAACGCTATGTTGCGGTAGTTATGGGCTCAAGTTATGAAGGCAGATTTCGTGATATGGAGGCGTTATTGGAGGCGGTACGGGTGGGTTCCAAGGCTCGCTAGAGGCAGTGTACAATGGCAATGATGCTCTCAGATACAGTGCGTATTTTAGTGCCAGCCGCTGTAACATTCGTTGTCGGGATGGCGCTGACGCCTATCCTCACTCACTACTTGTACGCGTATAAGGTTTGGAAGAAAACTCCGGGCAAAAATGGATTGGATGGCAAAAAGGCTGAGGAATTCAACCGAATCCACGAATTGAATGAAGTCCGCGCGCCTCGAATGGGTGGCATCGTCGTGTGGGGAAGTGTACTTATCACGATACTTGGGTTCGCCGCCGCCGCAGTTTTTTTTGACAACCCCATCATAGATAGTCTCGCGTACCTTTCACGCAGCCAAACATGGGTGCCACTTGCGGCGCTCATTATTGGAGCTGCTGCGGGATTTATTGATGATCTTCTCGTAGTAAAGCCGGGTGGAGAGGGGTTGCAGCTTTCAATCAGGCTTTCCGTCGTTGTCGCGCTTTCTCTTATTATTGGCACATGGTTCTTTACGAAGCTTGATGTCACGGCTATCAATGTGCCTTTTAGCTCTCCGATTGAACTTGGCTGGCTTATCGTTCCGTTCTTTGTCGCACTTTCACTGGGACTGTATGCATCCGGTGTCATTGATGGCATAGATGGGCTATCGGGAGGTGTATTCATGTCGGTATTCGCTGGCTACGCCGTCATTGCTTTCGCGCAGAACCAAATCGACATAGCAGCCTTTACTGCCTCCATTGTCGGCGGCCTTCTTGCCTTCTTGTGGTTCAATATTCCGCCGGCACGGTTCTATATGAGTGATACAGGCACGATGGCGCTAACATTGTGTCTTGCCGTTATCGTGTTTATGACCGACAGCCTTGGGGAAGGCGTCGGAGTATTTGCGCTGCCGGTTATTGGAGCACTTCTTGTTGTGACTGTCGCGTCGAATGTCATTCAAGTTGTATCAAAACGCTTTTTTGGAAGGAAGGTATTCCGCGTTGCGCCGCTCCACCATCATTTTGAGGCCATAGGCTGGCCCGCGTACAAAGTTGCGATGAGGTATTGGATCCTTTCGATAGTGTTTGCTTTTTTAGGCGTTATCCTGGCATTGTCGGCGATTGTGCCATGATTCGCTTCATCGCCGCAGGGTATTTTGACGGAGGAATGGCTCATACCGTCAAAATACCCTGCGGCGACTCCGCTATTATTGGAACATGAAATCCGCAAAAATAGATAAACCGCTAGCAATCACGCTCGCCATATTGGTTGTGGGCGGCATGGGGATTTTTACGTCCGCTGCATTCGGTCTCCTTGCTCGGGGTGCTTCGCACATATCATCCGTAGTTTTCAATCATCTTGTGCTCGGTGTCGGCATGGGACTCGCCGCTTTTTCCGTCGCGTATTTCATTGAATATCGGACATGGAGATGGCTGGCACCGTACCTTTTTGGGCTTGCACTTATCGCGACCGCGCTCGTCTTTGTCCCGCACATCGGTTTTATGCACGCGGGTGGAAGGCGATGGATAGACATTTTCGGGTTCACGTTTCAGCCATCGGAGGCGTTAAAGATAGCGACCGTTCTTATGATGGCGTCATACTTTTCTTCGCTAAAGGAAAAAGTCGGATCATGGCATGGGCTTGCAGCTTTTCTTGGCATCATCGCGCTTCCATCCCTTCTTCTCGTTGCGCAACCAGATATTGGCACGCTCGGCGTTATATGCATTTCCGCTCTCGCTGTATATGCGGCGGCTGGTGCACGTCTCCGGGATATTGCCATTATCGCGGTGGTTGGACTAATGCTGCTCGCATCTCTCGCATATCTGCGCCCGTACATGCTTGATAGGGTAACGACATTCATTAATCCGGCGCAAAATCCGCATAGTGAAGGCTATCAGATAAAGCAGTCACTTATCGCCGTAGGATCAGGCGGACTTTTGGGCCGCGGATTCGGGCAGGGCGTGCAAAAATTCACCTATCTGCCTGAGCCGATGGGGGATTCGATATTCGCCGTAGCTGCAGAAGAGCTTGGTTTTTTTGGGGGACTCACGATAATAGGGCTTTTTCTGATTCTCGCGCTACGGGGCATGAATGTTGCAACGCATTCACCGGACCTTTTTGGAGCGCTAGCTGCCGTAGGGATTTCAACTTATTTTGTCGGTGAGGCATTCATAAATATCGCCTCTATGCTTGGGATAGCGCCTCTCACGGGCATTCCGCTGACGTTCATAAGCCAGGGCGGAAGCGCGATGCTCATCTCACTTGGGACCGCCGGGATACTTCTCAATATTTCGAGAAATAGGGCAAAAAAGTAGCTCGCGCCATGGTAAAATCCAACCCATGCGCATAGTGTTCACGGGAGGGGGAAGCGGCGGGCATTTTTACCCCCTTATCGCAGTTGCTGAACATATAGAGGATATCGTGCACGAGAAGAGGCTCATTTCTCCAGAATTATATTATATTGGCCCACCGCCATTCGATGAAAGTGCGCTATTGGAGCACGATATTGAATACAGAGCGAGCCCAGCGGGCAAGATGCGCCAATACCGCAGCATCATGAATATTTTGGACATGTTCAAAACAGGGTGGGGGATAGTGCAGTCCATTTTCCAACTTTTTTCTATCTACCCAGACATCATTGTCTCTTCCGGCGGATACGCCGCCTTTCCTACGCTGTATGCTGCGCGCATTCTGAAGATCCCTGTTGTTGCATATGACGCCGATGCGAAACCTGGGCGCGTATCGTTGTGGTCAGCAAAATTTGCACGTTGGATAGCGCTTGCCCATCCGGACGCTGCCAAAAAATTCTCGCCGAAGCTTCAAGAGCGGACCGCGATCATTGGGCACCCAATTAGGAAAGAGATAGAAGAGCCGTCGGCCGAAGGTGGACATGAATTCTTGAAGCTCGACGCGGGCGTCCCGACACTTTTTTTTCTGGGCGGCTCGCAGGGTGCCCAGAAAATTAACGAAGTTCTTCTGGATTCACTGAAAGAGCTTGTGACCCGGTATAATGTCGTGCATCAAGCGGGAAAGGCGAATCTTCAAGAGGTTCAGGGCATTGCAGGTGTCGTGTTGCGAGATTCGCCACATAAAGAGAGGTACAGAGCGTTTGCCCTGCTCAATACGCTGGCGCTCAGAATGACTGCGGGCATTACATCGCTCTGTATAGCGCGCGCTGGAAGCGGCACGATATTCGAGCTCGCGTCGTGGAAACTACCGTGTATTTTGGTGCCACTCCCCATCGACGTTTCGCATGATCAGACTGAGAACGCATTTACATTCGCCCGTGCTGGAGCGGCAGTTGTCATTGAGCAGAAGAACCTCTCACCACATGTTCTGATTGCCGAAATAGACCGAATAATGGGCGATGCAGCCTTGCGCGGAAAACTTGGAGAAGCGGCAAGCAAATTTGCCAGGCGCGATGCGGGAAGAAAATTGGCGACGATTGTGTTAGAGACCGCGCTCGAACATGAGCCAAAGTAATATTCAGATTATTTCGTATGTCCATACGTGTTCGTTTCCCCCCAAGTCCCACTGGCTACTGCCACGTTGGCACTGCACGAATGGCAATAGTGAACTATTTGTTCGCAAAGAAAAATGGCGGGCAGATAGTATTTCGCAGTGAAGATACGGATAAGGAGCGTAGCAAAAAAGAATTTGAAGCTGACATTATCGAGCAGCTTCACTGGCTGGGGCTCGGTTGGGATGAGTTTTATCGCCAATCGGAGCGCACGGAGATATATAGAAAGGCAATCCATGACCTGATAGGGGAGGGTAAGGCGTATGTTTCCGAAGAAGAGAGCAAGAAAGAGCCCGGCAAAATGGCGCAAGTCATTCGCCTAAAGAATCCGGGTCGGACCATCACTTTTACAGATGTCGTACGCGGCGACATTACGTTCGACACGACGGAGCTTGGCGATTTCGCGATAGCGCGAGCAGAGGATGACCCGCTGTATCATCTCGCGGTTGTCGTGGACGACGCGGACATGGGCATCACACATGTCATTCGCGGCGAAGACCATATTTCTAACACCCCGCGACAAATCCTCATCCAGGAAGCGCTGGGTGCATCGCGGCCCGTCTATGCGCACTACCCGTTGCATCTTTCAGCTGACCGCTCCAAGCTCTCAAAGCGAAAGGGCGATGTAGCAGTTCGAAGTTACCGCGAGAAAGGATTCCTTTCGCAAGCGCTGCTGAATTATCTTGCGGCATTGGGATGGACCCCACCGTCTGGGAAAGAGATACTTTCGCTTACGGAAATGATTGCGGAATTCAAACTTGAAGATCTACACAAAAGCGGAGCTGTTTTCGATACTGAAAAACTCCGATGGTTCAACAGAGAGTACCTTGTTCAACTGAGCGACGATGAATTTACGCCTATCGCAATGGAATGGCTTAAAAAATCTCACACACACCTCTCTTGGAATGAATCGATCGCCGCGAAGATCATTCCCAGCCTGCGAGAACGCATATCCGTCTGGAGTGATATCGAGACGCTTGCCTCCGAGGGTGATCTTGATTATTTCTTTACCGCGCCAACATTGTACGGGAAGTCGATACCGATGAAGAAAATTGATATCGAGACAACTCAGCGGCACTTACAGCATATCGTTTCGGTTCTCCAGAATATGCCGGCGCAATTTAGTGCGGAAGAGATAAAGAGCGCACTATGGGATTACGCCACTACAGAGGGCAGGGGAGCTGTCTTGTGGCCTCTCAGGTACGTACTCAGCGGCAAGGACAAATCGCCCGACCCGTTCTTTATCGCGTCAGTTATTGGTAAGGATGAGGCACTGGAGCGCGTCAACACTGGTATATCGGCGCTTCTTTCATCATGATGTTTCGGTACGCTGTATATTTTTTTGCGGTAGCTCTCGCCGTAACCCCATCATTGGTTGTGTCTCAAACGCCGCAGGAACTGCAAAACCAGATCTCTGTGCATAGCGCGCAAATAGAGGCATTGAACAAAGAGATAGCAGCCTTTGAAAAACAGCTTCAAGAAGTCGGGGCCAAAAAACAAACCCTCCAGAATACGGTCGCAACACTGGATCTGCAACGTAAGCAGCTTTCTGCAAAAATTAATGTCACGAAGAATAATATCGCGACCACTGAACTCGAAATAAAACGCCTGGACGGCTCTATAGGCGACAAGGAAACTGCAATAGAGAAGGACGAGATGGGGCTTGCACAGGCGATACAATCGCTTGATCAGGCGGAGACGGGCTCGCTTATCGAACATGTCCTCAATAACGATTCCGTTGCCGAATTTTGGGATGCTGTCGAATCGAACCAGGTATTTCAGAGTGCGGTCAATGAACACATAGGCTCTCTCCAATTAATAAAGCAAGAGCTTACGGTATCGCGCGACGAGTCTGATAAAAAGCGCGTAGAGTTAGAAAAACAGCGTCAGACGCTCGCTTCACAGCAAGGCTCTCTCGATGTGACGAGAAGGGAACAGAACAGCCTGCTTGCACAGACGAAGTCGCAAGAGGCAAATTATCAGACGCTCTTGGAAACGAAACGTGCCGCGAAGCAGGCATTCGAACAGGCACTGAATGAACTCGAATCCAAATTGCAGTACACACTGGACCCGTCCCATATTCCTTCAGCGGGAAAAGGAATTCTACGCTGGCCACTCGACTCAGTGCATGTCACGCAGTATTTCGGCAACACCGAATTTGCGAGGAGCGGCGCGTACAGCGGCAAAGGGCATAATGGTGTCGATTTTCGCGCCGCTGTAGGCACTCCCGTTAAAGCGGCGCTTTCTGGAACAGTAATAGGTAGCGGCAACTCTGATTCTGTAAAGGGGTGCTATTCGTACGGGAGATGGCTCCTCATCAAGCATGGAAATGGTATTTCGACGCTGTATGCGCACCTATCACAAGCGAACGTGTCACAGGGCCAGCAAGTGACCACAGGGCAGGTCATAGGCTATTCGGGGAACACTGGCTACGCTACAGGCCCACACCTTCACTTCAGCGTCTATGCCTCGGACGCAGTGCAGGTACGGCAGCTTGGTACCAACACTCCGTGCGGCAAAGCGGTAATACCTGTTTCCGCCCTCGGAGGGTATTTAAATCCGATGGACTATTTGTAGATCGCGCGAAACTCCCTCTCGGCATAAATTTTTTGCCGTCGCTATCTGGCGCTGCTGCGCCAGCGCTCGGTCTCGGCCCCGTCGGGCCTGCGAAGACGGCAAAAAACTTACGCCTTCGAAGAGTTTCGTTTTGTCTGAGGCTGATTGAGCCATTCAGTAATTTTTATTGCTTTCAATTCCACAATAGACGCTTTTCGCAAATGTCTTATGGCCGCAGCTGGCGCGATGTCGTAATACTTTGTCTTCGACAATCTTTCCATAAGCCAATCGAGCGATTGCTCGGTCGTTATCCATTTTTCAGGAGGGAATCGAGAAAGATCGAATGGCGCTGAGTAGCCGCGGAGGGATTTTCTTCCGTCCCACATGTAATATTCGTGGAAATAGGACATCGCGAGTTCGCGAGGCGTTTTGTAAACCGCGTCACGATATCTGAGGACCGCGTGATTTGTTTTGCTGATTGCTCCCCATAGGCCGCTTTCTTTAAATAGCGCGACTGCGTGATCTTCGTCATCATACGCTGTCGCGAAATCCATAAGCAGCGGTTTTTTTCCGTGGTACGCCAGCGCTGCGGCAGCAAATACAGCGCCTTCAAAACAATGCGCCTTCCCTACTTTTAACACCAAAAGAGGGGAGTGGTTGGTTTCTCCGCCTACCTCAAAATTGATCGGTACAGTGTCCAGAAAATTCTGGATCTTTCGTGGGGAAGAGAGGCGCGAAAATATTTTATGCATGGCCGGAGGCAACGAGGCGCGTACAGAATCCGCGTACATAGGACAATTATAGCGATTAAAAAAGAGACCGATCTGCAAAATGGGCTCTGTGCAGTTTGAGAGGTATATAACTGAGTATTAGAGATATTATACTCAGTTATCCACATTGCACTTCCCTCACCTCTGTCAAATTGTAGTAGGCTAGAAGCGTATGGCAAATAAGGACAAAAGCACCAATTCCGTCCCTCATGCCGACGATTTCCTCTTACATATCCAAGCCAATAATTATTCTGAGGAGACTCTGTACAACTACGAGCGAGATCTTGAAGTATTCTCGAATTTTCTCAAGAACGAGTTGGGCTCCTTCCCTTTCGAGAAGGTTGATAAGCGTACTGTTGAACACTTTAAGGCGTATCTGAATTCCAGCGATCGGCAGACGGCTAAGCAGCAGGTGGCTGAACATAAGCTATCGAGTGGCACGATAAACAGGAATCTAACGTCATTGCGGCGATATCTTGCGTATTTAATCGATATGGATCTTCCGTGCCCACTCGAGCCGAGCGCCATCAAATTACTTAGACGCGAGAAAAAACATCCCCAAGTATCCGAATTGAACGAGCTCATTCGGCTTATCGAGTCTCCCATGAAATTCGAGAAAGATAAGTCTGTTGCGCTTCGCAATCGTGCGGCGCTCGAGACCTTATTTGCGAGCGGTATGCGTATTTCGGAGCTGATCAACCTCAAAAGGAATCAATTGGATAACACCGGTCGGATCTTTATTCAGGGGAAAGGAAAGAAACAGCGATTCATCTACCTGACTGAGCGAGCGAAGAAACACATCGCTGAATACTTAACGGAACGAACGGATGACTTCCCCTACCTCTTCATCGCGAAGAGCGGCTCCAATGCTGCTGACAAGACTAAGCATATTTCTGCGAATTATTTGCAGATGAAAATAAAGAAATATCGCGAGCTTCTTGGTATCAACGTTCCTACGAGTGCGCACTCTTTGAGACACGGCTTCGCCACGTATCTCGCCGAAGAAGGCGCTAACCCGGCAGCGATACAAGTACTTCTTGGCCACGAGTCATTGGATACGACCACGCGATATGTGCATGCCTCGGACAGATATGCAGAAGACTCGCACCGTAAATTTCATCCTTTAAAAGAATAATGTTATGCGAAAATCATGGACAGTCGGAGAGATAAAGAGGGGCTTTGAGCGTTTTTTAAATACACATGGCCGACTCCCGAAGGCACTGGAGATCGATGAAATAGCGTACCTACCCACTTCCCGCTTTATCCAATACAGATTCGGTGGCCTGGAGAAATTACGTCACGCATTAGGTTATGGTGATACACATTTTGGCAAAGGCAGATTTAGGAGCGTAATAGCGTCACGGGTAAACATCAGAGGTCGTGCGGAAGAATTGACGTTGCAGAACATTTTGCATGAACGTTTTGGTGAAATGTTCGTGCATTCTGAAAAGATATTCGATAAGTCCAAAAACCGTGTTGATTTCTTCGTATATTCGCCAGACGGAGACTTCGGGGTCGATGTATTCTACACGGAATCTATGCATTTCCTTCAGTCCATCATCAATATCAAGCGCAAGAAATACCAGAATTTCACTGCAGATCTATTCTTAGCGGTCGCTAACAAAAGCTTCTCTCAGTCCGTGCTCGACAAGTACGCTGCAAGTAAGGTCAAACCACTTCCGCATCGCGCCAAATTAGTAACTCTCGGTACATTCCTAGCGTATATCCAGCGCAAATTGGCCTACGATATACCTGGTGTAAGACAGGGTTAACTTTTTCCCAATTTGTCTAGTGCTCTCAACACTTCTAGAGGCACAGCGAACACGATGGTGTTCGATTGATCCGACGAAATATCGTTGATGGACTGCAGCGTACGCAGGTGCAATGCTCCTGGGGCTGCAGCGAGCGTATGCGCCGCCTTAGCCATGTTTTCGGCCGATATCACTTCCCCTTCAGCGCGAATGATAACTGCGCGTTTTTCTCGTTCAGCCTCTGCTTGTTTTGCGATTGTGCGTTCCATATTCTCTGGAAGCGCGATGTCTTTCAATTCGACAGTAGAGACTTTAATTCCCCACGGATCGCTCGCTTCATCGACAACTTTACTTATGCGTGCAGAAATCTTGTCGCGCTCCGCGAGAAGGTCATCAAGCTCTACTTCACCCACTGCATTTCGCATCGTTGTTTGTGCGAGCTGGCTCATGGCGTACACATAGTTCTCTACTTCGAGGACTGCTTTGGCGGCGTCAGATACTTTGTAGTAAATAACTGCATTCACTCCAACCGAAATGTTGTCTTTTGTGATGGCTTTTTGTTCTGGCACATCCACCGCCTTCACCCGCATGTCTACCTTTTTCATTTGTTGGAATATCGGTATGACGATCCTCCATCCCGGCGCTTTGACGCCTACGAACCTTCCCATCGTGAACATGACTCCCCCTTCGTATTGATTAACCTGTCGAAGAATCAGGACAAGGATGACTATGACAACGGCTGCGCCAGCGAGTATTTCAAAAAACATACTTACAGTATGCCATAAGGCATTATTCTGCGCTATTCTAGGCGATTTTTCGGAAAAGCGAATATCCGAAATGCCTCAGTGTATTGCGCTAAAAACATTTCCCATGCCGTTTCAATACTCGGAAAGTCTCGAGGAACATGTTTTTTTTCGAAAAGTGTATCTTTTTTGGATATAAACCAGGTTAATATTTGATCTTTAATAATATCTTCAATTTTCTGAGAAGGCACATTAGGAATCTTTTGCTTTGTCGATTTTGCTACCAACTCAGCAAGCCGTCGCACTTCTTTTAGATCTTTGAGTGATTCAGTTTGGGACAAAGGTGGTTTCATTGTGTATTGAAAGCACATCAAAGCCATTTCGGTCGCCTGCGTGACTCGATCTTCAAGGGGTAGTGCCAATATGCGTTCATCCTCAATGCGTTGAGCCACCATTTGCTTGGCAATTTCAGCGAGAAGTGCATCTGCCTGCCTTTTTTTTGATCGTGCTGCTGCCTTCAATATCATTTGTTTTATATCATCGAGAGAAAATTTATCCGTACGCCCAAACGCTCCATCTTCATCCATCGACATAACAAATTTATGCATTCCAAGGAATATGGAATTGATCAAATTCGGGAAGCAATTTGCGCCCATACAGCAGCCTGGAAATCACCTCTGCATGCGACAGTGCACCAGTAAGTGCATTGTGGGGCTCAGGCTCGTTCGGGATGCCACAGTAGTTGAGCACGGCATCAAGGTCGAGCGCTGAACGGCGATGCTTCGGGTCAACGGGTGGCTGCAATCCCCGATGTATCATATGCATCCAGCACATGGTATGCGTGTCGAGAGTGCGATATGCAAAAGGCCAATCCGTATGCCCCGCTCTTTGCGAGGCGTATTTCAAAAAATCACGATCGAAAGAAACATTCTGACCCGCGAGTGTTCTGTCTTTTAGATCTTCACTCCAGGCCAAAAATTTGTGGACAAGATCGGCTTCGGACAACTTGTTTGCATCGGTGATCTGTTCTCTCGTGAAGCCGTTGACTGCTAGAGCCTCATCCATGATATGCGCGCCATCCCACACGCGGCATTCTTCATAAAAACGATTTGTAGGATTCGAAAGGTCCAGTGCCCCAAGTGAGACGATCGAATGTTTATGTGCTTCTGTACCTGAAGCTTCGACATCAACGACGAGCATAGAGAACAGTCTACAGTCACGAGTCACAAGTGTACAGAAAAAACTCAGGAAACTATATCGCTTATGACTTTTGACTTGCGACAATTAACTACTTCAGTCCTTTGCAGTTCCCCGCTGGCTTATAACCCGCCGCGCGCGCCGCAGCTTCGTCCTTGAACCAGATCTTATTTGCCTCTTTCATTGTTGCAGCTCCGGGGCACCAGGGATAGTGATACGCGTTTCCCGATCGTGATGCCACGACTTGACCTCCGATCCTTATCATCTGCGTGGCTTCGGTAACCATTGCGGCTTGCGTCACAGTAACTATCGGCTGCACTGCTTCTTCTGCGGAAAGCCTGCCGAGCCCAAACGACGCCAACCCGACGAACACAACGATAATTGGAATACCCCACTCCCCTACCCCCCTGTCAAGCACCCCCTTGATTCTGCCAATGCTCTCTTGTATACTCATGCAGCTTCAATAATAGCTCGGATTTTGGCTTTATCTAGAAGCTAAAACTAGTAGCTAGAAGCTATTCAAAAAATATGGCATCAACAAAAGCCGGTGGAACAGCGAAAAACCTGAATGACTCAAATCCGAAGTATCTCGGCGTTAAACGATCGGACGGCTCAAAAGTTAATATCGGTGAAATAATCGTCCGCCAGCGCGGCACGAAGATTCTCCCGGGCGCGAATATTGGGCTTGGCAAAGACCACACGCTCTTCGCGCGCATCCAAGGTGTAGTCAAATTTGCATCAACTCGAAAAAGGAATTTTGACGGAAAGACGTTCGTCCGCCGCATCGTTTCGGTCGTTTAGGACTCCCTTTCTACGAATACTGTGAACGGCACTAGCTTGCCACCAAGCTCTAGTTCTATATCAGCACGGCCTAGTGATTTAATAGGTTTTATATCTCGTAGTGCGTCTTCGGCGATATGCACGCCCAGCTCTTTGCCGATGCGCTCCAGTATCGCCTTATGCGAGAGTTGCTGGTACAACTGGCCCTTCTGATTTGCGTCGGTACGTACTGTAACCGAGGCGTTAAGGAGTCGCGCCGCCTGCTCTTTCCACGCGGATAATTGCGAGACTTTTATTGCCTCAGCCTCGGCACGTTTTTTCTCTAGTTCTTCGATCTTTTGAGAAGTTGCCATTTCCGCTTGTTTATGCGGAATGAGAAAATTCATTGCATATCCGTCCGAGACGCTTTTTACACTGCCTTTTTGCCCTACCCCTGGAATATCCTTCAACAATATGACCTGCATGTCATCTACTGTTTACCATCTCTATCGCTTTGTCTAGCTGTGGGTCCTTCCCCGCCGTTATGTCATCCTCTGTCCGATCTATCTCCACATCGGGCACAATGCCGGAGTGGGGGATGTGCTCTCCATTTGGCCCTAGCCACCTTGCAACCGTGAGTTTTAGTCCGGTATCTGGTGTTATTTCTATCAACTCTTGCACCGAACCTTTGCCGAAGGTGGTTTTTCCTACCAGTGTCGCTTCCCCATGACTTTTAAGGGCCAAAGCAAGAATTTCTGATGCCGATGCCGAGCCTTTGTCGACAAGAATCACGAGGCGTAAATTGTCATTAAAAATGTCGTAGCCTCGGCTTCGGTGCGTGACGTTCTCATTATTTCCGGCATAGTCTTCTACAACAACCACTTTTCCCGTAGGAAGGAACCAGCTCGCCATATCCACCGCTGCATCCAGGTAGCCTCCAGGGTTTCCTCTGAGGTCAATAATAAGGCGCGTGAGCCCTGAATCTACAAATTCGCGGAGGGCATCTCGGAAAAGCGCCGGCGAATTTGCCGTAAAGCTGGCAAGGGTGACGATAAAGACACCATCTTTTTTCTCGGTTGTAACGATAGGAACATTGATCACGTCTCGAACCACCGATATATCTTTCGGTTCGGTCCAGCCTTCCCTCACTATTGAGAATGTAACAGTGCTCCCCTTCGGGCCTCGTATTTTCTGTACCGCGGTTGAAATATCCATTCCCCTCGTATCTTCACCCGCTATCGAGAGCACTTTGTCACCAGCGCGAAGGCCGGCACGCTCGGCGGGAGTTCCTTTTAGTGGCGAAATTATCGTCAAGATCTCATCGCGGACCGCTATTTCCATGCCAACGCCTTCAAACGCACCAGTCATGTCATCTTCAAATTGCTTCTGCTCAGCCGGAGGTAGAAAATATGTGTATGGGTCATCAACTGAGGCAGCAAGGCCTTCTATCATTCCCCAGACCCGCTTCTGCGTAGGGTCTGTTGTTGATGCAGCGGCAAGGCTAGTTGTGGAAACAGCAGCTGGGACGAACTTCTCATCCATCACCTGCCAAGCCTTCCAGACCGGAGAAAAGTCGACGCCTTCTGGCGCATCATTCCCGAACAACGTGCCCGTGGCATACGTCTTGCTGCCAGCCAATAAACCTCCGCCAAATCCAAGCGCCCCGACGAGCACGGCAATTGCGATAACTGCACTTTTCTTTACGCCATGTATTTCGCCTTGTTCAAACATGCTTTTCATTCGCCCATCCATCTGGGCGATTATCACATACTTTCCCCAATCCATCCATGAATAGATGGTAGAATTGCGAGAATCATTCATGGGCCTTTTTGCAGAATTAAGCACGATGATTGTGGTCGCTGCCCTGATGGCAACCATCATGCGGCTCCTCAAGCAGCCCTTAATCATCGGGCACATTCTTACCGGTCTCATCGTGGGGCCGTTCGTTCTTGATGTTGTCCGCTCTACTGAAACACTTGCGCTTCTCGGGGAAGTTGGCGTAGCGATACTCCTCTTTACGGTTGGGCTTCATCTTTCGCCCGCTATTGTCCGCCAATTCGGCAGAGTCTCCATCATTACCGCAATTGGGCAGGTGTTTGTCGCATCTGTCGCGGGCTATGCGATTGGCATTTGGTTCGGCTTTTCACCGCTTGCGGCGTTTTATATTTCCGTATCGCTCGCGTTCTCAAGCACCATCATAGTCCTTAAATTTATCTCCGACAAAGGAGACTTGGAGGTCCTGTATGCGAAGATCGCGATAGGATTTCTCCTGGTCCAAGACCTCATTGCGGTACTTCTTCTCATCGCTATTCCTATCTTCTCTGCGACCGATACATCGATCTCGCGCGTACTGTACCTTCTTGCCGCAGCCGCGGGGCTGGTACTGTTCGTCTATCTTGCCTCGAGACTTTTGGTATCAAGGACTTCTTCATTCCTTTCGGAATCCCAGGAATTTCTCTTCCTTTTTTCTATCACGTGGGGTATTGGTGTTGCGGCACTATTTCAAAGATTCGGGTTCTCATTGGAAAGCGGAGCACTGATAGCAGGCATCGCCCTATCCACCCTTCCGTCTCGGCTTGAGATAAGCGCCCGTCTCACGCCGCTTCGCGATTTCTTTATCATCATCTTTTTTATATACCTCGGCTCCCAACTGCATCTTGCAGATATCGTCGATCTTTTGCCGCTCGCGTTCCTACTCTCTACCTTTGTTCTCATAAGCAACCCACTCATCGTGATGGCTCTCCTTGGGTACCTTGGCTACAAGAAGAAAACGGGCCTCCAGACGGGGCTCACCGTGGCTCAGATAAGCGAATTTTCGTTGATACTCGTGGCACTTGGCGCTCAGCTTGGGCACGTAGACAACCGTGTCCTCTCGCTCGTAACGCTGGTCGGTATCATTACGATATTTGGCTCCACGTATCTTGTGCAATACTCCGGTGCCATTTATAGAATACTCTCTCCGTATTTGAATATATTTGAACGTGCGCACATCAGCGAACCGCGTCGGCTGAAGAACTCGGCGGAAATGATTCTTTTTGGGTGCAATCGCATTGGATATGATTTTCTGGACGCGCTGAAAAAGTTGGACCGCTCGCTCTTGGTCGTGGACTACGACCCTGATGCTGTTGCTGATATGGAGAAAAAAGGCATCGAGAGCGAGTTCGGCGATGCAGGTGATATTTCTTTTCTGGAGTCGCTCGATTTCTCGAAGGCGCAGTTGGTCGTGTCCACTATTCCCGATCCAGAGACAAACGCGCTCATTCATCGCGTGGTCGGTGCGCAGAACCCTGAGGCAGTGGTGATGGTTGTCGCCCACAAAATACACGAAGCCCTTTCTCACTATGGCGAGGGAGTTGATTACGTGATCCTCCCCCACTTCCTCGGAGCGAAGCACGCTGCGGAATTAGTGCTCAAATTTAGAGACAACAAAAAGAAGTACGAGGAATTGCGCGAGGAGCATATAGAACATCTTCAATTGCGTGTTTCTATCGGGCATGAGCATCCGCATGCATAGCTTGTAGGTTGTAGCTCGTAGCTGATAGGATATGGCGCATGGGCGCCTTTCTCGAATTCCTTGCAAGCATGTATGCGCTTGCTATTGATCCTCTTGGCGCGTGGGGGCAGGCTCGCACAGAGTCCGAGTACCATGCAAGGAGACTGCGTTTTTTCAATACGCTTACTGGGAAAAAAGAAGCATTTTCTTCACTCGAAAAAAATGTAGTAAAAATGTACAACTGTGGGCCTACGGTGTACGGCTTGCAACACATCGGCAATCTTTCAATGTTCGTATTCGTGGATATTCTCCGCCGCACGCTGGAATACAACAATCTCCATGTAAAACAAGTCATAAATTTTACGGACGTTGGGCACCTATCTTCTGACGCTGATGAAGGCGAAGACAAGATGGTAAAAGGGCTCACGCGCGATGGGTTAGCGCTCACACTGGATAACATGCGCGCCTTGGGCAAGAAATATGCTGATCTTTTTCTAGCGGACCTCTCCACTCTGAACATTAATACGAAAGGCACTGCATTTCCGCGGGCGTCTGACTACATTCCGCAACAAATTGAGATGGTTACGGCACTTGAGCAAAAAGGATTCGCATATAAAGGTGAGAGCGGCGTGTACTTCGACACGTCGAAATTTTCTGAATATGGCGCACTCGGCAATATAGATCTGAGGGGCATACGCGAAGGTGCGCGCGTATCCGCAAGTTCAGAAAAACGTAGTCCTACAGATTTTTTACTTTGGAAGCTGAGCGGTAAGGACGGATTGGGATGGGAAAGCCCGTGGGGCAAGGGCTATCCTGGTTGGCACATTGAATGTTCCGCGATGAGCCGCGATATTTTGGGCGATCAGATAGATATTCATACCGGTGGCATCGAGCACATCCCCATCCATCACAACAATGAGATAGCGCAATCGGAATCTGCGACAGGCAAGAAACCTTTCTCGCGTTTCTGGCTGCATAGAGCCCACCTGCAGATCGAAGGAGGGAAAATAGCAAAATCGACCGGCAACACGGTGTTCCTTTCCGAAATTATCGACCGCGGCTTCCCTGCCCTCGCACTCCGGTACCTCCTCCTGGGTGCACATTACCGAACTCCAGCGAGCTTTACGTGGGAAGGCATGAAAGCCGCACAAACCTCCCTGTATCGCCTCTATAACGCGTACGACACCTTTAAACATGCAGACACCTCTGGCGGCGAGAGTGCCAGCGGATACCGTGCGCGCTTCATAGAACGCATCAATGACGATTTGGATACGCCCGGCGCGCTGGCCGCGGTCTGGGAAATGGTGAGAGACGAGAAAATTTCGGCAGCGGAAAAGAAAGATGCGCTAGAATCATTTGACTCGGTATTAGGGCTCGGCATTGCAGAGGGCGCTAACTCACAATCAGTCGCACTGGAAAGCATGCCCGAGCAAGTCCGCGCCCTTATAACGGCGCGTGAGGACGCAAGAAAAACAAAAGATTGGTCGAGAGCAGATGAACTTCGCGTCAAAATCGATGCTGCCGGATTCGCGGTGAAAGACAGCGAGAAGGGGCCTATTGTTACGAAGAAGTAAGCCCGGGCACTTTCCTATAGTGCTTGGGCAATGACGAGGTTTACGATTCGTCCCTTCACGTAAATCACTTTTAGTACCTGCCTACCCTCTAGCCATTTTGCCCCAGCTTCGATCGCTTTCGTTTTCGCACTCTCTTCACTCTCTTCAGGAGAAATAGATATTTGAGTGCGAGTCTTGCCATTGATTTGAACAGCAACTGATACCGTGTCAGCCACTAGTTTCCCTGCTTTAAATGCTGGCCATTTTTCAAGATGAATTGATTTCTTGTGGCCGAGCTCGGCCCATAGTTCGTCCGCGATATGTGGCGCGAAAGGCGATAAAAGCCGAAGTACTATTTCGAATTGGGCCTTTGAAATTCCGGCGCGCTCGGCTTCGTTCAGGAACGACATCATCTGTGCTATTGCGGTATTGAATTTCAAAGCCGGAATGTCTTCTGAGACTTTCTTGATCGTCTTGTGAAGAGAGATTTCGATCTCTTCGCCTCCTTTTCCTATCTTTTCGCGTAGTCGCCACACGCGCTCTAAAAAGCGCCGGACTCCTACAACACCATCCGGGTTCCATGGATACGTCGAGACCTCGTTGTACGGACCCACGAACGCGAGGTACATGCGCACCGTATCAGCGCCAAGCTGTGCAACTACAGAGTCCGGGTCGATGACATTTCCTCTCGATTTCGACATCTTCTGGCCATCAGGCCCCAGAATGAGCGAACGGTTCATGCGCCGCGTGTACGGTTCAGGATCCATTGCCAGCTTGAGGTCGAAAAGTGCTTTCTGCCAAAACCGCGAATACAGGACGTGCATTGTGGTGTGTTCGGCGCCGCCCGAGTATAGATTGATAGGCATCCACGCTTTTTGCTTTTTTGGTTCTGAGAACAGTTTCTTATTTTTCGGATCAATGTAGCGGAGGAAATACCAAGAAGAATCGACGAAGGTGTCGAGTGTATCTGTCTCGCGTTCTGCATGCCCTTTGCATTTCGGACACTTCACATTCACCCACTTGCGTACCTTTGCAAGTGGCGAGCGGCCGCTTCCATCCGGCAGGTAGTCTTTGACCTCCGGCAACTTCACGGGAAGATCTTTATCTGGCACTGCAACTTGGCCGCAAGTTTTGCAGTGGATTATCGGAATGGGAACTCCCCAGTACCTCTGGCGGGAAACTATCCAGTCACGCAGTTTGTACGTCTTCTTCTGCGTGCCGAACTCTGTAGTCATTTTTGATCGCGCCTCTTTGCTGTCTATTCCGGAGAAGTTCGCCGAATTCACAAGCCTTCCCTCTCCTGTATATGTACCTGTCTCAATTTTTCCTGATGAAATAACGTCACGGATCGGCAAATTAAACTTCTTTGCAAATTCGAAATCACGTTCATCGTGAGCAGGTACCGCCATGATGGCGCCAGTGCCGTAGTGCGCCAGCACATAATCGGCGACGTATATTGGTATTTTCTCGCCCGTTGCAGGATTTATCGCCTCGACTCCTCCCAATCTGACCCCGGTCTTTTCTTTCTGTTCAGCCATCCTCTCTAATTCTGTCTTCTTCGCCGCCTGATCAACGTACGCTTGCACTTCTGCGTTGTTTTGCAGAACTGTTTTATGGCTGAGTGCGAGCGTTACCCATTGATGCTCGGGTGCAAGCACAAGATACGTGGCACCATAGAGCGTATCAGCCCGCGTCGTAAATACACGAATTGTAGGACGAATCCACATAAGAAAATCAGGCTCTCTGTCGGCAGTAAAGTGCTCTTGGATCGCGTTCGTCTCAACTAGTTGCGCGTCTATAGTTTTAGCGAGCTCTTGTAAATAGGGAGCACGCGCTTTTTCCTGAAGATCGGAAAGAACCAAACGGGAGTCTGTGTTCTGCTTGATTTTCTGCACATCGAGCTTCCAATTGAAATCTTTCCAAAACGGCCGTCGAATAGCCGTAGGAAAATTTGGGTCTACTGCTGGTGCTATGACAACAAGTCGTGCAATTTTGCGCTTCAATTTTTCCGCAACCTTCATCGCGACAAGTCCGCCAAGGCTATGCCCAACAACAATCGTATTTTCATCGTAGGTTGTAGCTGATAGCGCCGTTGCAACTTGTTCCGATTCTTTTGGGGTATCAGTGTTGGGCAACGCGGGAATGACCACTTCATGCCCCAATTCTTCTAACTTCTTTTTGACCCACTGCCAACGTGGTCGATTCGGATTACTTTTATAGCCGTGCAAAAGCACAAACTTGTATTTCTTTCCAAGATCAAGACCAAAATCAATCTCGGCGCCTTCGCTGCGACCTATCCAATTGCGTTGGGATTCTTTTATTTGCTCTGGCCAGTCCAGTTCTTTCAGGTCATCGACAAGCCGGTCAGCATATTTTGTGATCCTCAGATTCCACTGCAGCATCTGTTTCTGGATCACCTCCGTCTTACAGCGCTCGCAGCGCCCATCCACAACCTGCTCGTTCGCAAGCACAGTTTTGCACGACGGGCACCAGTTCACTGCCGTTTCCTTCCGATATGCCAGTCCATTCTTGAAGAATTGGAGAAACTGCCACTGAGTCCATTTGTAATATTCGGGATCACACGTGATGACTTCCCGAGACCAATCGAAGGATGCTCCCATGGACGCCATCTGTTTTTTCATGTAGGCGATATTGCCATACGTCCACTTTCTGGGGTTCAGTTTGTTTTTTATCGCGGCATTCTCTGCCGGAAGCCCAAATGCATCGAAGCCGATCGGATACAACACATTTTTTCCTTGCATCCGCAAATGGCGCGTCAAAATGTCAGGCACCGAGAATGCGTACCAGTGGCCAACGTGGAGATTTCCCGAAGGGTATGGGAATTCTGTAAGAAGGTAGTAATTTTTCTTTCCTTTTACCGTATCTGCAGTCTTGTAGAGCTTCGCTTTCGCCCATTTTTGTTGCCATTTCTTTTCTATTTTGCGATGGTCATACTTTCGCATTAAAAGACAGTATCACGAAGAAAACCTGTATACTAGCCGCATGTGGCAGGATTGGATCATCAGTGTCGTGCAGTGGGGGTTCATCCTTGCGAACGTACCGACTATTCTGGACAAGCACCAGAAACCAGCGCTTCTCACATCAATCGCCTCCGCAGCCGGTCTTTATATCTTTACCGCCACATACATCACACTCGGTCTTTGGGCAGCCGCTGCGTCGTCTTTCATCCTAGCGACCGAGTGGGCGCTGCTCGCCTACCAGCGCTGGCAGTTAGACAAATCTAATTCGTCTTAGCTATTCGCGTACGGGAATTCCCTTCGGATACACCGGGTATAAGTCGGGGTCGATAGTTCTGTCGAAACAGTGTTCGCCTTGCCCATGCAACCAGTTATCCGCGCTCGTTCCATATTCAGGATACGCAACTTGCATGCCCTTGGTTTCTTCTGTGACTTCGAAGTTAAATGTCGCACAGAGCTTGAACGACATATCCCCCGTCTTTTGATACGTATATGCTTGTTCATTCTGTGGATCTATGGGTGCCTTCCAACCAGAGATAGGATCTTCAAGTTGCCCGAGTGACGCTGGAAGAGATTCTTTCTGCTGCCAATAATTGACAACCTGCCACTGGATATTCTGAAGGTCGGAGATTTTTTGTGTGTCATACCGCATGAGGCGCACGTCGCCCGGCGTACCCATGATAAAGAATCCTGCAATTATCGTGAGTAGAACAGCGGCGCCTGCTCCATAGCCGACCATCTGAGCGCTGCCTCGATTGGCAGTCCAGTATCCGCGCAGGTCAGCAAGAAAGTGAAGGAACGCTGCGCCCGCGACCAAAAGCAACACGACGACTTTGAGAAGGAATGGAGTAGTAAGATCTCCACCCAAGAATGAATTTATAAGCGCGATTAGGTCGCCGATGACTGCAGCCCCAGCAATGAATACCGTGAGTACGAGCGCCCAGCGGCGTATCCACAAGTCATTTTTCTCAGGCGTTCGCGCGATGTCCGAGCGGATATAGCGCATTAAGAGAAGTGTCACAGGGACAAGCACAATGAGGGTTGCCATCGCAAAGCGCATGCTTCCTGAGAACGGATCGGAATAGTAGTACGTCAGAGGATCCGGGTATGCGTAGTTAATGTATTGGAATAGAAGCGTAATAAAAGAAATGACGCTGCCATAGAGCGCCACCATCGCACCTGCCCAGAGAAAGAAATCTTTCGGAGTTACCTTTGGTTGCATAATATTATTTATATTGTGTAATGCGTTAAGTATAACACAGCGCTACTGTGTATCCGACGCAGGTCAACATCTTCGCTTACCAACCGAATTGTCTCCCTACCTCCTCCGGCGTTTCTCGTTTTCGTACCACTTTTATCTCGCCGTTTGATGCCATCAATTTTAGAGGAGACGACAGCAAGCAGTGGTGCGACGAAAGAGAATCTTGGTACGCTCCCGTGTCAAAAAATGCGACGAATAGTTCCTCGACGTCCGTTAGACGTGGCAACAGCACATATGAGCCGCCGTTCGTATATTTATCATCACTGTCGCACGAGCTGCCCGCAAGCCAAACTCTGTCGAGTTTTGAATAGTTCATGTTGTTGACCGGGACAACGTGCCACTTCTGCTTCAAGGCCCATGTGTCCGTGAGGTCGTTCATAAAACTGCCGTCCACGACGTACCATTTGTTACCGCCTTTATTAAGCACCTTTTTTTCTGCAAGGACCTTGTAGATAGTAATCTGTGCAGGAGCCACGACATATCTTCCCCATTCTACGATAAGGTTCGGATGCCGAATTCCAAGAGAGTCGCATTGTGTCTTTGCGGTCTTTACCAGTTTTTGTATGAGATTCTTTCCAGAATAAAAACGTTTGTTTTTGTTGTAAGGCACGCCAGCACCGCCGCCGATATCTAACGTATCCAGCCCAGGATTCTTTTCTTTCACTTTTGCATAGAGCTGTAGTGCTCGTTTCAAAGGTTCTACGAGCCCATTCACGTTCTCTATTTGGCTAGAAATGTGGTAGTGGAGGACGGATAAGTTCCGTATCTTACCCAGATCCAATATTTCCTGCTCCGTAAAGCCAAATCTATTGAATTTTTTATCCCAATGGCTTTTTACTTTGACGTTTAAGTCCACGCGAATTCCGACTGGTCCTTTGAATTTTTGCATTCTCTCCAATTCCACGGGGTCCTCGATAATTGGAACGACTGTCAGGCCCTTGCCACGAAGCTCCTCGATAAGATCCATGTATCGCTCGGTTTTCGGCCCGTTGCAGATGACCCGCATTTTGCTGTGGAATTTTTCCTGCTCTAGCATTCTCTTGACGAGGAACAACTCGTTTGCACTTCCAACATCAAGGTTAGAGCCCTCAGCGACCGCCGGAAGGACGAATTCGCGGTTCTGATTCACCTTCATTGGATAGTGGTAGTAGAACTTTCCTTTATAGCCGAGAACTTTTATGTATGCGTTAAATGTTTCTATGAGGTCACGCACCCTGTTCTCAACGATGGTTGGGAAAAATAACTCTGTTCCTGTACCGTACTTTTTGACGATATCGAAAATATTGTATTGATAGTTACCTTCACGCACAGTAAGTTCGCCGTCCGCGCTAATGTCGAACGCACTCGTATTCTGGTCCTCCATTCCGAGGCGCCAGAATTTTTTGAACCCATTTTTCTTCTTTTTCCTTGTTACTTTTTTGCGCTTGGAATGTGATGACTCATCTGTACCCATTTCTGATGTACCTTACCGATGCCTCTCTTCCCCTGGCAGTATTCGGATAGACAAGTGTTATACCACGTTTTCCAAAAAATGCACGTTTTTCGCATGAACCTGGGGACAAGCCGATCTAAAAAGCATTCATGGTTTACACTTTCCTCATGCAGTCATGGAAGATATTCGCTGTCCTCTACACTCTCGGGATTACGGGATATGCACTTGCCGCTAAGTTTAGTGGCGGAAAGATCTCTCCTCTTTTCGGAGCAATGCTAATGACGGCATGCTCCCTCTCAATAATTACGTGTTTCTTTCTCTGGTATAGGGTGCACGGAGGTGAATTCACATACACAAGGTATGGTGTTGCAGCAGCTGCGCTAGCTGGTATTTCAATCGCTCTTGCCGATATAGCACTTTTCTTCATGTATGCACGCGGTGCGCAATTAAGTGTCGCGGCACTTCTCACGGAAGTCATTTCTATCGCCGTTGTCACCCTGATTGGACTGCTCTTGTTGAAGGAACCGTTTTCGTGGACAAAGGGCCTTGGCATCCTGTTCTCAGCTATTGGCATACTTTTATTATTTGAGGGATGATCGTGGCATATGGCACTGCGTGAACAACCAGAAAAACCAGCGGCTGAATCTTTCTGGAAGCTGCATGGACTTAAGGGTGCATTTGTAAATGAGACCTCGGCGCAGGATGCCATTTTATCCGTATCAAATAAGGGCGAGTGGGATAAGAATCTGTCAAAGTTGCAAAGTTTATTCTGGCCACTTATTAAAGAGGTCTATTCTCGCTCAGACGAAGAAGTCGCGAGACAGTTGGAGATCACGTTCGAAAATGTTGATAAAGTTTTTATAAAAACCGACGGCTCAAAAATACTTGGGTTCCTTTGCATCGAGAAGGGCGCCCCTAAGGTCGCAATAATCCGAGACGTCATAGTTCGAAAGGAATTCCAAAATTCCGGCATTGGAAAAGAGCTATATGCGTCATTATTCGCAGAGCCAGAATTCGATGCAGTTATTAGTGCCACAACAACACTTGCCGCTGAAATTAATCGATTCAATGTTGGCAACGAAAACGGATTCGATAGCTTTTACGGCACTATGGGTACAGGAAATCCCGAAGTAGAGCGTCTCCGAGCGCTCGATACGGATTATTTGGCAAAAACGGATGTGCTATCCGAAGATCAATCTTTGTTACCTTCTGATAGCAGCGGATTCGTCCTGACGAAAGGGGACTATATCCCGCGCCTTGAATCCGCGGAAGTTACAGAATTACGAGAAAGAGCAAGAAAGCAATCAATACCTAGACAAATAGTAGAACAAGCAGACAAGATTTTGGGACTACAACGTGACCTTGACGAAAAACTAGGCAAGAATAAAGCGCCTGTAGTTGCTGGTCATTTAATTAGCATTCGAAGGCAAAACGAATAGTCACAACACTAAACTACTAGCCAAAATCGAAAAGCAAGTTCAATTATCCCCTCCCTGTAGAACTTCCAACGCTTTAATCTTCTTAGGATCACTCGCTATTATTTTGGCGAGAGATTTTAATTCCTCGTGAGACAACTCTGCAATCTGGTGCAACATTCTTTCCGCTTCTGTCAGTTTATCATTCATATTTGCAATGATACCACAACCTTGCATGCGCAGCGGAAAGGCTATTGCACCTGAAGATATTTGATATACAGTGAACGCGATGAAAGGAACGGTTTTGATAATTGGAGCGGGAGGGGTGGGACACGTGACGGCGCATAAGTGTGCGAGAAATAAAAACGTGTTTAAGAAAATTCATCTCGCTAGCCGAACAATCGGTAAGCCGAACGCGATAAAAAAGGATGTAAAAAAGCGCTGGGGCGTGAATATATCGACCCACGTCGTTGATGCGGACAAAGCAAGAGATGTCGCAGCACTCATCCGCAAGACGCAGCCGGAGGTAGTTATCAACGTCGCACTTCCCTACCAAGACCTAGCCATCATGGACGCGTGTCTTGCAACGAAAGTCCATTATATCGATACCGCGAACTATGAGCCAAAAGATGAGGCGCATTTCGAATACAGCTGGCAGTGGGCATACCAAAAACGCTATAAGGATGCGGGTATCATGGCGGTCCTCGGCGCAGGCTTCGACCCGGGAGTTACGAACGCCTACATCGCGTATCTCGCAAAGAAATATTTCGACAAGATAAAATACGTAGATATCCTTGATGCGAATGCAGGAAGCCACGGCAAGTCATTTGCGACGAATTTCAATCCTGAAATAAATATCCGCGAGGTCACGCAGGAAGTGAAGCACTGGAACAAGGGCAAGTGGGTCAAAACGCCGCCCATCATGGACCCTAAGAGCGTACATTTTAAATTCAACTATCCTATCGCAGGCCCTTGGGAAAGTTACATGCTATATCACGAGGAAATGGAATCGCTCGTCAAGCACTTCCCCTCTGTCGAGCGGATGCGCTTCTGGATGACGTTCGGTGAGAATTACCTTACGCATCTTCGAGTAATGGAAAGTATCGGCATTTCTCGCATCGACCCAGTTATGCATGATGGAAAGAAAATAATCCCGATTCAATTCTTGAAATCACTTCTTCCCGACCCTGCATCTCTCGCGACTGGCTACAGCGGAAAAGCGGTCATTGGATGCATCGTGACTGGCGTTCCAAAAGGCTCGAAGCTTGAAGCTAGAAGCCAGAAGCTAATTACGAAGTACATCTATAACGTCACCGACCATGCAAAATGCTTCAAAGAGCTGGGTTCACAAGGAATTTCGTATACAGCCGGCGTTCCGCCGGTGATTGCTGCCATGATGGTCATGAAAGGCATCTGGAAAGGCGCGGGTGTATTCAATGTCGAACAGCTCGATCCCGAACCATTCCTTAGTACCCTCGCTAAGAACGGCTTGCCTTTCAAGGTCATCAACTACAAACCGCTTCCAGCAAAGATTTAAATAAATGGAGCTAAAAATTGCCCTCGGTGCCACTGCGGTACTGTGCGAAGTAATAAGCGCAGCTCTTTATTTGACTGACATTTTTCGTGGAAACACGAAACCACATTTGTATACCAATCTTGTGTGGTCGGTCGTCATGAGCATCGCATTTGCCGGCATGATAATCGGAGGCGGCGCTGCCGGGACGTGGGCGACCGGTGCATCACTCCTTCTTATACTCATAACTCTTGTACTTTCACTTAAATGGGGAACCACTGATATTACTCGTTCCGACAAAGCGTTTCTTGGTGCGGCGTTATTAGCAATTGTTCCATGGGCTATTACAAAAAACCCCCTCGGTTCGGTCATACTCGCCAGTGCCATAGATGCGTGTGGCATCGCTCCCACGATCCGTAAAACATGGCGAGCGCCCCTCTCTGAATCATTGGCAGCATGGATATTCGCGCTATTGCGAACAGGGTTCCAAATCGCAGCATTAGCCGTGTACACGCCATTAACAGTGTTATATTTGGCGGAAGTAATGGTTGCAGATGTGTTATTACTAACGGTCATTCTCTATCGGAGGTCGACTAGCGAGAGGAAAATTCCATAACATATGTGGCAACTCTTTAGCCTCAGCGCGATATTTTGTAACACGCTTGAGGAAACAATAGATAAGGCGGCGATGCTTGGTTCGAGCGCACTCGACACATTTGTCGCAGCATTGATTCGGAACATCATCGTGCTTGGTATTGCGATCGCAGTGGCATTTCTCATCTACCGATCAGTGCCAGAGATAATCTTCTCTCTTCCGATAATCTGGTGGGGCTTCGTATATGCGATACAGGCCATCTCCTATACGTGGATATTGAAGTACATAGAAATAACGGCAGCCAGCGTAACGTTCGCGCTTCTTCCTCTTGTATTCTTGCCCATAGATATCTTTTTCCGGCACGAGTCGCTTACTCTGATGCAGATAGGAGGAGTCGGGACATTGGTTATTGGCGGACTTGTTTTCTTTGCACGCAAGGATCTGTCAAAAAGACTCTCAAATGCCAAATACATATTGATGATGCTTGGCGTTTTGGTTTTTGATGCGATCGTCATTGGTTCAGAAGGATATATTTTCAAGAGTTATTACGAGCAGTATGAGATAGCGCCCGCTTCTTTCCTTGTAAGCGGAATGCTGTACATGTGCGCCTTTCTTGCAGTAATGCTTGCTATCCGTTTCGCATGGGCCGGCAAGGGTATACAGTTGCAGGGGGCGCTTTCCTACGCTCGCGGAGCGTCTCTTGCGAAACTAGCGGATTATGGGAATATCTTTTTCACATTGCATGCCCTTACTATTGTGACCGTTACACAAGTCGCTGCGATGAAAGTTGTCCATCCGTTGATATTGCTGATAATCACGATGTTCGCTCAACAGAAATTCAAAATTGATCTTGAAGAAGTATTCACGAAGGAAACCGTCATTCAAAAATGCGCCGGAATCCTGCTTGTGGTCATGGGCTCTTTTCTCGTTGCTTAGAGACGCTGCGATTCATGTTCTGCGGCGTATTTCTCTGCCGCAGCGATGTCCATCGCTTGGTGCTCACCGTCTAGTTCTTTCTTATACGCCGCCAACGCGCGAGGATGCATAACCCAGACATCCATACCCTCAACTTTGAGTTTTAATTTTCTAGAAATCTCACTTAGATATGGAATCCACTCTGTCCTCGCTTGGTTGCTGATGCGAGGATCATTGTCTATGCCGCTTAAATCCATCTCCTGCCCCTGATAATTCAGTGTGATCATATCCATATCCCATTTCCCATCTTTAAAACGAGCGGGACCAAATGTTATATATTCTGATATTTCAGGTACTATCGTTGGAAATGACTTTACTGATAGGTCAATATCAATATCGTTAAGTGACCTAGGAGATCCGTATATTTTTGCGGCAAAACCACCAGTCATTTGATATTCAACCTCATTCCTTTGTAAAAGTTCTAGAATCCAACGTAGCGCGCGCATCGTTTTTTCTTCCATAAGGACCATTCTACACCGAGCATCTCGCGAATCGGATATAATGTAGTACATTGCTCGTATGCGGAAGCGACCAGCATCGACTATCGACCCATCGAAGATCCAGACTGCCGCATTTGTGATCGAAGAAGAATTGCTACGGCACAATCTAGGTGTTCTTAAATACGTGATGGATAAGACGGGTGTAAAAATGTATCAGGCACTGAAGACGTGGGCAACATGGCCACTGTTCCCTATCACGCGAGAATATCTAGACGGAACCGAGGTGAGCTCGTTGAATGAGGCGCGGCTTGGATACGATGAGTTCAATCATGAGGTGCACATGTATGCTCCTGCATACAAAGACGAGGAATTCGCCGATATTCTTAAGTATTGCAGCACCATCATTTTCAATTCTTTCGAGCAGTGGAAGAAATTCAAGCCGCTTGTCGAGCAATTCGTCAAAGATACGGGAATGAAGCGAGAATGTGGTCTACGCATCAATCCTGAATACTTAGGCAAAGAAGAAAGTGGAGGTCTGTGGACGCCGTGCGCTCCAGGATCTCGGCTAGGTATTCGTATCAGTGAATTCAAGGCGACACTCAAAGAAAATCCAAAAGCACTTGATGGGATAAGCGGTTTTCATTTCCATATTTTCTGGGACAAAACGTTCGATGAACTGCAAGACGCTGTCGAGGTTGTTGAGAAGAATTTCGGCGACTATTTTGCGCAGGTACAATGGATCAATTTCGGAGGCGGGCAGAAGATATCCGACGATGACTACGATGTTGAAGGTCTTGTCAAACTGGTGAATAGTTTCCAGAAAAAGCACGATGTTATTGTGCACATGGAACCAGGAGCCGCGATTGTCAAAAATGCCGGAGCGCTTGTCGCGAGTGTACTCGATGTCGTCTATCGAGATGACGTGGACTACAAGATCGCCATTCTCGACATGTCATTCAACGCGCATACGCCAGATTTTCTTCTCAGTGGTGAACTGGACATGCCAGTCACCGGGGCAAAAATAATCCATGACGAAAAAGAACTTAAGAATTATAAAAATGTGTACCAGCTGGCGGGCGGTACATGTGTGACCGGAGACAAACTTGGGCATTTCCATTCATTCGCGAAACCATTAAAAGCTGGTGACAAAGTGATCATGGAGGACGGCATCCAATACAACCTGGTGCAATGCACCATGTTCAACGGCGTGCAGCACCCTAGCATCGTTCTGTGGAAGGGTGGCAAATCGGAGATGATCCGAGAATTCACCTACGAGGACTACAGATCCAGAATGGGCTAACGTATGGTCATGGACTTCGACTCGCTCACGAAAGCAAGTGCCTTGAGGAGCACACTTCGTGCGCTGGATGATGATAATAAGATTGGAGATCGTGTTCTCGACATTGGATCTGGCCCTTTGCCAGTCTCCACGTTTCTTCTGAGGAAAAAAACATCGCGCAAAATAGTAAATATGGACGTTGCGGACTTTGGCGACGATCCACGCGGCAACCTTAATCTTCGCTATAACGTCAACAATGCCGACGATCCGAACGCCTATTCTACGAAAAAAACTATCTTTACAGCCGCGCAACACTTTGGCGTCGATCTAAGCCTCTCGCAAGGTACAGAGCAGGTGGATACCATGATTTTTTCCGAGCTACTGAATTACGTTGATTTTAGAAGTGTTTTATCGAGTTATGCGCGCTATCTTAAGGCAGGCGGACGATTCATCATTCTCAATAAACCAGGCCATCATCCGCGTAACAAAGCCGATCTACTCCATCCCAAAGGTGTTCAAAACAACGCTGAATTGATAGATTTTTTGCAAAATGACTTTGTTATCGAGCAAAAAACATTCCCTTTTAGGCGCGAAGAAGGCCTCGATGATGCGCGGAGCGAGGGGGACGCAATGATGCTTCTCGTTGCGCGCAAGAAGTAATGCGCTAGGATTGCAATCATGTCGATGCAAGATTTTGATCCTAATGGTGTGGGCCAAGAAGGTTCGGGCATTTTTGGACTTCCCTATGCACCAAACGATGCTCAAGTGGTGCTCATTCCGGCTCCATGGGGCGTTACGGTCTCGTACGGAGGCGGTACGCATGATGGGCCCAAGGCGATATACGAAGCGTCCCCGCAAATAGATTACGACCATCCGAGCTATGGTGCAGACTCCTGGAAGATTGGAATTTCAATGCTCCCCCTTGGAGAGTGGGATAATGCATACAAAGAGGGTGTAGCGTTGCGCGAAAAAGCGAAAGCGCATATCGAGGAGCTAGAACACGGCAAAACAGAACCCGCACCTCAAGAAATCAATGATGCGTGCGAAAGATTCCATGCTCGCATTGAGACAACTGCGACGGAACTCTTGAATAAGAATAAGCTGGTGGGACTTATAGGCGGCGACCATTCTACGCCCTTGGGGCTCATCCGAGCACTTGCCGCAAAGCATGGCGACTTTGGCATCCTGCAGATAGACGCGCACCACGACCTCCGCGAGTCATACGAAGGCTTTACCTATTCCCATGCTTCAATCATGTGGAACTCCCTTAAATTGCCAGCCGTTAAAAAACTCGTTCAAGTTGGAATTCGAGATTATTCCGCTGGCGAGACAGAGTTTGTTAAAAACTCGAATGGCCGAGTCGCGGTATTCTACGACGAGGAAATGAAATCACGGCAGTACAATGGGGAAACATTTGCACAAATCGTTAAAAATATTGTAGACGTTCTACCCAAGAAGGTATACATAAGTTTCGATATCGACGGTCTCGATCCTGCACTTTGCCCGAATACAGGTACTCCGGTTCCTGGGGGCCTCCAATTTCAGGAAGCTGTGTACCTTATCCGCGCCGTTGCGGAATCGGGCAAGACAATCATCGGTTTCGATGTGAACGAAGTCAGTCCTTCAAAAGATTCAGAATGGAACCAGAATGTCGGAATGCGAGTTCTCTGGAACCTCGCGATGTGGGCAGCGAAGTCAAATGGTCTACAGCCAAAAGCTTAGTGCAGATTGCCTACAGAATCATCGAAAAGCGGAGGTTTGTTCAACATCGCAGCAGCTTGATTTAACTCAAGCGCATACGAGGCGAGAGCACGGGAATTTTGACGGTAGGCATCAGTAATCTCCTTCCAGTCAAATCCTGCTTCTTCAAGAAAAGATAGTTGATGATAACCCCATTGAACATAAAATTTCTTTTGCTCCGACAAAGGCAAATCTTTCGAATAACTGCGTATCAAAGTTTGTAGTTTCAACAGGTGTCTTTGTAATGGATTTTTGTTTTCGACGATTTTCAATCTTCCTTCAGTAATGCTGTGCAAAAGCTCTCCGAAGACCAGAATCACGCCCTGAAGCCCCACTTTTTGTGAAAGTGTGAACGTATCATTTTCATTAATTGCGACCACGACCTTATCGATCAAATTAATATCTTCATGGCCAAGAGGCCTGCGAGTTGCCGGTGTGTAAAACTGGTCGCCACCGGGAAATATGCCCGATTCTTCTCTACGATCAGCATTGTATTCAAGTACCATATCGGTGTCAGATTTCAGCTGTGCCTAAACTCCAGAACATCCCCATCCTGAACAATATATTCCTTCCCCTCGGTACGCAGTATACCTTTGTCACGAGCCGCACTCCATGAGCCCACTTCCAAAAGCTTGTCCCATTGGATAACGTCGGCACGAATAAATTTGTCGCGGAAATCAGAGTGTATTGCGGCGCCAGCGTGTGGTGCAGTGGAGCCGCGTTTAATCGTCCAAGCGCGTGATTCTTTTTCTCCTGTCGTAAAGAATGAGATCAGGTCGAGGAGTTCATATCCGCCCTTGATGAGGTCGTCAATTCCGTCGCTCGACACGCCCAATTCGCGACGAAAATCCATGCGTTCTGCATCCCCCACGTCATTAAGTTCGTTTTCGACGCCGGCATCTACGAACACGTACTTGGATCCGGATGAGTCGAGAAAATTCTTCAACTCCCTCCATCTATTACCATTCTCGGCATCCATATTTACTGCCCCACTCTTGCGGTTCAAAATGTAAAGTATGGGCTTCATAGTGAGGAGATGGAATCCTTTCACCACCTCCTTTTCTTTTTCCGTCAGCTCGACTTCGCGAGCCGCTTTTCCGGCATTCAGAACGGGTACGATCTTCCGAAGCGCATCCCTCTCCACGATAATGTCCTTGTCTCCTCCTTTCGCATCACGCTCAACTCTATCGAGTCGTTTCCCTGCAGTTTCTTGATCTGCAAGCACAAGCTCCAGGTTAATAACCTCGATATCGCGAAGGGGGTCCACTTCTCCGTGCACGTGGTGAATATCTTCGTCGTCAAAAAGTCGCACAACCTCAGCAATGGCATCGGTCTCTCGAATATTCGTGAGGAACTGATTTCCCAGTCCCTCTCCTTCCGAAGCGCCTTTCACGAGCCCTGCAATATCCACAAATTCCACAATGGCGGGCACTGTTTTTTCCGAGTGCGACATTTCAGAGAGACGTGTAAGCCGGTTATCTGGTACCGCGACGACTCCCACGGATGGATCAATGGTCGCAAAGGGATAATTCGCGATGAGAACGTCCTTTTTTGTGAGCGCCTTAAATAGAGTGGACTTGCCGACGTTCGGAAGTCCTACGATACCGATTGATAGTCCCATGACGGGACACTATACCCTATGCGCTTGATTCGAGCGACATCACGAGTGACTTTGCAGACTTATATTGAGATACTGCTATATCTTATAATTTGTCTGATAACTCTATGAGCGAATCGTTTGAGAAAGAATTACATCCGGAAAAGAAAACGCTGATTCTGATGCCTCTACAAGAGTGGGTACAGGGCATCAAATTGAAATATCCGTCACAAAATCAGAAAAGGTTGGCTCACACGATCTTAAGCTTTCGGCGGACAAAGCCGACAACGGTAGCTCAGGCCAGACTGTTTGAGAGAGGAAAATTATACCCGTGGCTTCGCGACACATGCGGAATAATTGAAGTCCAAACGGTCGGAGATTTATTGAAGGTATTTCAAAACGCCCCCACGCGCAACGCAGTCGACGCGCCGTGGGTGTGGTTTACTCGCTTCAGCCACAGTCCATCATATCAACGAAGGATTGATATGACAGAGGCAGCGCTAAAGGACGAGGGGCTACTTTGATTCGAATTTGTTCACTAGAACATCCAGATGGCGATCGTCGCCGCGGCAAACCAGCTGAAGACAGATACTGCTCCGCTCACCATGAGCGACAGCTTTTCGTGCCCCGTAAGTGCCGCAAACGGTTTCGTGAGTGCCAAGTTCATCAAGCGGCCGATGAGTATCGCATTCACCACCAATATCCCGACGAACAGCAGCTTCACGTCGAACCACAGGTTCGTGAGCAGGAAAAGCCGCATCGGGTAGAACAAGTAGGCTCCGCTTACGATGAGCGCAAGAAGGCCAAGCCAGATGAGCGCAAGAAGGCCAAGCCAGATGAGCGCGTGGTACGTGAGAAGCGTCTTTTTTTCGAGTGTCGTTTTCTTCCCTCGAAGCCAAGCGAACGCATCTTTATCAGCGATCGCAGTCACACCCAGAACAAACCCAAATGACAGAATATGAAGTACTAGCATGCGCGATTATTTTGCTACCACCCCGATCTTGTATTGCGCGAGAACCGATGCCGGAGTCCCCTGCCCGCCATGCTGCCCATTGAACGCCGCAGTCCCATCAACACCACACATCGATTTAATTGCTGTTTGTCCGCCTGGGTGTAGTGCTGCGAAGGATGTCAGGTCGTATACAGAGCCGTTTATAGCACTGTAGCAGCTTGCAGCAGTACTGTGCTGCGCTACCTCTGCCATCGTGAACGTTCCTGCTGTGCTGGCCGCAGTGCCACCGGTGCTTGCGCCCGTATTTGTGGCTTGTGCGGGTGCCTGAGTAGCCGAGTTTGTACTTGCCGCAGCCCCGGATTGCCTGTGCTCGCCTTCATCATCATCCTCGTCTTCTTCTTCATAACTATCTTCGCGTTCGTACTCATCGTCAGAACGGCTCTGACTGCCAAACAGGCCATTCTCGACCTTTTTTACGGCTATTGCGATTGCTTCCGGCACGGTAGTCGCTGTGTGCGCCTGTACCGCGAACGCTGAGGCGCTTGATTTTTCCGATGCCTCTGGGGCCTGTGCACCCGGCTTTGCTCCCACCCTCACCTCCGCTTCCGCGTTTTGCGCGACCGTCCCGGACGTTTCTGTCTGGACACCGCCTGCTTGAGCGCGTTCCGCCTTCTCAATACGCACCTCTGCGAGCCCAATGCCAGTAATTGCAAACATGAATAATCCAATGACACCAAAAAGAACGTAGTTCATATGTTCTTAATAGACGTTAGATCATGGTGGGGACTTACTGGCGACGTAGAGCGTGTGAAGTGAAAAAGTGCTTTTTTTACTTCCGAGCCGAGGAACCAGAAATTGGTACTCCGATTTACAGCGGCGCTTCCCTTGTTGATACTTTGCGCATGCCGTGTACAGTGAGACCTATGAACATTATTTTTACCGTTATCGTTGCGTTCCTAATTGCCTTGGGGGCTGCGTATTACTACGGTTCTGAGAGGCCGTCTCAATCACAAGAGAAAACCAATGAAGAGTCTTCGCAAACACCACAGATGCTTGCACTAACAGCAGTAAACCGAAGTGGACAAGGGCTTTCTGAAATGCCGAAGGAAATACTTTCGATGACACAGGTACAGGAGCTTGATCTTTCGAACAACAACCTTACGGGCGCGCTACCCGCAGAGATACGTCATCTTTCGAGCCTTGAAGTTCTCAACATCAGCAATAACAAAATGACTGGTCTTCCCGCGGAACTCGGACAACTCTCAAAGCTTCGCGTCCTGAACGCCGCTAACAATCAACTCACCGGCATTCCTCACGAACTAGGCAATTTACAGAGTCTCGAAATACTCGATCTATCGGGCAACGATATTTCCGCTCAGGATTTAGACGTTATCCGCAAGAATCTGCCACAATCTACGCAGATCATACTGTAAACCGTTACCGGTTTCGAGCTCCTCAGCCCGGCATTGCGAAAGTACAGTTTCGCATTACACTCGCTCTACGTCGCTCGTAGAAATCTCAGAGCCTACGCGCAGCCTGCGCTTTTTTGATATTGGCTTTCTGTGCACGTCGCATCGCTGGCGTCGGTTTCGCTGCTTCAGGCACATTGCGTGCCGGATGAGCCTTGAAAATATCACCTTTTACGTGAACGATATGTCCGCGGATATGCTTGAGTGCGGTGCGCGCGGGGCCAGTGATCTTCAAGCGGCCATGCGCGTCTATATGCGCATCTTTTTTTGAGACGAGCCACGCCACCGTATCCCAGGACCCGCTTGATCGCTTGCCTGCGAGCCGCTCCAAACCTCCTTTTTCGCCGACATCTTGAACCCTGAACGTCACGAAGTCGTCTTTAGGTCGTACCACGACTCGATAAAAATTACCCCTGCCTGTTGATCCTGGTTTTTTGCGGCCGCGACCCTGAGGTTGCGCGAGTGCACGCTCGCGATGTGACATCGTCTTCCATGCCGCGTGTGCTTTCTGTATATTCTTTCTGGCAGCTGCTAATCTTTTTTTTACCATACAAGCTCATTTTATCTAATAACATGCCCGTGCCAGCCCGTGCCGATAGTTACTGAGTGAAGTATACACCTGTGCAGTGTATGGTTTGTGAGGCGTGGGTGTAATGTAAATGCGGCATCACTTTTTCGTTATCGACACGTCGCCCGAATCAAACTAAATTCTGCTTCAAAGAAATCACTTGTTCCTTCCGCTATCTCTTCGAAAAAATCTCCCATGTCGCTAATGTCCACTCGGGTACGTGCTCGGAATGCCCTCAAAGATGTCAGGACGAGATTCGCCGACGATCTGAAGGGTCCCCCATGCGCCCTTATCAAGCCGCGCGAGTGCGTGGTCTACAAGTACATATGTTCCCGGAACATCCGCAGAAAATTCAACTATCGTCGCTCCACCTGCGGGAACGATAGTACTTTGCACGTTCTTGTGTGGTTCCGACCCAATTGCCGCTTCCGGATAGACCGTGTCGAATATCTCTCCGATGAGGTGGAAGTTTGAGACGAGATTCACGCCTCCGTTACCCACATACATCCGTACTTTCTCTCCTTGCTGCACGACAACGTTCTCTTTCGATATCGCGCCCGTTTTTCCGTTGAATACGATATACTCCGGATTCCCGTCGAGCATTTTTCCCGCATCAACGACTTGGAGCCCCTTTGTTCCGCGAGAACCGGCTGTATAAAATTCGCCTTGTACTACGTACAATTCCCTATCAACCGGCGGCAACTCTTCTTCCGGTTCAATGAGAATGAGGCCATACATCCCATGAGCCATGTGATTCGCGACATTCGGGTGCGCACAGTGGTAAATGTAGAGGCCAGGATTCAGCGCCTTAAATGTCACCATTTTACTTTCTCCTGGCATCACGTCAGTCACCGTCGCGCCGCCGCCTGGGCCCGTGACTGCGTGGAGGTCAATTGAATGCATGTGGAGGCTCGTATGGTCGTTGTGAAGCGTAACGTGCACCGTATCGCCTTCACGCACGCGAAGCATTGGCCCCGGCACGGTGCCATCAAAGGTCCAATAATTGACGATAACGCCCGGCGCGATTTCCGCGAGCACCTCCTTCGTGGTGAGGTCGATATTCACAACTGCACTCTCCGTGCGGCCTGTAGCCGCAGGCACATCGCGAGCATCACGCGCGATGTCTGCCACTCTCTCAAACGCACCAAGATGCGAGAAGAACTGAAAAACATTTTTCAAAGGAAGCGTCGGGCCGTCAGCGGGTCCGTATGTCGTAAGCCCGAACGGATACGCAAGATTTTTCGGGACACCGACCGGAAACCAGAAAAAAAGCATCGCACCGATAAAAAACAACCCGAGGAGCACCGTATTCCGAAGTGAGTGTTGTTTTCGGAGGACAATGTAAAGAAACACGACCGCTGCGGCGCCAGCAAGCACAAGACCGAATCCTTGGACGATCAGGTAGTTAGCGAGCGACCAGGCATTAATCAGGGTATCCATGCGTTAGTTGTACGGGATCTGGCATTCCTCGAAGCAATGGGCCTCACGATTCAACGTGTAGATGCGCTCGCGTCCCCGCTCCTTTGCCTCTACCGCATCGACGGATTTGAGAACCTGCAAATGGTGCGTCACCGTCGGTTGCTTCAATTTCAGTTCCTTGGTGAGCGCACCCACAGTGAGCCCCTCTCGCTCCTTCCCAAGCATGCATATCAGTTTGTACCTATTCTTGTCTCCGACTGCCTTAAAACATTCCGGGCACAGCCATTCTTCGCCGCTTTTCACCCATTCGGGGCGCTTATAGACACGGTCCTCAGGGCTCTCCGCTTTTTTTATTTTTTGGCGAGTTGTCCCCACCTCGTGTTGATTCATAGATATATATCTATATATACAATGTATCGATTACTGTCAATGTAACAAGTACGTATGAGAAGCGCACCCACGGTATCCACAGAGAACGAGGAATCAATGCGTGGCAGAGCGCCAGCTGCTAGGCCGCAACAGGTCTATGCGAAATACGTGCCAAATATACAAAAACGTGACGGCCGCATCGTTCCGTTTGAATTTGAAAAGATCGTGCAAGCGACATACAAAGCGATGCGCGCTTCAAACATGGGCTCGGCGCATGAGGCAGAGATCGTGGCGCACAAAGTAGCAAACGAGATGATGCGTATCGCGAAAACGTACAAAAACTTCCTTCCGACTGTTGAAGGCTGCCAAGACGAGGTTGAGCGCCAGCTTATGCTCTCGGATCATGTCGCTGCGGCGAAGGCATATATTCTATATCGCAATGAGCGGGCAAAAAAACGCACAGAAGAGAGGTCAATACCTGAACATGTGCGAGAACTTGCTAAGGAGAGCGCGAAATATTTTGCAAATAACCCTCTTGGAGAATTCGTTTACCTGCGTACGTATGCTCGCTGGATTGAAAACGAGAAAAGGCGCGAGACATGGGTAGAAACTGTCGATAGATACATACATTTCATGCGCGAGAACCTTGGCGAAAAATTAACGGAAAATGAATACACGACGTTGCGCGAGGCAATCCTCAAGCAAGAAGTCATGCCCTCGATGCGCGCTATGCAATTCTCCGGCGAGCCTGCGCGCCGCTGCAACACCTGTGTCTATAACTGCACATATACGGCACCAACCAAGCTGCAAGATTTCGCGGAGATCATGTACCTCTCTATGCAGGGATGCGGCGTCGGCTTTGCCGTTGAAAGCGAGAACATACAGCAGCTGCCGCAGATCGAAAAACAAACGGGAGAGGTTCTTTCGACCCATACTGTGCAAGATTCAAAGGAAGGCTGGTGTGATGCGCTGACAGCCGGCCTCGCGGCATGGTACGGAGGGCGCGATATAAATTTTGACTATTCTTATGTTCGCCCCGCGGGCGCAAGGCTAAGGACGATGGGCGGAAAAGCGTCAGGGCCAGAACCTTTGCGGTCACTCCTCGTATTTGCTCGTGAGCGCATCCTAAAACGGCAAGGCCGCAGACTAAGGAACATCGACGCGCACGATATTATCTGCAAGATCGGTGAATGTGTCGTCGCGGGCGGGGTTCGGCGAACAGCGATGATATCGCTTTCAGATCTTGATGACGTAGAAGTCCGTGACGCAAAAAAAGGACAGTTTTATCTCACGGATCCGCACCGAATGGTCTCGAACAATTCAGCCGTCTACGAAACACGCCCCACGAATACGGAACTTATGGACGAATGGGTAGCACTTATGAAAAGCGGAACAGGAGAGCGTGGCATCTTTAATCGAGGTTCGCTAGCCGCAACAATGCCAAAGCGCCGCCTTACATTCCTGAAAGAGAAATTTGGTGCCGTTCGACAAGGATTTTTAGGGCAAATCGGAACGAATCCTTGCGGAGAGATACTCCTTCAGCCTAAGCAATTCTGCAATCTCTCAGAAATTATAGCGCGAGCCGACGACACGGAGAAATCGCTTATGCGCAAAGCTCGCTTGGCATCGCTCCTTGGCACATACCAATCGACATTGACGAAATTCAACTACATTTCTAAGGAATGGATCGAGAACTGCGAGAAGGAGCGGCTCCTTGGCGTTTCAATAACTGGGCAGTGGGATTCTCTAGCAGTGCGTAATTCTGCAACGCTTCGCAAGATGCGCGACGCAGCGATCGCAGCGAATAAAAAATACGCAAAGAGATTTGGCATTCCACCATCAATGTCCGTGACCGCAGTCAAACCGTCCGGAACTGTCTCACAAACCTTCAATTGCTCATCCGGACTGCATCCTCGGCATGCGCGCCATTATGTACGCCGGGTCCGCATTTCTGCAACAGATTCTCTCTTTAAACTTATGCGCGACCAGGGGGTGCCCTACCATCCTGAGATAGGACAGGACGACGAAAACGCGAGCACGTTCGTCTTGGAGTTTCCGGTTCACTCTCCCGGCGCTTCCATTTTCAAGAACGACCTTGCCGCACTCGAGCAGTTAGAGTATTGGAAAAACGTCAAACTAAACTACACGGAGCACAATCCCTCGGCAACCATATCTGTAGGAGACAACGAGTGGATCGGCGTTATTGAATGGATCGAAAGAAATTGGGACATTATCGGCGGGCTGTCATTTCTGCCACGCGAAAATCACGTCTATCGACTCGCTCCGTATGAGGCAATTGACGAAGCTGCGTTCAATCGGCTCGCCGCTAATTTCCCCAACATAGATTTTTCGAAACTTGTCACGTATGAACTGGAGGATGAGACGGAGCAGGCGCGAGAACTTGCTTGCGCAGGCGGAACGTGCGAGATCGAACCAGTACCGACGGCGAGCGGTTAGTAGCTTGGGTGCGGTTCTTTTACTCCGGCACGATGTGCCGAAAGGCGCGCGAGCGCAAAAAGTAAGCTCGAGAGCCGATTAAGGTACGGGATGGCGTTTTCGACAAGTGTCTCGTCGTGAAGCGCAATCACCGATCTTTCCGCGCGCCTCGCGATGGTACGTCCCACATCAAGTGCACCGGAGAGCATTGTGGCGCCAGGGATCGTGAATGAGCGGATTGGCGCGATCTCTTTCTCTACTTTCGCGATAATAGACTCAAGATAGCCGACCCTCTCCCGACCGAGTGTCTTTGGGGCTCCGGCAAGCATTGCCTGTATCACGAAAAGGTCCTCCTGGACTGTTCGTACGATCCGCTTCAATTTTCGCTCTTGTACATACGCAACTGCGGCACAATATCCAAGCCAGGAATTCAGTTCATCAAGATTTCCGAGAGCATCTATGCGAGGCGTGTCCTTAGGAATGCGCTCAGAGGCCACGTAGAGCTGAGTTGTCCCCGTGTCCCCTTTCCCTGTATAGAGCATTGTCATATACTAGCAACATATAGATAATCATCAATATGTCAATTATGAAAAAATGGACGCAGGCGCTCGCTGTTCTTCTTGCAATCGCCGCGGGAATCGCATTCTTCACGCTTTCAATAAGTCGCCCGCCGGCGCCGATCCAGGAAACGCGCACCATAGTAACATCGCTTGCAATTCATGGCGTGCTGCAACCGACTGATGTCCAAATTCCTGAAGGAACGTCCGCTCTTGCTATGCTAAAAGAGGAGCTCGGGAAAAGGCGGCTCTTGATTGTCACCAAAGAATATACGGGCCTCGGTACTTTAGTCGAACAGATAGGGCTGTATAAAAATGGCGATGAGGACAAGTATTGGACGTATATGGTCAACGGCACATTTGCAAACGTTGGTGCGGACGCGTATGTAGTTCAGAACTCGGATAGTATTGAGTGGACTTTCTCGCCGCCGCCGGATACGTACTAAAATCATGCAAAAAAAATACATCGAAATTGCTCTCCTCGTTTTCCTCGCTGCCGGCTCTCGCCTTGTGCCGCACCTCCCGAATATGACGGCCGTCGGGGCTGTCGCACTCAAGGCGCGGGCACGATACGGACCGATGGGACTCGGGATCCCTGTATTGGGCATGTTGCTTTCCGATATCGCGCTCGGTTTCTATGATTTGCGGCTCCTCACATCGGTGTATGCGTCATTCGCGCTCTCTGGATCGCTTGGCGTATTTCTAAAGAATATTTCGTTGCCTAGACTTGCTCTCATCCCTGCGATTGGTTCGACAATCTTCTTTCTTAGTACTAATACCGCCGTTTGGGCGCTATCTGCGTGGTATCCGCATACGCTCTCTGGATTACTTGCCTGCCTCGTTGCCGGACTTCCGTTCTACTGTTATATGCTCGCAGGCGATACTCTCTTCACCAGCTTCGTATTCGCTCCATCGCTTCTTGAAAAATCTCTTACGGTTGGAACAATTCTTCAGGCACGAAGCGCACCGATGAGACAGTAGGAAATTGTTTTGCTGTCGCTTCTATCTGCTGCCAAAGAATGCTTACGAAGCACGAACCTCCTCCTGTTCGATTCTGCGGATCAGAAAACGTAAGAGTCGCAACTCCGTGTTCAATAGCTGCTTTTTGAAGCGCGACGCCCTCAAGAGGAAATTCCGTGATAATTCCTTGTGAACGCTCCTCTTGTGAAAGTTCGCCTCGAAGAAGAAGTTTGATGGATTCGGTAAGAGGCCCGCCTTGATTCGTGTCCGGCGAGGCAGGCATTGTCGTTTCCGGGAGCACTCGCTCTACAGCAACAAGTCCATTTTTTGAACACTGCACGCCTCCCGGACCTTGGTCGAGGCCGGGGTTGTAATAGAAAAGTTTTATGTGCAGCCCTTCCTCAGAGGCGATTTGCACATGATGCAACACATCTACATCGACCACATCTCCATGTCTCGACCCTTCGATGCGAACGCGCTCGCCTTGAAGGAAGGATATGTCGCACACGTTCACGACACCATCTCTTTCACAACGGCTGTCCTCCCCGAAAGACAGCTTTGCGGCGAGACCAGGCGCGCCTGGTTCTTCGTATGAGAGATACCATATCCCCCTCTCGAATCCCGGACTGTCTTTCATCATGTTCCCTTCTTTATCGAACGGCTCCCCTTCCGAAACAGGACCCGGATTTTGGTCCATTGCGTACCAAATTGTTATAGCGATAAGCGGCAACAGAAGAATACCCACCCATGTTTTCCAATCGAACATGCCAATTGCGCTACTTTCTCGGTTTAAAAAAGTAATACGCTGAGAGAAGGAGGAGTAAAATGAGTGAGATCGTGAAGGACATCTCGCTCGTCCACATGTTGGAGAACAGGACAAGAAGTGCGGCAAGGAGAGGAAGCACTGCGTCAATTTTTCGTTCCATATTTTTATAGTAAGGGGCTAAAGTGCACGCCGAGGTAGAACGGCCAGATGATAATTGCGAGAACCCCCTGCCAGAATGACAGCTGCAAATACCCGATAGTAAATATCCATGCGGCGCACCACAAGCCGCCGCTAAATGAATGGTTCTCGATCTTTATTTTTTCCATCCCGTTAGAAATAGGGCGCGAAGCTTGCCATGTTCTCGCGCCATATTTGGCTAATTTTATTAATTGCGACCGTATGCATACTCTTAACAAACGCGCTCACTATTTCTAACGGGATCCATATTAAATTCATTCGCTCGTAACGCCATCAAAATGCTCCCCATCTTTTTCTGCGTCCGCCTTTGTCTCGTGCACGGTGCCGTCTTTATGGTTCGGCGGCGCATAGACGGTATACAGGTCGAGTGATTCGTGTTTCGAAGTGTTGATAATGTTGTGCTTGGTGCCGGAAGGAATTGTGACAGCGGAACCTTCGCCAAGCATGTGTTCGACGCCATCTAGAACCGCTTTGCCTTCCCCATCCTCGATGCGGATGAATTGGTCCAGGTCGTGCATCTCCGTGCCGATGTCCTCGCCGGGGGGAATACTCATGACAACTAGTTGCAAGTTGCGAGCGGTGTATAGTACCTTGCGAAAATTCTCATTATCTTCCGTCGCCTCTTCGATGTTCGTAACAAATCCTTTCATATTTTTTACGCCGTGTGCGGCGAGTGTTTCGTTGGAATGATAAAAATGGCGAGAAGGTACGCGAGGACTCCTGGGAAAAATCCCGAGAAAATGACGACGATAAGCCATGCGAGCCTCAATCCCACCGGGTCGACGCTCCAGTATTCCCCCAGCCCGCCACAGATACCTGCAAAAACACGATTTGTCTCACTTCTATACAATCGCTTTGTCTCCATGCCTGCATTGTACCCTACTTTGCAGCCCAAGGTACGCGTTCCTGGTATACTGAGCACATATGCCCGCATCAAGACCGAACGAACATGAGGAATGGGAGGCGGAGCAAAAAAAGCTTGCCTCAGGAAAGAAATCACGCCAACGCCCACTCACTGCCCCAAAGCCTCCTCCCTCTGGCGATCCACATCCGACTCGTATAGAGGAAAATACCAAAAAGTGGCGCGACGAACTCTATTGGTCAGAGTAATCAGTGCGCAAGATTGCCCAGTTCCCGGACTTTCCGCAACCATCTTTCTTTCTTAGCTGGTGGCGTGTTTTCTGCGGGACCGAACCACGTTGAAGAAACGGAAAATCCTGCAAACCAAAGTATTCCCCATCGGAGCTGCGCATTCACGTTGCCGGGTAGAAACCTCACAAGCCACGGGGCAGTGCCGCTTGTCATGATGATCCGGGCCGTCTTTCCGCGAAAAAGCCGATGCCAGAGAGGGGTTCGTTTGCCGCTTGAGAGCTTGATGTAGCGGAATGCAGAGCCAGGAAGCCAGGCACGGTCAAAAAGTCCTTTCAGAATGGCAGGCATTCCCACCCACCATACGGGATAGACAACGACAAAGTGATCAGAGTCGGTTACCAGCTTCTGGAATTTGACGAGGTCAGGTTCTAGTTCTTGTCTTGCTCGGTAGCCCCGATGTAAGATCGGATCGAATTGCATCTCCCCGATATTCATACGCCCCACCGTATGCCCGGCCTCTCTCGCGCTCTTCTCGTACGCATCTGCGATTTCGCCGCACATGCCTGAGGTGTCAGGATGTCCCAGAAGCAGGAAAATTCTCTTTATTTTCATGTGGTAGGCTGTATTGTATCACGCAAGAGTCGGCGGTTTCAGGGCGTAATACCTTGACGATTCGGCTTTGGCGTGTTACCAATAGCCCTCACTTAAGAGATTACTCTACTTGCTCCATGCGATTCATATTAAACGCCCATCGCGTCCTTCTTAGCTTGAATTATCGGGAAATAAATTGGAAGAGTTGGAAGACGTGGACAATCGTGGGCGCGATTCTGGCGGTACTCATCGGACTCCTCTCGTACAACGCTCTTTCCGGCGGGACTGAAGAGACAGTAGAAACAGGGCCTCGCCAAGTTCGCGTGGCACGTGTTGGAGATATTCTCCGTGGAAGCGGGTCCCTTTCTGTTATAGCTGAAGTACAGTCCGTGAGTGAGGCAAAGATTAGCCCCGAGTCCGGTGGCCGCGTAGCGCGCGTGCGCGCATCGCTCGGAGACCGAGTCGCTGCAGGGCAAGTCCTTGCTGAAATAGAGAATGATTCTCAGCGTGCCGCAGTCCTTCAGGCAGAAGGCGCATATGACGCAGCAAAAGCCTCTCTTCAGAAAGTAGAGGGGGGCACTCGGGCAGAGCAGCTCGCCATTCTTGAGAGCGCGCTCGCGTCAGCCAAAGGTTCTGCGGTTACGGCGCTTCTTACCGCCTATGCAAGCGTAGATAGTGCCGTCAATGACACCGCGGACCAGATGTTCACTGGCGTGGAGCTCGGCAATATTCAATTTACGCCCTCTACGTCCAATCAGGCGCGAGAAGCAGACCTCGAAACACGCCGCGGCAAGTTAACACTGACCTTAGACAGACAAGAAGAGGCCTCAAAGTCCGTTTCGGTGTCGTCGGACCTGTCACGCGAACTGCAGCTCGCCGAGGAAGAAGTGCGGGAAGTTCGCACATTCATCGATATCATTCTTGCGGCACTTGCTGACGCATTTGATTCCCCCACCGTCTCTTCTTCTGAAATATCGGCATATAAAGCAGATGCAACGGCATCTCGAACCACTCTCACAGCGGCACTCAGCGGCATAACATCTGCTCGCAATTCCATCCAAACGTCTGAGAAAAATCTCGAACAGGGAGAAACCGGGGCGCAATCTGAAGATGTTGCAGGAGCAGAAGCGGCGGTAAAGCAGGCACAGGGCTCATACAATGCAGCACTCGCAAATCTTGAAAAAACCATCCTTCGCTCCCCCATCGCCGGAACCCTCAACAATTTCACCATAAAGCTCGGTGATACAGTCGCCCCTGCGCAAGAAGTCGCGATTGTCTCGAATAACAATGCACTCGAGGGGGTTGCCTACCTCACGGAGGAGGACAAGGAAAGAGTCCGTGTCGGCCAAAAAGTGAAGATGGAAGGAAACATCGAGGGCACTATTACGAAGATTGCGCCCGCCTTGGACCCCGTAACACGCCGCGTCGAGATCCGCATCGGGCTTCCTGCTTCCGCCACTAATACTCTTACAAACGGCCAATCTCTTCGAGTGGAGTTAGATTCAGCTGCACCCACACCAACAAAAGCAACTGAAGGCCCGCTTTCGATTCCCATAACTGCACTCCGTATGGAAGCGAGCCGCAATGCAGTATTCACCGTTGTCGAAAGTAAAATAGTTACGAAGGAAATAACGATCGGCAAGCTCTCCGGCGAATATGTTCAGGTGACCGCGGGAATCGATGCAAGTACTGAAATTGTGGTGGATGCGAGAGGGCTGAAAGAAGGAGACGTTGTTACAGCTTCTAGCTTCTAGCTTCGAGCTTATACATTCACTATGCATTATCCCCTAGCACCTAGAAGCTAGCACCTAGAAGCTATGATTCCTCTCTGGACTTTCTTCCTCAAAAAAAGGCAATTCACAGCCCTTCTTATAGTATCGCTCATCGCGGCAGGCACATATGCCCTTCTTTCGATTCCGAAAGAGTCAGCACCCGAAGTCCGCATTCCGGTAGGCATCGTCACTGCAGCTCTGCCTGGCGCTTCTGCTGAAGATATAGAACAGCTCGTAACGAACGAGATTGAAGCAGGCATTGCGAATCTTGAAAACCTGGACACTCTCACGTCCAATTCGCGCGAAGGGCTTTCAATGGTCACTGTGCAATTCGACGCGTCAGCGGACTTGGATAAATCCATACAGAACTTGAAAGACGCGGTCGATGCAATAAAGCCGAACCTACCCGAAGAAGCGACGGACCCCGTAGTGAGTGAGGTAAATTTCGCAGAACAGCCGGTTCTCATCATTTCAGTGACAGGGGAATACGCACCTTCACTCCTAACTGAACTCGGAGAGAGCCTTCAAGACGAACTTCAGAATGTAAAAGGTGTATCACGAGTCGATGTATCCGGGGTAAGGCAGCGCGAGATACACGTCGTTGTCAAAAAAGACAAGCTCGAGCAATACGGCCTTCGGCTCGGGGACATCACATCTGCTATCCAGATGTCCAATGCCTCGCTTCCTGTGGGGTCTATCACCGTGGATTCTGTGGAATACGCACTGAATTTCGAAGGTGACATCACAAACGCAGACCAGATCCGCGACGTTGCCATACTGACATCAAGCGGCTCCATCGTGTATGTCCGTGATGTTGCAGACATCGTTGACGGACTCGAGAGGCAGACAAGCATTTCGCGCGCCTCCTCGAATGGTGAACCTTCGAAAACGGCGCTCACGCTCTCGGTCTTCAAAAGCTCCGGCGGCAATATTGTTGCTACAGCAGATGCAGTGAAGGAGCGGCTTGAAGAGTTGAAAAAAGGCATACTCGCGGATAGCACTGTTGTTATCGCACTCGATCTAGGCGAGGAAGTCAATCGTGACCTTACGGAACTTACAAGTGTCGGCTTTGAGACGCTTCTCCTCGTCATGTTAACGCTGTTCCTCACAATTGGCTGGCGTGAATCGCTCGTCGCAGCCGTGTCGATCCCGCTCTCTTTCCTTATTGCATTCATTGGCCTTCAGGCCAGCGGGAACACGATAAACTTCGTCTCGCTTTTTGCGCTTATCCTCGCTATCGGCATCCTTGTCGATTCCGGCATCGTGGTGACAGAAGCTATTCACACACGCATGCGCAAATTCGCGACGAAAGAAGAGGCCGCGGAAGCCTCTCTTAAAGAATACGCGTGGCCTCTTATGGCAGGCACCATGGCTTCCATCGCGGTCTTTGCGCCACTTTTCTTCATCTCCGGTATTGTCGGCGAATTCATTGCCTCCATTCCTTTCACGCTTATTTTTGTCCTTATCGCCTCCATTTTTGTAGCGCTCGGGTTGGTTCCGTTAATTGCCATCAGATTTACAAAAAAAGACAACAACCGGCTCGAGGCGCGGCAAGAAGAATACACGCATAGATTCCAAGAGTGGTACCGCGAAAGGCTCACTTCCCTTCTCGACAGCCGGCGTGCGCAAAATATCTTCTTGTGGGCGATAGGCATAGGGTTCATCGTTTCCCTCGCTCTACCGATCTCCGGTCTTCTCAAAACGACATTTTTCCCTCAAGAGGATATTGACTTCATCTTTGCCGAGATAGAAAAGCCGGTCGGAACAACACTTGCAGAAACCGACCTTGCAGTACGCATCGTCGAAGAGGCGCTCTATGGAGACAAAGATGTCGAGGCATTCACGACGACAGTTGGTGGCTCGAGCGCTCTTACTGGAGATACCCCAACTTCGGGTGGACACCTCGCAAACATCACCGTTCTTCTCAAAAAGGACCGGGAAAACACTTCTTCGGAAGTCGCCAGAAACATTCGCAATCGGCTCGGCACAATGCCAGGCGCAGAAGTTAGAGTATCGGAACCAAATAACGGTCCCCCGACCGGCGCACCAGTTCTGATAACCTTCTCCGGCGATGATCTCGATGACTTGGAGCGCGCCACGCTCGACGCGGAACGGCTCCTTTCATCCATAGAAGGCGTTTCGGATATTGAATCCAGCGTCAAAGACACAGGCATAGAGTTCACGCTCGAGATCGACCGCGCAAAAGCGGCAAGCTTGGGGCTCTCGCCTTTCATGATAGCTCAGACACTTCGCACCGCTGTGCAAGGCCAAGAGGCGACGACAATTCGAAACGTTGAGAACGATATCGACGTGGTCGTAAAACTTGGGCTCAACCCGGTCTACGATGACCCGGCGGAAACGACGTTCGTGAATCCTGATGCCCTACGCTCTATCACAATCCCGACACCAAAGGGCCCGGTTCTGCTTGGGTCCGTGTTAGATACCTCCATTCATCGTGGCAAGGCATCTATCCGGCACGACGACAGAAAGCGCATCGAAACAGTAACAAGCGAAGTAACTGGAGGCGCAACGCCTGTCGAAGTAACTGCAGAATTCGAGAGGCGCATAGGAGAGTTGGATATTCCTGCGAGCGTGACGTGGAAAATTGGCGGCGAAACGGAAGATGTGAACCAATCATTCGCCGAAATGGGTTTTGCGTTCATCGCGGGGCTTGTGCTCATGATTGCGATCATGGTGGTGCAATTTAATTCCATCCGGCACGCGCTCTACCTTATCCTCATGGTCATTCTATCCCTCATCGGCGTATTCGGCGGACTTTTCTTTACGGCACAAACACTATCATTCTCGTCCGTCATCGGCATAATTGCGCTCGCAGGAGTCATCATCAATCACGCCATCATCCTCACCGACTCCATCCATCGGCTTGCGCACGGACAGAATGGCCTGACGCACAAAGGCGTTATCGTTGAGGCTGCCGTCTCGCGCCTGCGCCCTATCTTCCTCACGACCATAACCACCGTCATTGGTATGGTGCCGCTTGCGCGTGCGTCGGCTCTCTGGGGGCCACTCGCATTCGCCATTATGTTCGGGCTCGCGTTTTCCATGGTGTTAACTCTTGTCATGATTCCGATACTTACGTACAGGTGGCCTGGTTCTTGGAGAAGAATATAATCTCGATGATCCTGTCACGCATATTTTTCTGCTGAAAAATTGCGCGACCCCGCCTCAGCGCCGCCGCGCCTGCGAAGACGGCAAAAAACTTACGCCTTCAGCGAGTTTCGGCGCTAAACAATGCGTATCGAGCAACGCCTCAACGTCGAGAGAACATCGCGCAGCGAACAAAGAAACGTGAAGAAAGCCTGCAGTACCTCTTCAGAAAGAAGCGTGCAGAGAGTTCGCGTTCAGGGCGACGTTGAGGGTTGCGAAGACTAATTCCACAAACTCCTTCGATTTTCTCTACTTCTCTCGCGGCGAAAGTCTCCTAAGCCTATTTCCTCGCGCATCTCCCCCGGTGGCTCTCTCCTCCCTATCTGCCCCAGCCTCATCGCTCGTAATGTCTTTAACGAAAAATAGAGTGCGAATATAAATCCGACAACTATCGCTTCACGCCCGATGAACACAAGTGGGCTACCACCAAAATATGCTACCAACGCGAGGACTTCATTTGCTGCAGTGCCTAGCGCGGCAACAATTGTATTGAGAAGCATGACAAACTCCTTTTTTGGATGCGTCATTGCCGCAAGAATGACGAGAACTAACGCACTGCCAATATCAACCGGGATTGAGACGTATAGTGCACTATCCCAAAACGGGGCCAGCACCAGCATCACGGCTGCAATGCCCACAAAAAACATCCGTAATTGGTCGCCGTAGTAATGCGCGAGGTGTGGGCCAGAGCGTATGCGCGGGAAAAAGAGCTGCGTCGTATCCATCAGCTCCTCGTGCGGGACTTTCTTCTCCCAATCGTCGTCCCTCTCGTACCTATCGAAATCGTCGTTCCCCATACCCGGTTAGTAGAATGTGCCTTTGCGGCAGACGCCTACCGGCTGCCGCGGCGTGGTCGTATAAAATTCGACTTCGTTGATTTGTTTGATTTGGTGATCTGCTTTCATAGGGAATCCAAGCCTAAGGCACATTTCACTACCGGGCATACCCCTTCAGCATATCACTTGGCACAAGCTTTGCTACTTTGCGGCGTGTTTCTCGGAAAGGGCGATTACCGCATTCATATCGTCTGCAGGCGCAACTTTATTCCGCCTTCTCACGCCACACTTCGTGCAAACGTGTACCAAAACGTATTCACGCACTGTGCCTTCCACAGAAACCGGCTCCATCATTCCCTGGCACGCTTCCTTCCTATCGCCGGGTCCCACGTCTACATGCTTGCTCCAGAGGCATTTTGGACAGTGATTCGTATACCCGGTGCCATGAACGTGTATTTTGCAATGATCACAGATAAAATCTTCAATGCGACGTGTAAAGCTCATATTGGGAGCAGAGCTGCCCCGTTAGATGCGATGCTATCTAATGGGGCAAAATCCTCCACCTTCCTAGTAAACGCCATGTAAGAAAACTAACGCTGTCCGACAAGTTCGCGTAGCGACTGAAGAATCCCGGAGAGAATATCCCGAAACCGCAATAGAATATTGAAAAGCGGATCGGTAGTATTTGTCGAAGATGCAGAATAATTCACCCCGGCGCCAAATGTATCACCTTCCCTTTTTTCTACGCTGACTGTTGTCGAGCCAGATGTATAGGTGATGCCTGGCCGATCGGTAGAGGTAATTTCAAACTTGCCACCCGACGTTTCTACACTGATAGCAGAGCCCCCTGTACTTTTTCCAATAGCGACGCTTGAAAGAGTAGGTGTTGTCGATACACCAAGAAGAGACAGGAGTTTATCCGCAACGGATGTGCCGCCTTCCCCCGTAAGGCTGATGGGTGAGAGTGTACTAAGGCCGGATGAATAGGGCGTAGGTGCTCCGGTTTGCAGTGGACTGAAATATTGTCCCGGCTGTGCGCCACCGGGTTGGTAGACCGGCTGCGCTTGCTGTGAAGGCATTGCTTGCGGATACTGCTGCCCACCTTGATTCGATTGGTATGCCTGACCGATGGATTGCGCTTGCCCGCCACCTGGTGGCGCGTATCCTGCTGCAGCGGAGGGTACATACTCACCGCCTGAAACTACAGGATCGCTTGTAAGTGGTCCACCTATTTGTCTCCACTGCTGTGTCGTGTTTCCGCATACGCTGCCACTATTCACAAGCCCTTGATTTCCTCCTTTTCTGTAATCACCGTATGCGATGTCGTACTTGCTCCGCATGACCGCGCATGTCCCATATTTGGCGCATCCTGATTCTCGAAATGCGCTGCCTGTGTCATGTACGTAGCCAATGACTTTTTCTATGGTATATCGCTTATAGTCTGCATTGCTGACATACGTAATGGAACCCATGTCGTAATATTTCCCGTAGTGGCTCGGATGCGCAGCAAGTGTGACATACTTTGATTTTCCAAGCCGAAAATCATCAAGTGTTTTTGGCACTGACCCAGCACCATTCGGGCCTGGGCGCGACGTCGCGAAGGGACCCTCAATATTTCCTCCAGCACCTGGCGCGTAACAGGTCACTCTTGCTTTGACCGGGATCGACATTTCTTCATTCGCTGCATGTCCGACTGCAGGAAGCACTAGGGCGATAGCCAGAAAAAAACCTGCGCGAAGCATCGCTCATATTGTACCCTCTATTTGGACGCTGTCTCTTCCGTCTGTTGAAATCTCTAGAGTATCGTGACGCTTGTTGTAGCCATCACCTCTTCCTTTGCGAGCGAGAAACATTTGAGCGTAAAGAGAACACTGCCAGACATGCTAGAGCTGGTCGGAACGGTTTGCACACCGTTATTCCCCTGTCCAATGCCAATATTCCCGGCTGCTCCTGATATTGAGAGTGTACAGCGTGGTTCGGATAAGACGCGCACACTGGACCAGCTGACGAACATCGCCTCTCCTCCCCGCACCTCTCTCCTTTGTGGAATGATCGCCAATATCGGCTTCAAGAGTTCGGGTGCAAAGGGTGTCGTAGTTGCGGTGACATTTGGATTGCCGATGCTTGGATTTTGTGGAGTTTGCGGTGTTTGAGGCGGCTTCTTTTCGTCCTTCTTGGCGCCAAACTGCGGCATTTTGAAATTCTTGAATAGATTTTGGAGCATGGAGCCAAGCTGCGAGAACAAACTGCTTGAAGATGACTGGTTCTGATTCTCTACAGCATCGGTCGGGTTCGCGTACGTACTTGCTGGCCACATATTTTGTGCACTTGTTTGTTGATTCGTCGGGTGCAAGGGGTGGTTAAAACAATCGGGACCATATTTCCCTGGCACAACGTATATAGGGTGGATACTTGCTAAACAATCCCAATCCTTAGTGTGACCTCCCTGCCTGTTATTGTTGATTCCCGCTTCTGGATTGAGCGCGGTTGCCTTTTTTGCCAATTCCTCTGCTTGATCATTGCTTAAACCTAATTTCTTGCCTAGCTCCTCAATTTTTTTCGGGTCGCCTTCCGCCATCGCCTGCAACATCTGCGGGTCCGTCTGGATTTTCTTTTGAATTTCCGGATCCTTGGTCACGGTTGCCGCAGCCGGCGCGGCGACCGCATCAGCAATACGTTTAGAGTCCGATAAAGGTGCGTCCTTGTTCGCACCCGCAACTCCCGGCAAAGGCTCTCCATCTTTATATGCCGAAGCTAACTTTTTCAATGAGGATAGATCACCATTACTGTTTTCGACGGTATCTATTGCATTATTGATACCTTGTTTGTCACATTTTGAGATTTCAAACTTCCCCCCTTCCATTACCCCCCAAATTGTCGGCATTTCTACGCACAGTTTGGGAGGGATTTGTCCTGGCTTGCATCCGTACTTCGTATTTTCAACATCGCCTGTACATAGCCGTGTTTTTCCTATGGTAACCGTGGCGCCCCCTAATCCTCCCTCGAAAATTACTCGCTCATCCGTGCACCCAGAAAGATCCCCTGTTATCTGTTTAAGTTTGCCCGTAGCCCCTGCCAATGAGCTTTGATGTTTGACTGGACTTTCTTTAAACGAAGCACAATTTGATACTTTTGCTGCATCCGATATAAACGGAAAAATTACTACGGCAATAACCGCAACGGCAACATGGCGAAACATATTGCTACCATTGTAGCTCGTTCCCGTGGCCATTCGCCGCCCGTTGTTGAAAACTAGATCAAGATAGTTACATTTCCTCCAGAGCACTCAAGCACTCCTCTGGCAACTTCAAACTCCTGCTCGCCACTTTTGCTTCGTGCCATTATCGTGCCTTTGCGTAGAGTGGAGACAAGCGGCTCATGGTCGGCGAGGAGCGTCATCTCCCCAGCAGAGCCAGGCACTGTGACAGACTCAGCTTCGCCGTCAAATTTCGCACCTTCGAGCGATGTGATAACGAGATGGAAAGATTTCATAGGGTATAGGGTATTGGGTATAGGGTATAGGGTATAGTAATTGCCCACCCTAGACCCTAGTGGTTATTGGCTAACTACTTCATCGATTGATCCTTTCATATAGAACGTCTGCTCATCTCGACCATCATGTTTGCCATCGAGTATTTCTCCGAAACTGCGCACCGTATCCGCAAGAGAGACATATTTGCCAGGCGCGCCGGTGAAGACGGACGCAACGGAGAATGGCTGCGAGAGGAATCTCTGTATCTTTCGAGCGCGATACACCAATTTCTTATCCTCTTCAGAAAGTTCTTCGATACCCAGAATAGCGATGATGTCCTGGAGGTCTTTGTAGCGCTGCAACACTCGCTTCGTTTCGTTCGCAACGCGGTTATGCTCGTCACCGACGATTTCAGGCGTAAGCGCGGTCGAGCCAGATTCCAATGGGTCGATGGCGGGATAAATACCAAGGGACGCGAGTTGACGTGAGAGAACAACCGTAGAATCGAGGTGGGAAAAGGTCGTCGCCGGCGCCGGGTCCGTAAGGTCGTCGGCAGGCACGTAAATCGCCTGAACCGATGTGATAGAGCCTTCTGTCGTCGATGTGATGCGTTCTTGAAGGAGCCCCATTTCTTCCGCCAGTGTCGGTTGGTACCCAACGGCAGATGGAACACGCCCGAGAAGAGACGAGACTTCAGAACCCGCTTGCACGAATCTGAATACGTTGTCCATGAAAAAAAGTACATCCTTGCCTCCTTCGTCTCGAAATGCTTCCGCCATCGTGAGTCCCGAAAACGCGACACGAGCGCGCGCACCGGGCACTTCATTCATCTGCCCGAACACAAGCGCAGTTTTCTCCAAGACACCTGAATCTTTCATTTCATGGTACAAGTCGTTACCTTCACGCACGCGCTCGCCCACTCCGGCGAACACTGAATAGCCTCCGTGTTCAGATGCTACGTTGTGAATAAGCTCCTGGATGAGAACGGTTTTACCGACACCTGCGCCGCCAAAGAGTCCTACTTTGCCACCCTTGATAAAGGGGGTCATGAGGTCAATCGCTTTTATGCCAGTTTCAAAAACCTCTGCCTTAGTGCTCTGGCGCGTGAATATCGGAGGTTTCTGGTGAATTGGCAGGCGCTTAGCGCCCTTCGGAGCGTCCATGCCATCAATCGGTTCGCCTACGACGTTGAACATTCTTCCAAGCGCAGCATCTCCGACGGGGACAGTTATAGCTTCGCCTGTGTCACGAACTTCTACATCGCGAGCGATGCCCGCTGTTTCCCCCATCGAGATGCAGCGCACACGATTCAATCCGAGGTGCTGGACGACTTCGAGTACAAGTGTCTTCTTGTCATGAGTAAGTTCAAGCGCGTTCCGTATAGCCGGAAGCCCTTCGTCAAAACGAACGTCTACGACTGGGCCGATGATCTGCGTTACGATTCCTTTTTGCATAGCTTCGAGCGTCTAGCTTATAGTGTTTAGGTAATAAATTCAATAGTATTTTTCTAGAAGCTAAGAAGCTAGACCCTAGAAGCTCTTGTCATTTCATCGCCTCGATACCGCTTGTGATTTCTGAAACCTCGCGCGTAATGGCAGCTTGGCGGACTTTGTTGAATTTGCGCGTGAGCAAGATAGACATCTCTTTCGCTTTGTCCGTCGCACTTTTCATTGCAACCATTCGCGCAGAGTGCTCTGACGCCTTTGACTCGAGCATCTTGTGATAGATGGCGGTGTTCACGAGAATGGGCAGAAGTTCGTTGATAACTTCGCCCGCTTCCGGCTCTATCGTGTACGCGGGCGCGGCCTTCAGCTCCAGTTCCTTGCCGTATCGGCCAAGCGCGAATTCCATATCCTCCACGATGTGTTTTATTATCTCCTCCGAGAGGGGCAAAATTTTGTGCATCTGCGCATGCTGTTCAAAGATGGATTTAAAGTTGGTATATGCGGCATACATCTCGCGAACTCGCTCGCCTAAGTATTCACTGAGCACGTGATCCGTTATCTCCCGAAAATGTTCAGTATCTATATCATCAGAGACGTTCAATCGGTGATACGCAATCTCGTACCCGCGAGAAAGCGCGTATTCATAGCCTCGTTTTCCAAGACAAATAAATTCGAGGTCCGCAGCGCGAAAATTCCTGCCGCGGATGAAATTGTCGACTTTTTTAAGAACCGCGCTGTTGAAACTTCCCGCAAGCCCCTTGTCGCTCGTGATGACGAGGATGGCGACTTTCCCCTTTCGTCCCTCTTTTGTCAGAGGATGATTCCCAACCTCTATGCTTCCCGAAAGCGCGCGCAGTATCTGGAACGCCGCCCCAGCATACGGACGAGCCTGAATGGCTCTCTCCTGCGCCTTTCGCATCTTTACGGCGGACACCGCCTGCATAGCACGGGTCACCGTCGATGTCTTTTTCACTGAAAGAATCTTTGCTTTGATGTGTTTGAGGGCCATACGTTTCTATACTTGCTTCGCCTCGGGACTCTGTGGTTTCCCTTCCAACTTGGATATCTCTTCGTCGAGAGCGAGAAGCCGCGCTTTTGCTTCAGCGATATCGCCTTCAATGCCAACTTTCTGAGTTCCATGAACACGTGGATCATTGGAAATCTCGATGAGATTAACCACTTTTCTCGACACGGCATCTCTTGCCTGTTTATACACGCCGAGCTTCTCCTTATCAGTTGCCCGCTGCATATAGTTGTCGAAGTCTCTCGTTTCCATATGTGGAGCACATTTCCTACTATGCGAATAAATCCTTGTGCACTTTTTTGAATTCCACCATTGCTTTATCAATGTCCTTTTTTGTCTCATCCGTGAGGTTGCCCGTATTGCGGATCTCGAGGAGCACCTTCTGCCCGTACCCGCCGTCCAAGAATCGTATCCACCGCGCTTCGGCCTCACGTATTTTTGCGACAGGAACATCTGCAAACAATTTGTTCGTTGCCGCGTAAATAACTGCGACCTGCCTTCCGACAAGCATGGGTTCCCCATTCTTTTGCTTCAAGATTTCTACCATGCGCTGGCCCGAGCCAATGCGCTCCGCCGTCGCTTTATCGAGGTCTTGCGCGAATTGCATGAACGCTTCGAGTTCGCGAAATTGCGCAAGCTCGAGCTTCAGTGTGCCTGCGACGGCTTTCATCGCTTTCTTCTGCGCGGATGAGCCCACGCGCGAGACAGATGCTCCTACGTCGATAGCAGGACGTATGCCTTTGTTGTAGAGCTCTGCAGTCAAGAATATCTGCCCGTCAGTTATTGAGATAACGTTCGTAGGAATGTATCCAGAAATGTCGCCATCTTGCGTTTCAATTATGGGAAGCGCCGTTAGGGAGCCGCCGCCCTTCGCATCAGAAAGGCGTGCGCTTCTCTCGAGGAGCCGTGAATGCAAATAGAACACGTCGCCCGGATATGCTTCGCGGCCAGGCGGACGGCGGAGGAGGAGCGAGAGTTGGCGGTATGCAACTGCTTGCTTCGAAAGATCATCGTACACAACGAGCACATCCTTCCCCCGGTCCATAAAATATTCGCCGATGGCGACTCCAGAAAATGGAGCGAGGTACTGGAGGGCAGCAGGTGCAGAGGCTGGAGCGTCGACGACGATGGTGTATGAAAATGCATCATTGTCTTTCAATTGCTGCACAATGCGCGCAGTCTTTGATTCCTTCTGTCCGATCGCGATATAAACACAAATTGGGCGGCTTTCTTCTGGTTCGTACTTCTGGTTGATTATCGTGTCTATCGCAATAGTTGTTTTTCCAGTCGAGCGGTCGCCAATGATGAGCTCGCGTTGTCCGCGCCCGATAGGTATCATCGCATCAATAGCTTTGATGCCTGTTTGAAGAGGCACAGTGACTGATTTTCTGTCGATGACACCATACGCTTCTCTCTCAACAGACATGTACGTCGGCTTTTTAAACGGGCCCTTGCCATCTATCGGTTCGCCAAGCGCGTTCACCACGCGGCCAAGGAGTTCTTCACCAGAAGGTACCGAGAGTACCTTGCCAGTTGATTTCACAAGCATGCCTTCAGAAACTCGGGCAGAATCTCCGAGGACGACAGCGCGAACGCCATCTTCTTCAAGGTTAAGGAGAAGGCCATACAATGCTCCTTCCCCGGATTGCATGGACTCTTTCAAAGATTTTTTGGATGATTCCTCAAATTCCACGATCTCGCTCATGACGGCGTTCGACAGCCCGTCTATCGCAACGACACCATCGCCCACCGCGGTCACTCGCCCGACATGCGTGCTTTCTGATTTGGGCTGGTACTTTTCGATCTCTTTGACGATCTTCTCGACAATGGTGTTATTCGACATACAAATTATGTGGTTGCGCGATTATATATTGAAAGCAATGCAGATTTCCAGCTTGCGTCCCTGAGTGTTTCCTTGTCCTCGAGCCGCCAGCCTCCTATCAACGTCTCGTCGATCATGAGTTCTGCATCTTTTGCGCCCGATTCCTGCCTGGCACGTTTCTCCGAGCCCTTCTCCGCGATCACGAGTACAGAGAGCTTTTTTTGCATTTCTCGCGCTGCGATACGCTCGAACGCACGCCCAACCTGCCTAAAGAGCGAAAGCCGCCCTCTTTTCTCCAACGCACCACGTAGCGCGTCTACGGCTTGTTTCGGGTCCATGTCCTTTTGTATGGTTTTCCAGAGTGCCTGAGCGTACGCCTTGTCCATAATTTTATGCGCTTTTTTGCCTTAGTATTTTCTCAGCAGCAAGCATCGCCGTTCTCGCTATCTCCCTTTCGCTTGAAAGTAACGCTTGTCGTTTCGCCTCTTCCGCACGCGCACTCGCGTCTGCCAAAATTGCTTCAGCGCGCTCTTCCGCAGCCACAATCATTTGCTGGCGCTTCTCGTCTGCACGAGTGCGTGCTTCTGCGACCAACTCTTCTGCCTTGCGCGCAGCCTGGAGCACGATTTCCTTTCCCTCTCCGTCGGACGCTGCGAGCTTCCGTGCCGCCTCATCGGCATTTTGGACCCCTTCTTCTATTTTCTTTTTTCTATCTTCTATTATCTTCAGGACCGGTGTGTAGAGATACTTCCACAAAATAACGAGCAATATGCCAAAATTAAGCGCCTGTATGAGGAGCAGTTTCCAGTTAATTCCAAAAGCCGCGAAAAGTTCAGTCATGAGTCAAAAGTCATTAGTCATGGACCATAAATCAAGATATACCGGAATTTTCTTAGGACTTATGCCTTATGACTGTGGACTATTCCTTAGGTGAACTTTATTATAAATCCTATGACGAGCGCGAAGATCGCGAGCGCGTCGGTAACCGCGATCCCGATGAACATTGTCGTCGTGATGCGTCCCGCGGCTTCTGGGTTCCGCCCGATAGCCTCAAGCGCCTTACCGACAAGGATGCCGAGGCCGATGCCAGGACCGATAACGCCAAGGCCGACTGCGATCGCCATTCCGAGTGTTTTTGCTGCTTCTAATTCCATAATAAATAGCTTCTAGCTACTAGCTTTTAGCTTCTAGTAATTAATAAAAATCGAATGCCGCCATAATAGCATAGAATTTTCGGCTTACAATCGCGGTTTTAGTGTGCTTCTTCTCCATGCGGCTCCTCTATGGCGAGCTTGATGAAGAACAACGTAAGTAGCGCGAAGATCGCGGCCTGGAGAAATCCGATGAAGATCTCGAACAGCATCAAAAGGACAGGTACCCCGTATGGGGCAAAGAACGTCGCAACGCTGATTACCACAGCGCCAGCAAAAATGTTCCCAAAAAGCCGGAACGAAAGTGATATAACGCGCACCAATTCTCCAATAAGCTCTATAAGTCCTACTGCAAAGCCAACAGGATTTGTGATGGGGTTCTGAATGAACTTGCTACCGTACTTCCATACACCGATAGCAAGGATACCGGTGATCTCGATAACAAAAAACGATACGAGTGCGAGGACAAGTGGCGTCGTCAAGTCGGTATTCGCACCCCGAAGAAGCGGATGATGATTGTACGTGAGGCTGCCAACTCCGGGGAGGAATTCGAGAATGTTGGCGACAAACACGAAAAGAAAGATGGTCATAAGCAGCGGAAAGAATTTCCGCGCCATATCCCGGCTTCCAAGTGTCTCCGCTACATAGTCATATACAAATTCAAAAATGTATTCGATCAGGGTTTGGAATTTGCCCGGTAGCAACTTCAGCTTTGTACGAAGTGTGAACGCGAGGATGATAAGAATCCCCATTGCGACAAGGCTTGTTAAGACAGTATTGGTAACTGGAACTCCAAGGAAAGTGCCCAATTTTTCCGCTGCGAGTGCAACATGGATGCCTGATTCTGTAGCGGCCCCTGCGGCATCGCCTGCGTGTTCTACGACCGATTCCATGGCCATGATGGTCGCGATTCTAGCACATTTTTAGCCTTGAGACAGCCTCTTCTCTGCCTCTGTAATTAATTTTGCCGTATTCGAAGGCGGCAATCGCACATCGGATAACTTACCCTTTAGAGTCGCCAGAAGAAATCGTTGTTTTTGCTTCGCGCAAGGAGATAGTTCAGAAAACGCGACATCTAAATCTTCACGCATAGAACCCAAGCCAACCCAAACCTTTGCGCGCTTCGTATCGTTTGCATAATATATTTGCGTGACCATTCCGCTGACAACAGAATCTGCATCGCCCTTAATTTGCGGACGCATTTCAATGAGCGATCCCTCGATTATTGGCGGATAAGAATCGGCGGTATCAAGTGAACGCATTTCAGACATATGCTCACTATACTATTGCACCGTTGCCCATTTTCTAATTGCCTCGGCCACATACCTCTCGCCCCCCTTGAATCCATGCTTCACGTTCGGAATTGTTACAAATTTGAAATCCCGTCCAGCCAAGTGTTCTTCAAACCACGCCTTAATCGCTCCTGGTTTTCTGTCTGCATACTGTTCTTTCCCCGCCCAAAGCGCGAAGATGGGAACTTTTACCGATTTCAGCGTGCGTGGCGTTTTATCTGGCTGCGCGTAGGTAAATATTTCCTCGACACTATCTGGAGAGTACAGTGATATCAAACGCTGTGCGTCATCAAGCTCTTCTGGCCAAACTGAGAGAGGGACCAGCTCGTGCTTTTTACCGCGCCTGACGAGTTCTCTTGCGTAGGCAGTAGCCTTCGCGACTTTTTTCTTCCCATGATTCTTTATAGCACCCGCATAATCCGATACGGGAGCTAGCAGGATTATGCCGCGAACTCCCTTCCCATATTTACTCGCCCAATATATAGATTTCTGACATCCGGTTGAATGTCCTGCGAGATACACATTCTTCGCGCCTTGTTTTTTTGCAAAGTTAATTGCGCCCTGTATGTCATCGACACAGTCTGTAAATACTTCGTGCGCAGAGCCGGCGACGAGCGACTTTCCTCCTTTTTTTGTCGAGGATACTTGATTAACAATGCCATTTCCCCGATTACTGAACGTAAGAACAGCAGTGCCTCTATCCGCCAGCTTCTCTGCTATTGAAAGCATGCTGAATGCGCTCCCCCTCAGCCCATGCACGAAAACAATCGTGCGTTTGGATTTTTGAGGGCCGAACCATAATCCTCGAAGTATGAATTTCTTCGGGGTAACTATCTCAATAACATGGCATTGTCGCATTTGAAAACTATATAGGTTAATCACGATAAGCAAAGAGGTCAGCGTAGCCGACCTCTTCACTCCTTTCAGGAGTTGGAGGAACGAACTTTCCGAGCTTACCGGCGACGAATAACACGTCCTCGCGTTTGCTTTATTACGGCCTCCGCGAGAGCATTATTCGTAGTCGGTTTTGGCTCCGTCGGCTTCGGTTCGTCTGTCTGCTTGCCGTCTTTCTCACTCATTGGCTTACCTCCGTGCCCTCTAGAGTGGACCCGAGAAATTTAACATTCTCAGATGTCTTAGACAAGGCAATATGTGTACGCTCCTGTCAATTTCTGGAAGCAAGAGGCTCCAAGTCGTCACCTACAAGCTATTTCACGTCCCCTCCTGCCAACTTGAGAGATATTTTTTCTGCGCCGGTGTGAGTTTTTCTATTCCTATTCCCATCGCGTAAAGCTTGGTTTTGGCTACCATCTCTTCTATCTCGTGCGGAACATCATACACGGCCGCTGCGAGCGGCTTCTTTTGCGTTGCCATCCATTCACACGCGAGAGCCTGCGTCGCGAAGCTCATGTCCATGACAGATGCGGGATGCCCCTCTGCTGCCGCGAGGTTCACAAGCCGCCCGTCTGCAAGCAGATAAATTCGATTTTTCCCCACCATGTACTCATCGACAAACGGACGAACATCCTTTCGCGTGCTTTTCGCCATCCTTTTAAGCCCGGCAACATCCACTTCAACATCAAAATGCCCTGAGTTGCAGACTATCGCGCCATCTTTCATCTTTTTGAAATGTTCAGGCGTAACAACATCCACATTGCCTGTCACCGTGCAAAAGAGATCGCCTATCGGCGCCGCTTCGTGCATCGGCATCACGCGGAATCCATCCATGGCAGCCTCGAGTGCTTTTACCGCGTCAATTTCGGTAACTATGACATTTGCGCCCATTCCCCTCGCACGCATCGCTAAGCCTCTGCCGCACCATCCGTAACCTGCAACAACAAATGTTTTGCCGGCGAGAAGGACATCGGTCGCGCGCACTATCCCATCAAGCGTGGATTGCCCCGTGCCATACCTATTGTCAAAAAGATTCTTCGTCTTCGCATCGTTTACGGCGACAACTGGAAATTTAAGCTCGCCGTCTTGCGCCATCGCCTTGAGGCGAATGACGCCAGTTGCTGTTTCTTCCGTTCCCCCGATGATGCGCTTTGCGTCCGACACGCGTTTTGAATGCAGCAATGTCACCAGGTCAGCTCCATCATCCATTGTAAGATTCGGTTTGAAATCGAGGACGGCATTAAGGTGCTCAAAAAAAGTGTCCCTACCCTCCCCTTTTATCGCAAACGTTGGAATGCCATATTCCTCAACGAGCGCAGCCGCGACATCATCTTGCGTCGAAAGAGGGTTCGACGCACACAGAGCGACTGTCGCACCCGCCTCTTTAAGCGCCCGCATCAAGTTCGCCGTTTCGGCAGTGACGTGCAGGCACGCAGCAAGCGTCTTTCCTTTCAGTGGTTTCTCTTTTGCGAACCGCGCCCGTATTTGCGAAAGGACCGGCATATCCCTGTCTGCCCATTCTATGCGCTTCACCCCTTTCGCCACTAGGCTTTTATCTTTTACGTCTGACTTCACACATGTGAAGATAGCACAAAAAATCAGATTTCCAACGCTTCTTTGTATGCGCTCTGGTACCGTTTTTTCAGCTCTTCAATCGTGAACAAATGGTCTTGTGTACCCAGTGACTCCACTGCATACACGGCGACGGCGCTTGCGAGTTTCGCACACTCCTCCGGATTTTTTCCCGCCTTGAACCCCTTTATGTATCCTGCACGATACGCATCTCCTGCACCCGTCGGATCTTTCACTTCTTTTGCGGGAACTGCTGGCACCCTGATTTCCCCATCTTTCGTAATGACTCGTGAGCCTTCCTTCCCTACGGTCACTAATAGCACTGAAACGCGAGCAGCAATTTCGCTTTCGTCCCACCCTGTTTTCTGAAGTATCATCGCGAGTTCGTAATCATTTACAAACAATGCGGATGAATTCTCCATGCCGCTACGAAGTACTTCTGGCGATAGCGCGGGAATTGCCTGTCCGGGATCAAAAAAAAATGTTGCGCCTGCCTTTTTTGCCACGGAGGGCAACATTTCCATATCCACGATATTCCCCGCCCCAACAATGACGATGTCGCCCTTCTCTACTCCAAAATCTTTTCCATATGGTTTTTCACCGGCTCCCATATAAAACGCTGCGATCTGGTTGTCACCCCTATCTGTGACGATGTGCGCGACTGATGTGAACATTTCCTCAATGGGCTGTAGAGATTCGCTAGAGATACCGTTTTTTGCCAGATGCTCCGCGTACGACGAGAAATCTTTCCCCGTATTCGCAAGAATTGTCGGTTTTTCTCCGAGGAACGCGAGGTTGTAGGCTATATTCCCTGCCGTGCCCCCAAAATGCTGGACAAGTGAGTCGATCTGAAAACTGACGTTTATGTTGTGCAGTTTATCCGCAAGAAAATGGTCTTTAAAAAGACCAGGAAAACTCATGATGCGATCGTACGCAACGGAGCCAGATACAAAAATTCGTGGCATAGCAGATTATTATTTCTTCTTTTTTCGCTTTGGTTCGCGCTTTTGCTTCGCTTCGTCAACTTTCTGAAGCACAAAATGTATTTCTTCTGCAAACATGTGCAAATTCTAACATAGACCGTTATTCACCCCGAAAGATGCCACACCTTCCTATTCTCTAACCCTATCGCGGGCTAGCCAGCCGAACTTGCCGTGTACGCTTCGATAATTGCGTATCTCACGCCAGAGGCTCAGCCCTCCGTTTGCATTGTGGGAGAGCGCCCTAGTACCTGCCGTCCTCCGGGCCATGATGTTCCCTGAGTCGTCGAATAGGCGTCAACCTGCCAGCCATTCTTTTGAGCAACCCATTTCACATTCACCGCCCAAATGTCAGAATATTTTTCTTTGCTTTGAATATAAAAAAGATTCCCCTTGCCATCATTTAAAAGTGGCCCGGTTTCTCCGCCGCGCTGCCGTAAGAGTAGCGTCCAAAGGTCGGAGAGCCGGCTCTCGGATGACGTGCCAAGCGCTGACAGAATTGAAGAATCGCTAGCGGTTTTTTTCAACCTAAATACCTGTAGGTCTGCTTCATGAGCATCGTTTTCCACTTTCTGATGGAATGCGGCAATAAAGTCGGCATTTACTTGTGCGATGTTCGCTTGGGCTCTGCTAGCGTCTGATTTGAAATCCAGAACGAATGTTTGATATGCGGGCACAGATGCCTGGCGCACTCTTTCCAATAGTTGCGTCTTCTCGACGGTTCCGTCCATGTGTGAACAATATCATGGGAACGCTAAGTGGAGTCATAGGGCGTACCGCCGCAATACCAGTGCCTTATACGAGGAGTGGATTTTGCGTGCCGAGAAAAAACACTTTCTCTCTAATTTAGAGTCCTAATCGTATTCCTGCCCTGCTCACGATGCCGAAAGCGGTCCGATAGTCGTGACTACCCGACCAATCGGATTTCTCGCCGTGCCAGTCCTTGTTCTTCCAATCGTCGTTATCGCCTTTCCACGCATTCCCGCTATCGCAACAACTGCCGTCCTTGCCATCTTTCCCATCCTTCCCATCTTTCCAATCGTCCCCGCTCCAGCAGCAATTATTGCTATGATCCTTGCCGTTCTTCCAGTCGTTCTGTTTTCCATCGCACCAGTTGTCGCAACCGCCATTGTCCTTCCAATCTTTGTCCTCGCACCAATCGGAACAACCATGCTGACAGTTCCAATCACAGCCGTGATCTTTGTTGTCATACGCGTCGTCACTGCAATCCCAATCGCATCCATGTTTATCTCCATAGCCATATCCGCCATCGCCTCCGTAACCACCATCTCCATTGTTGTCGCCATACCCATTATCGCCGCTTCCAGAGCCTGTCTCATCGAAGCTGCCAGAAAGCTGCCCACGAATCTCGCCATTCGCATAGTCCATTGAATGCACGTTGGCATAGATGGTGCCGCTCTCTATCGCCATCATGAGTTCTGCCACCGTGTCTACCCCCGAGCAAGCGGTGATATCGCCGTCATCAATAGTTCCTGATGCAAGCGTCCCGTTCACATTCACACCGGACGAGTTATTGAATAACGTGACTAGCGCTGGCCCGTTTACGCCAGAAGCGCCGCAGTGCAAGTGCGCCTGAGTCACATCTTCGATTCCATACACATTCAGGACGTAATCAAGATTATCGCCATTCGCTTGGAGAGAGATGTTTCCCGATGCGCTCGTCGAAACAGACGGTACTTCGCTGCTGCCCGACAGATTCGCATTCGCGCTTCCTGTTGCCGCGCTTACAAGTGGCGCGAAGAAGAAGAATGACGCCAATCCCGCGACAAGCGATACCGCGAGCGTGAGCGCCATGTTCCTGTAATTTGTTGAATAATCCATATTCGATTTTTTATTAATACCTAATAATCGGTCCCGCTTTCCGAGACCGCCGTATTGAAACGCTCCCCGCCCGCGTTTAACTCGCGCAGTTTAAAAAGTCGAAATGAATGGGCTATGAATCAGTTCGGAATCGCTACTGCGCCGCTTGGAGGTTTTGAGAATGGTGGTAGCCTCACACGCAGAGCCGCTCGGTCATTCTGACTCGAGGCCAGACACTACGAGATGCCTGTCCTTGAGACAGGAGAAAGGTTAGGCATCAGATGCCTACCATTCGCAGTTGCGACAACCCGGAATGTGCGGTCCTTATCGATCTCGATGTGCGAACTGACTTCGTTCGCATGGACGACAGGGTGTTCTGCGACACTGATTGCAGATATCACTGGCTCCACCAAGCCATGAGATTTGAACAGGTTACAGACCCCTTCCATCGGACGATTAAGCCACCCAGGATGGGACGCCACTGAATTGCGGGGAGGCGAATTAAAACTCGCCTCTCACCGTAGGTGGCCTCGAAGATCTCCTTGTTCACACGCCGTTCATTTCTGAAGAGAATGATAATACCCATGCAATATGTAGAGACGTACAGGGCTGATAGTTATAGCTTCTATCCCGCGCGCATGGCAGCGCGGATCGCGGATAGCATCATCGGAGCCATCGAATTAGCTTTGGGGCTTCGACTTCTCCTCATTCTCTTTGGTGCAAATGCAAATGCTGGATTTGTGGCGTGGCTATATGCGATTACCGATAGCCTCATGCAACCTTTCATCGGCATCTTCCCTGCTTGGCATCTTGCAGATGCATTCATACTCGATGTATCAACACTGGTGGCGATGCTCGTGTACGCGATTTTCGGGTGGGTAGTGATACAGCTTATATACTTCGTGCTCCCTTCACGCGATATTGTGGAAACAAGAAATATCACCTGAATCAACGCCTTACAACAAATGTATTGACCTCACGGGGAATCTTCTGCGACTCTCACTTCATTCGCCGCTCAGCCCGTTAGACAACTTGTGACCCTACGGGGAATCGAACCCCGGTTTTAACCTTGAGAAGGTCACGTCCTAGCCGCTAGACGATAGGGCCTTCCCATGTCTAACGGGCTGAAGGGCGACATCAAACAAATGCGCCAAACAACATAATCTTTCATACATTTTACTGAGTGGCAAGAGAAGATATTCCTGCCCCGCGGGAACAAACGCACCCCCCCGCTTCCCTCCTTACAGGAGCTGTACACCTTGTTGATTTTTTGTTCACCACAAAAAGGATTCCAAAAAATCTAACAAGGTCTTGCGGTTGGGTCCCACCCCAACCTCACCTCTCGAAGGATGTGTCCTAGCCGCTAGACGATGAGGCCGTCACCGCGAGTATAGAATATCCTTGGTTCGATTCCAAGCAGAAATATCTTCCAGAAAATTGGCAACTTAGTTTTTTGCTACGCCTCAAAATCCGGTTTCTTGAACCAAAGAGGGTCAAGTCTCCTTAATCTTGCTTTGATCCTTGGACCACCTGCTCTTTTGATGCAAACAATCATTGCATCCGCCGTCAAAGATTGGAATAGATATGTGTCTCTCTTGAATTCGAAAGTTGGATTTTTATCCAACCCAAGTTTTTCAACTATCTTATTTCGCTCTTCTACGATAGCCGCTTTGAGCAGCGACTTCTCAAGACTTCGCGACATCACCCTCTCCGTCTTCCCTGCCGCGTCCGTTCCCTTTTTACGAGGTTTCTCTGGTGGTTTTGGTTTCCATTCGCTCATGCAAAAAATATATGATTACGACGACATATTCTTATTCTTCTTTCACGCGTGAAGCGTCAGCAAGTGCCTGCATTTCCTCAAGAACTCGCTTCGACTCGATAGGGTTTAATGTTGGAAACAGCGCCATACGTGCAGATAACGCAATGAGGTGTGGCGGCGCTGCCTCGCCAAGCGGTGCAAGTGAATCCCGAAGTGCCGCTCCAAATTTTGGTACATCTTGTGTTTTTCCATACGGCGCTTGCAGCTGCCCGATAATGCGAGCTCCAACATATTTGGTGAGTACGTCTCTCATCTTTGCTACTTTCGCACTATCCATATGAGCCAAGATCCCTTCTATATCGGTGCGGGACATGCGCTGAGTGTTATCGGTCCGGGCAACAACATGGAGCGCGCTTACGACGTCGCTATGAAATTGTATCTGAAAACGATTCTGGCTTTTATCACCCCCCTGCTCACTCCCATCGAAACCCTCTGCTCTTTCTAGTGTATCCATGCGTCCATTGTACCTTAAACACCAGATTAGATTCCAGTTTGTCGATTACTTCTCTTTATATTTGTCTACAGCACCAGGTCTCACTGTTATTGTCCCGGAATGAAATCTCACGATCAACAGACCCTTCGCATTATCAAAAACCACGATTCGTCCGAGTCCACGCATTTTTCTCGGCGGCGACTCCTCTTCGCCTGTAAATGTTATACGTCATTCAATTTGAATTCCGCATCTTCCAATTTTTGTTTGGCTTCCTTCCGCGCCTTTTGTACTCCTTCTGTTGCCCTTCCGGCGCTCTCACCAGCACTTTTGGCTAATGCCTTAGCCCTTCTTCCTTCCGACCCGAGATTGCCGCCGTGATATTTCTCAGATTTTGCCACGCCTATATTCTACTATATTTTTGAACGCTTATTACTAACTCAAGGTCGCGACGTTTCTATCGCTCAACGACTGATCGAAGCGAGTCGCTGTTTTATTTTTCGGATAAAGAGTTTTGCGAGACCGCTTCCGACAGCCGGCACGTATGTACCGCCGACGAATACTTTTTCATATATATCTGAGAATATGCGGCTCGCACGGAATTTCTTGCGAAGCGCGACGTACCATTCTGCATCATAGATGCGCCAAAATTCATCTTTCGGATAGTACGTATGAGCATATAGCACCTTTCTCCCGCCGAGTTTTTCAGTTTGCTGTTCTATTTCTCTATTGAGCGCATAAAGTGCCTCATGGCCATGTCTCGGTCTCGTCCCTCCCCACACGCCAACATTGATGATCATGTTTGCGTGAAGATACGCAGGCGATAGCCGCGCGTATTTTTCCGGCCTCAACGGACACAACCAAAGCGGATAAATGCCGATTTTCTCGCGGACAAAATCAAGAAATGCTATCGTCTTATTTTCCGGAAGACTTATATCCTGGACGATACACTGTTGCGAAGTGTTCGTAGCATGCAGCATTTCATATAGTTGGCGTGTTTTAAGAAACGGATTAAAAATGAATCTCGTCAGGCGATTGAAGGGTATAGACCATCGATTAAAAGCATACGAAGCCATCCAGAACCCTCCTCGATCGTATCGGAACAAATACTCTTCGAGCGGCACTGTTTCTTCGAATTCTTCGTGCTCTTTAGCTATCTTCTCTGCATGCAGATAGAACCACTGATCTCGGGCTCTTGAGAATCTCTGTATGTTCCCGCGTGCGACATCAGTTCGTTCGCCAACGATAACCACACCGCGATCAGAACTGAATATAATGCCATCTACGAAATCATTGCTTGAACGCATCTCGCGCTTCAGTACGTCGACCGCATCTCTATAACTCCCGGTGCGAATATAATGCAGCCGCACGTATAACGAGGCAGGAATTAAACGAAGCTTTATTAATGTGATAACACCTAGCGATCCATATGAGCACGCCGTTCCCCAGAATAAATCTGGATTTTCATGTCTTGATACTTTTATTATTTCACCATTGCCCAATATCATTTCGTATTCTAAGCAACATTCGTGAAATAGACCCTCCTTAAATGAACTACTCTCGCCCGCGCCACCCTGTATGCCTCCTCCTACGGTAATTCCAGGGAACTCCATGACAACCGGCGGTATAAGCGTCCGCTTGAGCGTCTCCCTTACAAGTACATCCATCGGGACATTCGGTTCGAGAAGCGCATAAGGTCCATCTTCAGATTCTGCAATCTCAAGAATTTTATCCAGAGAGCTCGTATCCAATGTTTTCTCTGGATCAAAAGTTTGGGAACGAGTCGAATTTGTACTGCCGTGAAAAATGCGAACTTTTACGTCCCGATCATAAAACTTCTTTACTTTTGCACTCAGATCTAACACTTGCGCCCGATGCTGATCTACGGTGCTTTCCATCCAACAAAATCTAGCATGATCCTCCACGGACGAAAAACAATATTCTATATTAAGACCTATCGATCCGGCGGTATTTCATAGTAGTTGATGAGAAACTTTGCCAGCTCCATGAACGGGCGGGCAAGCGATTGTGATGCGTACTGCACGCCTTGGGGCTCAACTTGGTAGAGAAGGATGATGAATCGAGGGTCATGCGCGGGGAAGTACCCGAAGAAGGAGTGTAAGAAGCGTCCTTCGCAATACCCATCACAGCCAGGGCCGCCTATCTGCGCCGTTCCCGTTTTTGCCGCGATTGAATAATGTTCCTGTTTCAACTCACCGTTAAGAAGCGCGTCGTCAAATACCTTCACGAGCATGTTTGTGACAGTTTCCGCACTCTCCTTCTTGAGCACCCGTGTCTCCGGAGCTTGCGGCGTCTCGCGCATAATTCCGCTTGGATACTGGATGTGTGTTGCTACGTGAGGCTCCGGGAGAACGCCACCATTTGCGAGACTCGCCAGCGCCCGTATCATTTCTATCGGCGTGGTTGCGATTCCTTGCCCGAAAGAAGCAGAAGCGAAATCAACATCTGCTGCGCCCGGGCCAGTGATAGCAGAAATATCTCCAGCAATCTCTCCTGGAAGGTCTATGCCGGTTTCCTCTCCGAGCCCGTACTTTTCAAAATAATCAGCAAATGTATCGTGCCCCATCCTATCCACAATGAACGAAACGCCTGTGTTAAGAGATTGGCTCAGAATTTCCTGCATGGCGACTCGTCCACGGCCTTTTCCGTCATAGTTCGCAATTCGATAGCCACTCTTGTAAATAAATCCCTTGTCTTCGTATGTAGTGCCTGGCGCAATCGCACCCGTATCGATGCCTGCCGCGACAGTTAGTGGCTTCATGATAGAGCCCATTTCGTACCGACTCTCCACTATCGGATTCGTGAACACGCGCGCATTTTCTTCGGTGTTGTATGTATTTGGATTGAAATCCGGCAAGACACCGATGCCAAGTATCTCTCCTGTCGAAGGGTCCATGATAATGCCACCAACGGAACGCGGAGAATATTCTTTCATAATATTCCCCAACACCCGCTCAAGTTCTATTTCAACGTCCGGTTCAATGGATGTTATTACGTTTCCCTGGTAATTCCCCGGATCGCTCGATATCACTGCAGCAACGTTGGTGAATATTTCTGCAAATGGATTCACATACAAACTGCTTCCCTCCCGCTTCAGAGTGTCTTGGTAGTATTTCTCGATGCCATACACGCCTTCTCGCCTCTCGCCGTTGTAGCCGACAAATCCGATTGCGTGTGCCGCAAGGTCATTTCCCGGATACATGCGCCATTCGTCACGCACCGTAAGGACACCCGGCATTTCTTTTTCGCGTATCGTACGTGCCGCATCATCGTCCACTCGCCCGCGTAGTTCTTCATACGGATCATCCTTTTTTTCTACACTTGAAAAGAACCTATCGCGGTCTATGTCGACGACGCTGCTGAGAGCAGCGTATGTTGCGTCCGGATTCGCAAGATCTCCGGGCCGTATCGCTATCTTCCACCCCACTTGCATCACCGCTGCTGCAACTGAGGTGCCATCTTTTCTCGTAAAGAAAATCTCTCCCCGGTGTTCCGAATTTTCGCCATCTTCGACGTATTGCCCAACCGCTTCTGCACGATAGCCGTCTCCGTGCACGATCTGTACGAAATAGAGCCTTGTCGCAAGGATGAATGCGAACAGGATGAATAATCCCGAGATTAGCCGCACCCGAAGAACAAATTTGCTTCTCATATTTTTCCTTCCAGCGAGAAGCGAGAGCCATTCGTGTTTGCCGTGTCTCGCAGCGCGTCGGCGCGAGAGGCAGCGCTGGCGCAACAGCGCCAGACAGCGACGGCAAAAATGAATGGTCGAGCGTTATATTTCATTACGCACGTTTTCTTTCGCCACTGCACCGGGCCTATGGATAAAGTTAGCGCCACGGACTGCCGTAAGGCCAATGGTCTCCCCATCGTTCGCTTGCACGCCGCCGGAGAGCGCAAAGTACTCTCGCTCAAGCTGTCCAACGGACGCGCGAAGTTGCGACGCCTGTTCGTCGGCCTCTTTGCGCGCGATGACATTCACTATTGAAAGCGAAACAAAAAATACGTATGCAAATACCGATACAGCAAGTAACACGCCAAAAAAACGTATCGCGCTCTCTTCACGCGGCAGCGCTCGCACAAACGCCGAATCTCTTCGGAATGTCCTATCCCTGAACGGCAGCTGCAAATTTAAAGTTTTTTTCGACATGATTAGCTATTTTTTTGGATTATTCGCAATTTTGCGCTTCGTGCTCTCGGATTATTCAAAATCTCTTCTCTCGTTGGCTTTATTGGTGATTTTGTTTTCAACTCTCCCTCCCCTTTCTGTGCCCACTCTCGCATCATCCGCTTCACTTCCCTGTCTTCAGTACTATGGAAACTAATTACCGCGATTCTGCCTCCGGAGAGCAAGACGTCCCATGCTGCCTGCAAACCTGCCTTCAGTGCACCCATTTCGTCATTCACTGCAATGCGAAGCGCTTGGAACGTCTTTGTTGCGGGATGCAGCCGGCCTTTTCGATAGAACCCCGGCACCGCGCTCACAATGATGTTTGCAAGCTCTCTGGCCGTTTCTATCTGCTTTGCTTTCCGCCTTTCAACGATCGCCTTTGCTATCCGCCTTGCGTATCGCTCTTCTCCCCACCCGTATAAAATATCGGCGATACTTCCCTCTTCCCATGTATTTACTATCGTCCGAGCGGTAAGTGCCGCAGGATCGCTCGAATATGTCATGAGAAGCGGTTCGTCGGAAAGAAAAGAGAACCCTCTTCCCGCGGCAAGCTGGTACCCACTCCACCCAAGGTCAAAAAAAGTGGAATTAATACCAGCCAAACCGCAGTTTCGAAGCACGCCCTTGAGATTTCTAAAGTTACTCACCTCAAGATAGATGCGGGGTTTGGCAGCCGAGAGCGCAACTCTTGCGCGCTCTACCGCTGCCTTGTCCGCGTCTATCCCGATGAAAACTCCTTCATTCCCAAGACGTGCCGCGATCTCTTTCGCATGGCCCGCGCCTCCGAGGGTCGCATCAAGTACGACGCTGTCAGGACGAACTTGCAAAGCTTCCAATGTTTCGTGTAAAAGAACGGGTATGTGCCCGACCACTATTGGTTCGGGGCGTCCCTCTTGACGAGGTGTTGTCTGGTGTCCTCTATTCATTTTCCTGCTTGACGACACCGGGTCGCTGGAGGATGATGCTGAACGTCGCGTGCGCATGACATTTTCGCATTATTCTCCAGCTACCTCGTATCACCAGTCATAAGTCCAGAGTCTTCAGTTTGTAGTGTTTTCATATAGCTCGTTTGTCGCATTGGCTAATGACTACTAACTGCGGACTACAGACTCTTCCTAAAGCGCCCCTATCTCGCCTAACTTCTCAGCCATTTGGTCAGCTTGTTTTTCAATTCTGCCTTTGTAGATGTTCCATTGTTCTTTGTCCCAAATCTCGACCCGGTCAGACACTCCGGCGAATACGACGGTCTTTTTCAGTCCCGCGAATTGCTTTTGGTGTTCCGGTATCAATATCCGTCCCGCTGCATCAGGGATAACTTCAGCCGCTCCCGAAAGAATAAATCGGTTAAAGCCGCGCGTATCCGCCTGAGCGAATGAAAGTTGGTCGAGCCGTGAGGCGACCTTTTTCCAGCCCTCTTGCGAGTAGACAAAGAGGCAGTTATCAAGGCCGCGCGTCATGACCATTTTCTTGCCGAGCTGCGCCCTGAATGCTTTTGGGAGAGACACTCGTTTCTTTTCATCCAACGTGTGTTCGTATTCCCCGATGAGCATACTTGTTTTTGACCTTATGTTGGGAGGTGTGGATGGCGGGAGTCGTGCGGCCCGCCATCCCACTTTCTCCCACTACGTATCAATATACACCACTATATACCACTGCAAACCATTTATCCACAGCTGCCCTGCTCGCTAGGGGTGGGGTTGCGTTCTTCCGGGTACGCGATTTTCCTGCTGAAAAATCGCTCGAGCTTCGCGCCAGTCGCGCTGCAGAGCCCCTCCATAACTCACCCCCCCCCCCTACGCTCGCTTTCGTTTTACGGGGTACTAACGTGCTAGAGTTTTGGCATGATCCAGGAAAAGCAGAACGAACGTGAGACACAGCTGAGAAAGTATCTCGACGATCGGACAGCCAAGGCAAAGGAGCGATACGAAAATTACATCGAAACGGTGCACGCAATGGCCGACGACAACAGTAGAAAAAACATTCAAGGGTGGGGTGTCTTCGGATCCGAACTAACTGGAGCACAAGGATATTTTGGCGCTGATAGGAACCTCGCGTTCACTGGCACTGGTGGCTACGACGAAGAAAGTTTGGCGCTGGAATTAGCTCATGCACGCACAGACACAGAAAAAAGAATTCTCGCAGCAGATTTTCTAGGGCAAGGACGCGCGTGCATTGACCTGGGAGCAGACGCAGTTATAGCGACAACATTGTTGCCTCAAAAAGACATATCAAGCGAAGTTGAAACGATCTTGGGCGATGCCCTTAGTGAGGAGGTATCAAACCGCACATTTGAACGCATTAAACAATTGAAGGACGAGGGCCATGCGTTTCTACTTGCATTTTTTCGACCGGTGGGAGGTTTATATCCTGTCTCGACAAACTTGTATGTCTTGAGAACGATTATGGAAAGATTCTCACAAATATACGACCTGTTGGATGAAAAGGGTCTTCTTTTTATCGGTAGCATGTCTGTGTCCGACTATGACATCGGGTTCTTAAAATATATTATTGAATTATGCGGACTAGAAGGAATAATAAAAGAGCCGATAACGAAGAGCGGAATTTGTATCCAAAAGAATTCACGCATATGCAAGCATTTCCCAAGCGAGACTGAGATCGCTATGAAATATCCTGCGTTAATCCGGAGGCTTATTAACCTCGATGAGAACGACAAGAGTACACACCGAGCGTACGGCATTGGACAACTCCCCTAAAAGGTGTTACTATTTTACATGGCAAACCTTTCTATTTTCAAGAAAGCCACTCCTGAGGCACTTGATGCCTTGAAAGAAGAGCTGCGCGTGCGGAAGGCGACGAAATTCATTCTCCTTTTTTCTATGGGGTCGCAATTCGACCACCTCATCGTCCAGCGGCTCGCGAAATTAGGAGTCTACGCGCTTGTTGCGGACCCATCCAGCGTAAAAGCAGATGATGTGAAGAAAGCGAACCCTGCCGGCATCATGCTTTCAGGCGGACCCGCATCGGTACACGATGAACCGCCGCCATTTGATAAAAAAATCTTCGACCTCGGCATTCCCCTCCTTGGTGTCTGCCTCGGCTATCAACAATGGGCAAAACATATAGGCGCAAAAGTTGCTCCTGGTAAGGCGCGAGAGTTCGGCGTCCACACGCTAACACTGAAAAAGAAAGATCCTCTTTTCAAAGGCGTGCCTTCTCGCTCGCCGGTACTCCAAACACATGGCGATATTATATTTCCATCAAAAAAACTCGATGTCCTGGGTGCCACTGACCACTCGCCGGTTGCTGCAGGCCGCCACAAACATCTCTGGGGCGTGCAATTCCATCCCGAAGTTACCGATACAAAATTTGGTGAACAGATGTATGCGAACTTCTGCTACAACATCTGCAATATCAAAGACCCCTTCCCTGCCCACAGTGTCGCGAAACGAAAGATCGAAGAATTGAAAAAAACAATTGGAAATGGCAACGTTCTCATTGCACTTTCTGGCGGTTCCGATTCATCTGTCGTGGCACATCTTCTGAAACGCGCCATGAAGGGATCAGGTGGAAAACTTATCGGCGTCTACATTCGCGGGATAGACCGGCCGGACGACGAAGCGTACGTGCGAAAATATTTTGGCAAGCAGAAATGGATCCACGTCGAAGTTGCAGATGCGACCCTGCAATTTCTCCAAGCTCTCGCTGGGAAGACAAGAATGCGCGACAAGCGCCTCGCCATGCGAGGAGTGTACAAGGAAATCCTCGAGCGCCGGATCGCCGATTACGACGCCCAGTTTATAGCGCAAGGAACGCTTTACACAGACTTGCGCGAAAGCGGCATGGGACACGCAACAGGAGCGCGTATCGCGGAAATAAAGGTACACCACAATACAGGCATCGAATTCAGCGTGCCCGAGCTGCGCCCTCTCGAAGATATGGTTAAGGACAGCGCGCGTGATATTGGGCGCGACATCGGCGTACCCGAAGACTTGCTCCTCCGCCACCCGTTCCCCGGTCCGGGCCTTGTGGTGCGAATAGAAGGAGAAGTCACCGCGGATTCCTTGCGCATTGCTCGCACTATTGATGGCATCTACATCGATGAGCTGCGTAAAGCCAAGCTGTACAACACCGTGTGGCAAGCCGGTGCTGTCGTCACCCGTTCAGAGCACACTGTTTCGAAGGGCGATGATGCAGGCCTTGGTGTCGTCGTGGCGCTTTGGGCAGTCTGGAGCGTCAATGGTTTTACTGCCCGCTCTGCGGATCTCCCGCACGATTTCCTGGACAAAGTAGCCCGCCGCATCGCAAACGAAGTCCGCGAAGTCGGTGCCGTCGTCTACCGAATCTCTGATAAACCACCTGCGACGATAGAGTGGGGATAATGTCCCCGATCACTCGAAATACCATCGTATACTTCAGCGGTGCGTAAGATATTTTTTGCACTTTTCGGCGCATGCGCACTTCTCCCAGTTGTCGCTTTTGCTGAGTTCACGATTGATTTGAAGCAAGGCGACAGTGGGCAACCGGTGGTCGAGCTCCAAAATTTCCTGATCACGCAAACTCATCTCGCGGCATACAACAACACTGGCTTCTTTGGACCTCTCACGCTTGCGGGAGTGAAAGCATTTCAAACTGCACAAAACATCTCACCCGCCTCGGGATTTTTTGGCCCCCTCACTCGCGCAGCGGCGAACTCGCTTCTCCAGCAAACAACGCAACAAAATCAGTGTCCAGTTGTCGGCGTTCCCTCGTGCCAAGGCGGAATACTCGAGCCTCTTGGCGTCGATGCGAAAGGTTGTCAGATTGGGTATCGGTGCGTGGGAGGGACAGGTGCGCAAAGCGGAACCGCACTCACAGCAAGCCCGACCTCCGGCCAGGCGCCTCTTTTTGTTACGTTCTCATACAGCACCGCCAATTTGACCGGTGGCTCACTCACGCTCTATTTTGGCGATGGAGACGAAACAGATGTTGCGGTGACATCCCAGGGAGGCACGACCAATCATGCGTACACGCAGCCGGGGACCTATACTGCAGTGCTTTCTTCTGGGGGAACTGTTGTTGCATCTGCGAACGTTACCGTGAACGCATGCACGGGCTCGAACTGCGCAAAACCAAATTCCTGCCCTGCACTTGACCAACTGCGCCGCATCTTGCGGCAAGGAATGAGCGGGAATGACGTTTCCGCGCTCCAAGACTACCTTGCAGAGTTCCCGAACATCTATCCAGAAAAGCTCACAACCGGATACTTCGGTTCCGCAACAGAGAAAGCAGTACAGAGATGGCAGACGGCACGCGCCATTGCATCATCAGGTTCCCCTGAGAGCACGGGTTGGGGGGTTGTTGGGCCAAAGACCATCAAGGCTATGCGAGAAGCGTGCAATCTTGCAGGTCTTCCGTCGAACCTCGCTGCAAATAGTGACACTCCAGGTTCACAGACAATCACGCTTGCTGTGGGACAGATCATTTTTGTCGGCGGGACGAATGTGAAGTTTGATTCGATGGCAGAGAATTCCGCATCTCTTATCGAAATACCAATCGGTGGCAGCATAGTGTCACAATATTTCAGCGAATCAGCGATACTTTCCGTGAACGAGCAAGTGACATTCAACGGTGCCACTATTACGCTTAAGGAAATTAATTCGACAACGCAGAGGGCAACGTTCCTGATTGCGGCAAATCCGAATGCGCTCTCGGTCGCAGCGACTCCAGACACAGGTCCTGCGCCACTTACGGTTTCGATCTCAGTATCACCATGGTTCCCAAACGGATACACCCTTGATTTTGGCGACGGCATGGATGCAGTAACGTGTGATTCATCGTGTGGAAACACCAAATCGTTTGCACGCTCATACGCGAAAAACGGCACCTATACGGTGAGCCTCAAGAACGCAAGTGGCGAAACGGTGAAGACCGCGACGGTCAAAGTAGAAGGAAATGGCCAGAACGTCCCTGTGATCTCCTCATACTCGCCCACATCGGCATATCCCGGTGACACCGTTAAAATGAAAGGAAAGTATCTCACGGGTATTAACTCCATCCTCGTCGAAGGCACGTTGATCGGTGTGTTTGCAGCAAGCGACGTCGAGACGCTCGATTTCGTGATACCGAATCCATTTCCGAAGGGTTCGTATGGGCTCGTCGTTTCAAATGTGAACGGTACGAGTGCAAGCGTTTCAATAACCATACTTGGCCCCAAACCACCGCCTGTTTCGTCGGCAAGTGAATACTGCACGTTAAACGGCGTTGGATATCCTATCGAGCCGGCGGCTGCGAAATGCACTAACCCCTACGGGAATATAGGGGATGGGATAAAGAACGAACACCTAAACGCAGAAGCACAAGCCTGTCAAAAATATTACTTGGGCGCGATTGCGTGCATCCAACAAGGTTGGATAGGTCAAAGCACTGCGCCGCATTGGGGAACTACGCGATTTGCCTGCATCAGTTCGAATGGCGTGTTCGTGCCCGCGAGCAACGGCATAGTATCGGGAAATAAGTGCAGGGAAAATGCTGACATTTCACAGAGAGAGTGCATTACCCCGTACGCGTGCCGTAAAGACGGGTGGTGGGAAGCTGATATGTATGGCAACTTGTTAGAGAAGGTCAACCCACCGTGGATATGGACAGAATCACCTTGATGCCTATGTTCACCGTGCGCAATAAGTTCGCGTAACTTATTGCGTGAAGTTTTCGGTTTCTTCGAACTCCTCCTCTGCCTCCTCTTCTGTCTCCGGCAATATCCAATTCGCGACTCGGTATCGCAGTGCATCGAACATCCCTGTCAGCGTCGAATATTGAAATGCTTCGTCCGGTATCCACACCACTGACAACACGTCTGCATAATCATCAGTCCATACGGGAATGCGTCGCTCCGGCGTATACGGGAGCGCGCTCTCGAATGCGTCTGCGGTGGAAACATTTGGATCGCGCGAGAGTAGCACCCATTCGGAAGATGACGCAAGCTCGTCCTCCTCTCCGGAAGCGCTCACGACGAACGCTGTCAGGCCTAGGCTCTCTGCAACACTCACGATTGCGGGTGGAAGATCAAGGTAGCGATTGGATGTGTGTACCGCAATGATGCTCTCCGACCCCGCGAGATGGTCGAGGTACAGCTGGATTGCTTCTTTTGTAATGAGATGCACCGGTATCGTGTCGTCATTAAACGCATCAACTGCGATGACATCAAATTTCTGCAGCTCCCCGCGGCGACGCTCGTCTTCAAGAACGATGCGCGCATCGCCGAGCCTCACTTCAAACCCATCGCAGCGTGTAGAATAGGTGAAATATTCTTTTGCAAGAGAGACAACGCGTGAATCTATTTCATAGAAGACATACTGGTCCCCTTCGCCGCAATACACGCTCAGATTCCCAGTGCCAAGCCCTATGACAGCGACCTTCATGGTCCTATCGAGGTGATTTACATACTCGTGGACGATAGCGCGTGCGACACCGCTTCCTGTTGAGTAGTAGTTCGCAGGCGTAAATTCTTTCTCAGGATCGAGCGATTGGGTGCCATGGAGCGTGGCGCCATGCATGAGGTAACGAAGGTCCCCGAATTGCTGGACCTTTGCAGTACCATAGAAATTTCGTGTAGCAGAAAGTGTCTCGTAGCCGTAGTCGTCGGTGTTGAGGTAGGTAAATGCGGCGCGCACGATGAGGAGAATAATGAGAAAGCGTATTACCGTGCGCATCCGGGGCCGTATTGCAAATAGTGGGCCGGCACCCGCAGGGACAAGCGCGAACGCAGCGAGAGCCGCAGCTGCGATTGCGAGCGGAAATTCATGGAGCTCGTTGAAAATAAGGGGCGCCACGAGGCTCGCAAACATCGCGCCGAGCATTCCTCCGAAAGAAATAAGCAGATAGAAGAGCGGCACATGCGAAACGGCAGGGCGCATTCCGTACAATGCGCCGTGGCAGAAAAGTCCGCAGAAGAATAGGAGCCCCAGGTCTGCAATGAGGCGCCAGACGACGAGCTCGTGCGGGACATCGAGCGCCGCGTACGCAAACGCTGCAAACAGCAGCACTCCGAGCCAGGTGAGAGCGCCCCTTCCCCACCCCCAGAACGCGAAAATGAACGAGATGAGATAGAGACAAAGCGGCAAAAGCCAAAGGAACGGGATGGGTGCGACGACCTGTGTTATTTGGGTTGTTGTTGCAACGAGAAGAAGTGATGGCAAAGCAGCCAAGAGGACCCACGCTGATTTCTTGGTAAGTGAGATGGGCGCGGAATCAGCGCCTGGCGTTGATTCCGCGCTACGAACGTGTTCGGAACGATAGAACCTATTGCACACCGCCGCAGCGAGCGCCACGTACAAAATAAAAAGCGCGGTCCACACCGCTTCTTGAGAAGCGAGCCGCATATGGGGCTCTACTAAAAATGGATACGTCGCGAGCGCAAGAAGAGAGCCGATGTTTGAGAGAGCATATAGTTTGTACGGTTCGCGCTTCTCGGAAAGCCCGTACCAATATTGCATCAAAGGGCCCGTGGTAGAAAGCAAAAAATATGGAATGCCGATCGAAAGAAAAAGCGAGATCAACACTTCCAACGATGGTGCAAGCGTGCTCGCAAGCGTCCAATCAAGCGGCGGATAAAAAGATCGCCAGATAATAGGAGAAACAAGTGCAACAAATCCCCCGACTCCAACGACGTACAAATGCACGCGCGCCTGCCTTGCCTCTTCCCATTTCTGAAGCACATAGACATATAGATAGCCAACAAAAAGCATCGTGGTGAAAAAAAGAAGGCTCGTCGCCCACACGCTCGAAGACCCGCCAAACCACGGGAGAAGATGCTTCCCCACTATCGGCTGCACCTGAAAAAGAAGGAACGCGGAAAGGAAAATTGCGGATGCATACAAAAAATAAGCCCCAAGCCTGGGGAACGACGCGCCAATACCGCGAAATAACATGCGCACCATACTATCACGGCAGTGGCGCAAGGTTTTCCCCCTGCAACTCAAGCCCTAGCTTCAATAGATTTTGTTTGAATGCGTCTCGAGCTCCTTCAAAAGTACGCGTCCCGGCAAGAATTTCCCTCGTTAAGCGCCGAGATTCATCATTCAACTGCGAATGCACGTCAAGGTATTGATATGCCTCGATATCATCCCTAAGTGGCAACCCCTTCGCCCATGCATATACCTGGATCCAATGCGGCTCATTCAATACAACAACCCCCCTCGCGACAAGGTTCGCGAGAACGTCGGCGAATTCCGAGGGAGTTTTCGCAAGATGCTTCCAGTCTTCAACGACTTTTGGGAAAAACTTTCTTACATCTGCAATATTTTTTAGAAATGCCTGCTGCAAACTTCGAATGATGCGATTCAACAACGTTTCTCTGAGCTGAAAGTGCTTGTATTCCGCCGGATACTGCTCTCTTTCCTTTGCATCCCATTTCATCTTTTTCAACACCCAACGGAAACGTGACGTCACAACTCCATCTTCAATTTGAATGGTTTTCATTCCCATTTTTCTCAGTATGTATCCGATGCCATCCTGTTGCGCCAACACGAGATCAGGAGTGCTCGGCGTGAGGTAGAAATCAACCGCCTGTCGCACTCGTTCTTCTGGTACGCCGGCGATACTGAAATACCGCGCCATATGTTCGAGTGTTCCTGCATCCTGGTGAGTGTGATAGATGGCAAGGCCCTCTGAGATATTTTTTCGATTTTCCTTCGTAAAAACCTCGCGCAATAGTTTCGCGTAGTCGATTTCTATCCCTGTCCTATCCCCCTCTCCCCCTGAATACCATCTTCCTTGGGATCGGGAGCCGATAAACACACCTCCGTATTCATTCTTCGCATCTTTTGCAGCGCGCTGCAGATCCAAAATTCCATCTCGCCATCCTTTGCCGTTTAACGATTCGAGGGCGCGCAACAACGTCGAGTGCAGTGATGCAAAAGTAAACGCCCCTGCGCCGCCAAGTATTCTCAAAAAATCTCGCCGATCCACATCCTGTACAGACGTATCAGTTTTTTCGTTCACACCAAAATCGTATCATGCAAATGTCCCAAATAAGTGAGCCGGCGATCTCGGGGGGTTGGATGCCGGCTCACTAGTCGCTACCTCGGCAGCCCACGATGGAAGGGCTGAGGTTCACATTGCGATGCTACCGAAGGAGCAACTGGTAGAAGCATATCACCTCAGTATTACTCTGTCTTGGATGTTAGTATATGCGGCATGGATGAGATGAAAACGCCTCGGTCAAAAACACCCACGGAAAGGATCATCGCTACGGCGCGATACGAGATGCGACACTTAACGCTGGAACAACAGTTCGAGAAAATAATTGAAAGTAAGGAAGAAGAAACAAAAACCGCCTTTCCGGAGCTAACGCCTCACATTGAAGAAATATCAAATGAGCTCAGGAAAGGCACCTACGCAACGCATGAAGAGTTGTACAGTGCCTGCTACGCAAAAATCTTGAGTTTAATGCGCGGCGCCGGTATTTCAGAGGAGGAATATCATCAACGTGTGGAAAATATCATGCCTGCGGGAATGCGCCGCATCGGTAAAATGCTGCACATCCGTCTGGATCAGGACAGCTCAGAGGTCGACATCGACTTTATTGGCATTTCTGACTCTCCACAGGGCGATTTAAGTAAACTGGCTGGCGCAGCACTTGCCTTTCGAGAGGATCTTAGAATTCTTGCGGATATGCTGCGAAGTGACCCAGATTTTAAGAACATCAAAGCTATTTCGGCAACGTCCTCTATTCTATACGACCGGCCCGAGTTCGTAGTGCGAGCAGGTTTTAAGATTGTCGATAGAAACGACGAATTTGAAGTCTCTAAAGCGATAATCTCCCGCGAAGATTTTTTGAAACAATTCCCTGAAAAGAAAGAGTGAGGATGTTTGATCCCCAAAATGAAACGAGACGAATCGCAGAGATTCGTCAGGTTTTTAAGTCGCACGCTCAGCCGTACTTGCCTACCGTTGGGAGCGGTTGGAGACATGGCTAAGCACGACCAAACGTGCGACCTCAATGACGATAACAATCTAGCGAATAATTTCAAGCCCCGCTCCAACTTATGCGGTGCCACTCTCATCTTCTGGACCTTCGTCACGAGAATCATCCATCGCTTCTCCGTCACCGCTCTCCTCATCGCCATCTCGTAACCACTTCAACATCTCTCTGGCACGATTAACTCGGGATTTGATCGTCCCATCAGCTACACCCATCTTTCGCGCGGCTTCAGCATAACTGAACCCTTGCAATGCAACCAATTTCAATGCTTCTCGTTGCTCAGCCGGCAATAACTTCATATGCTCAAAGGTTTCTTTCAACTCCATCGCCGATTCCTGATTTCCGAAAGTGCCTGTGTTTAATATTGCCGTCTCTGCTGCCTCGCCTCCATAAGTTTTTCTGTGCGTTTGTATACGCAAGTCGCTGAGATTTGAGTTTCTTAGAATAGTAAATGCCCACGCTTCTAAATTTGTCCCTTCTTGGAATTGATCGCGCGCATTTAATGCTTTGAAAAAAGTAAGCTGCACAAGATTTTCAGACTCTGCGTAGTCATTATGCGTCAATTTCATTGCAAAACCGAATAATTTTGGTCGCAATCGCACTAACCCATCCTCAAACGAGAGCACTTCCGTCGATCGCCGTCGAACTCGCTTTTCCACCGGTTTCGGCTCAAGTTTCTTCATGAGCTTGTTCCCAACAGCGCGCTGCCTTTCACCAATAACCGGCGTCGCCCACTCCATCTTTGTCTCGCTGCCTGATTCGGAATTCGCTTCCTTCTCAGCGTCATCTCCTTCTTGCTCCTCAGGCAGATCTTGCCGAGCATTATTACTCGGACTCAAAATTACGTCAGCAAGATGAAAAAAATTTTTGCTACCGGCATCCATATCACGGACACGTACAGCGACCCGACGAATACCCTTATCTTTAAGAACCTTCACTATTGGGGAAGCATCGTCTTCAGCGAGGAAGGACCGGCGCAGTGTTCCCAAAAGCGCCATATGTTCTTGTCTTCGGTCTCCCGCCTGCTTAGCCACGGACATTGAGAGGATAATGCCTGGTTCCATTTTTCCATCAACCAACATGTCCAGAGGCAGAGCCTTCACTTCTCCCGCAACCCTTAAATCTTTCTCCATTCTCTTTGCCAATTTTGTAACTTGATCTCCAGCTTGTTTAGCAAAATTCGGATCAACAGCATAACTCTCGTAAAGAAGGGCATATGCTTCTCTCATCATTGCAATACTTACCTCTTTCTCATTTCGTGCTTCATTTCCGAACTTTGGACGCATCGCATTAAATGTCATGAAATCACTCTATCATCAAAAACGAGACACAAACCACTGGATGCTAGAAAGTTATGTGCCCTAAAATGAAACGAGACGGGTCTTTGTGAGACTCGTCATCGTTTGGGGCCGCTCCCGGCCACACCTACTACGAGGGTTGGGGGGCTGGTAAGCAGGCGTAACCAGGAGCAGCTGTAGCCACTCTATCACGAAACTGCCTCATTGCAGTTGACGCACTGCGCCGCTTGTAGCGCAACGCGGAATTTCCACAATGGAAAATAAAACTGCGGCGTTGTCCACATGAATTCCCCATCGTTATCTACAGCCAATAAACAGACTTATACAAGAGTTATCCACGGAAATTCCATTATTTCTTCATGAGCCTCACATATTGAAAGCGCTACAGTTCATCTGTTGCGCTGGCGAGGGATGCAAATAAAGTCGTGCGCCTCTCTCTTCACGCAACACAAGCGTTGCGCTCGAACGCCCGACACAGTAATCAATGTGAACGGGTAAGCGTCTCTCGCGATTCCAAAACTGCTTCGTTCTTCTTTCGGGAAACAAGAAGGTCCTCTTTTCATGGGGGCGGATCGAAAGAAGCAGTTAAAAGATCGCGAGCTCGGCAAGGTCGGTTCGCCGAACGACGCATGAAATGTCAAAGTCAAGAACTTTGACGCTTTATGAGACCCCCCAGCGAGATAGCAATACATTGCATCTCACGGGGCAAGTTAAAAGAAATAAATAATAAAAAATATGCAATTACTATCAGTACAAAGAATTCTTCTAAGCTTGGGGATGATCGTGTTTGTGGGAGCGGTCGCGGCGGGAGCCACGGGCGCATTTTTCAATGACACGGAAACGTCAACAGGCAACACATTCGCGGCTGGAGACATCGATCTTCAAATCGACAACGAAAGCTATGCAATCGACTTCAATATTCCAGGATTTGTTGATCCTGATGGTTCTCTCGTAGCGAACCCAGGTAACTCATGGACAGCGACAGACCTAACAGATGAGAAGTTCTTCGACTTTTCTGATGTTAAACCAGGAGACTACGGAGAGGACACAATCTCCATCCACGTTGGCTCGAATGATGCATGGATGTGTGCAGCAGCGCGCGTCACAGTTGATTCCGACGAGACCTGCACAGAGCCAGAAAATGGTGCGGTAGACGGTGAAAATGCCGCATGTGTGCCGGAAGTTGATGGCACGAATGGTGATCTCGCAGATGTACTCAACTTCGCGTTCTGGGTAGACGATGGAGACAATGTGTTTGAACCAGGCACAGGAACAGGTGGTACACCAGAGACCATTTTCCTTGGTGGGCCGCTTAGCGGTCTCGGATCTCAAGGTCAGATCGCACTTGCAGATGCAAGCGGTGGTGCATTTGGCAGTGATCCAGTCCCAGGTGACGAAACAGTCTATATTGGCAAAATCTGGTGTGCGGGTACGTTGACACCTGGAGCTCTTGTTCAAGATGGCTCAGGCGACTTGATCAGTCCGATAACAGCCCAAGGCACAGGCTTCACTTGCGACGGATCGCTCGTAGACAACTCATCACAGACCGACAAGGTCGAGGGTGATATGGAGTTCTACGCGACACAGGCTCGCAATAATGACAGCTTCCAATGCGAGACTGATTACGATCCGACGTGGACCATCCAATAGTTCCATTACGAACTTGAACAAAGTTCGCGGATAGCTAGACCGAGCATTTCCCTTCCAAAAGGATGTGCTCGGGAAGCTGAACACGAAATTCAGCAAGGTCTTTATTAAAAAAATTAGCAAGTAATAAGGGGAACTGGCTAAAAAATTATTATGCGAAGAATATTATTCGGACTGATAGTGATACTCGGAGCAGGTGGAGCAATCGCGACGGGAATGACCGGCGCATTCTTCTCTGACACCGAAACCTCAACCGGCAACACATTTGCCGCGGGCGCGATTGATTTAAAGATTGATAACGACAGTTACTACAACGGTAATCGTTGTACATTCCTTGACGCGCAAGCCACGACGACGCCCGGATTCTACTGGCAGGGGCAATTCCCCTTCCCCGTTGTCGGCTCTGCCTGCGACACGAGTTTCCCTCTCTCCGATCTTGATGATGGACTTCTCTTCTTTAATTTCCGCGACTTGAAGCCTGATGACGAGGGCGAAGACACCATATCCATCCACGTTCAGAACGATGCGTGGGCATGTATGGATTTGACACTTACATCGGACGACGATGTCTCCACCACAGAGCCCGAAGGCCAAGTGGATGCAACGGACAATCCACTTGATACATGGGACGGCGAACTTGCCGACGCGCTCCAGTTCTTCTGGTGGGCAGACGACGGAGACAACGTGTACGAGACTGGTGAACAAGACCTCTCAGGAGGCATAAAGACGCTCACAGACCTTGCTACGACAACCGGCGCATTCTCCATAACCCTCGCCGACTCTAATGGAAACGCGTGGGGTGGTGATGAACCGCTTCCTGCAAACGAGACAGTCTATATCGCGAAGGCGTGGTGCTTTGGCACGCTCACAACTCCTGGCCTCCCAGACGATGCTGACACAGGCCCGCAAGTACGTCCTGGCAGCGTGCTTTGCGACGGATCCGCACTTGGCAACGAAACGCAGACTGACATGGCGCAGGTAACGCTTGCGTTCCGCGCAGAACAGGCACGGAACAATCTTGACTTCCGATGCGAACCGCCTGACCAAAGAACCGGGACGCTGACGATTGATAAGGTGCTCCTCACTTCACATGGAGCAATTTCAGTTGGAGACTTCACGCTGCACATCGTTGGTCCGAACGGCGACCAAATTGTGACCGACCAGGTGCCTGTACCAAACTTGCCGACTGGCTCATACACCGCATATGAACAGGTGACGGGCGATGTTGCTGGTAAAACATTCATCACTACCTTCAGCGGCGTCTGCACAAGCGGCGGTGGCACTCCGACGTCAACTCCGTTCAACTTAGATGCGAACGACAACGTGACGTGCACAATCCTGAACGACGAGATTGGTGACAACGCTCCGCCAACCTTCAATTAACTTCGACTGGCCCTGCCCCAGTTTTGAGAGATTTGCGTGCGCAAAAACTGGGGTCGGGCGAATAAAATCCGCATGCGCATTTCGACAAGCATTTACGTACGAGCAGCAGTCGCGACCTTGGTCGCGACTGCTGCAGTGCTTGCCTTTTATGCCCGTAGCATCGAGCCTGGCATCACGTTTGCAACGCATGGTGTGGATCTGAAGATAGACAGCGTTGCATATTACCTCGGCAATAAAGTATTGGGATCGTCGTGGGCGCTGAAGAACCTCGTGCCAGGCGTGGATAAATTCTGGAACTTCGACGACATCAAGCCAGGCGATTATGGATGCAACGTGATATCGCTGCATGTCAAAAATACGCACGCGTGGATGTGCCTCGATTTTAAGAATCTTTCAGAGAACGAGAACGGCGAGAACGAACCAGAAGGAAACGAGGATGCGACGCTAGGCGCAGACCTTGCCGATGGCACTGAATTCTTCGGCTGGATGGATGATGGAGACGGGAAATTCGAGCCGCCAAACGAAAAAGCGATTTTCGGAACTTCTACGCAAGCGGCTTCGTATGTGTTCGCAAGCAGCACGACGTACGCTATCGCCGATGCGCGCGGCAGCATGTGCCGCGCCTCGACGAAGCGGTACGTGGGGATGTGTTGGTGTGCGGGAGATTTGACCGTGCAGCCAAACGGAACATTTGCGTGCGACCCGACAGCACTCGGCAACGAGGCGCAGACAGATTCTTTTACCGTCGACGTACTGCTTCGCGCCGAAGCCGCGCTTTCGAAGCCCAACTTCCAATGCGGCGGCTACCCGCCCGTCACGCCGCCTTGCCCGAATTGCAATGGACCCATCAACATCACGGTGAATAACAACGGCTTCATCAATTCCACCACTACCGCGAGTTCTAATACAGGGGGCAATACTGCAGGTGGCGGAGGCACAGTAAACACCGGCAATGCCTCTTCGAGCGCGACAAGTACGAACACCAACAACACAACAGAGATCGGCCAAGGTGGCAGCGCGAATGATATCCGCGACTTCCTGAGAGAGCTTTTGAAACGCATCCGATAATCCACTATGAAAATTCTAAATACAATTTTTTATGCCCTCTTCATAGTATTGCTTTTGGGAGTTGCTAGCCTTTTCCTCGCTTCCCTCTTGCCTATCCCTGGCAACGTCCAGATAAAAATAGTAAAGAGCGGTTCGATGGAGCCGGCGATAAAAACTGGCTCTGTTGTCGTCTTGAAACCTCAGGAATCATACAAAGTAGGCGATGTCATTACATTTGGCGAGGACACCGGCACGCAAATACCCACGACGCACCGCATCATTGAAGTGCGGCAAGAAGGTTCACAGACCTTCTACATGACAAAGGGTGATGCGAACGAGGATCCTGACAACGTGCAGATAGCAAAGAGCGAAGTGGAGGGGCGCGTGCTTTTCAACGTGCCGTATGCGGGATACGTACTGGATTTCGCAAAGCAACCTATCGGATTCACGCTGATGATAGGGCTTCCGGCGGCGATGATAATTCTTGACGAGCTGATGCGGATATTCCAGGAGGTGCGAAGAATACGGGGCGGGAGGCGCAGGAGGAAAAAAGAAAAAGGGAGCGCGCCCCTACTTCGCCAAAGCTTCGAAGGACAAGCGCCACATTCCCCTTCCCCAGGGTCCGTTCTGGATCTGCGAAATTCATATGAATGACACTAAAAAAATAACCCCGGTAGCGTATATTCGTGTTCCGACGATAGAGGGCACGATTGAAAAATTTCCTGTCTCTCGCCACGTTCTTTCACTTCCGCGGCTGAAGAAGATAGACCTCTGGAAACCATCGCTCGTGCAGCAAGTAAGCGCACTTGTCCTGGTGGTTTCCCTCTTTGCATCCTCGTACGGTGTGACATACGGACAGCTACAAGCAACACTCGCCTACTTCCGCGATGACGAAACCTCGAGCAACAACATACTTCAAGCGGGAGCGCTGGATTTCACCGTCTCGCCTGATGGCGACGTGAGTGCGATTGTCGAAGCCGGAGAGCATCTTGTCATCCCCATCATGACTCCTGAGCCAGGGACCTTCCCCACCATGTATCGTATTGTCACCGAAGAATTCGACGGTCCGAACACGATGTGCACGCTGCTCGATGCTGATGCAACGACAACGCCATTCACGTACACGGGCGATCTTCTAGCTCTCACCGTAACCGCAACAACAACCTCAGGCGCCTGGCCTCTTGAAATTTCACTGCCGAGTGTTCTTGGATTGGTGGAAGGCGACGAATGCGTCGTTGACCTCGTCTATCGCGGCTGGCACAAGGACGTGCCTGAAAATACAGGCTATACGGATGAAGAGAAAGTGCGCATCACACTCACATACACAGCAAGCACCGACGATTTCAATATTGTCCTCAATGAATTTCTGCCGAATCCGGACGATGAAGCAAACGGGCTCGATTTCGGAAGCGATAGTGCCAATATGCCGCTCGGAGAATGGGTAGAGTTGTATAACAATGGCAACGCTTCAATCGATATCGCAGATTGGTATCTCGCGGACGAGAGCGGCGGCGCTGGGAATACGCAGGCGGTAGTCGGGCTTACAAACACGCAGCCCGCAACAACCACAATACCTGCTCACGGCTGGCTCGTTATCTATTTCAACAAACCAGTCCTTAACAACACAGGCGACAGCATTTTCTTGTATACGGACACAGATGTGCTTGTCGATTCGTACACGTATGATAACCCAAGCGACTTTTGCGAGAATGAACCAACGCCGACAAGCACAAACGCGTCATCTTCTCCTTCGATTGGAAGTTGCCCCGGCACAGCGGTTGCACCGAACAAGTCATACGCGCGCATTCCTGATGGTACTGGCGCATTCGTAGATCCGGTCCCGACGCCAGGCTCTCCGAACATTCCGGACCCAGAACCAGAGCTTACCGCCGCCGAGAGCTCCGGCGAACCGATGCCAGAAGTGTTGGGGGCAGAAACCCCACAGGAAGAAGCGACAACAACGCCAGAAACGGAAGAAGAAACAGAGGGTGCAGACGTGCCGGAAGAAGTTGGAAATTGGAGTTCTTCAGGCGGAGGAGGAGGCGCACCAGCGCCTGTGTCAGATGCTACGCAAGAACCTGAAGCTGCTCCTGAAGACACGGGAGGCGCACAGGAAAATACTGAAGGAGAGTCTTCGGACGATGCTGCTTCATCAATCGATGAAGCCCCACTTCCCGAACAACCGGCAGATGGCACGCCACCTTCAGATACGCCTGAAGATGTACCGGACGACACCGGCACGAGCTCATCTGAACCCTCTACTGAGCCGCCAGCACCTGTCGACACTCCCCCACCTCCTCCCGAACCAGAAGTTCCCCCACCGCCACCACCTTCCGACGTTCCAGTAAGCGAATAATCAACTGTAGAGAAGTATCCCGTAGACAAGCGCGACATCGAGTATCGCGCACAATACACATGAGATAGCGAGCGGGACTTCGCGGTGCACCGACGCGTAGACAACCCAGAGTGTGTTTATGACAAAAAAGAGGCTAAAAGATTCCCACGAAAGTGCCGAGCCATCCTTCACGCGATACAAATGGAGGATTTGCGGAAGAAGCGCAACCGGTGTCGCAAGTGCGACAACATACATGACGTAGTCGAGCATCCGTTTCCAAAAGACGGGATGCGGGAACGCCTTTAATTCCTTATAGATGCGCTTCCGTACGTGCAGGTGATGAAAACCGCCGAGCATCCCACAATCGTAGCACGCAAATATCCTACTTCGCCTTTTCTATTTCCTTGCTGCTGGCTTCGAACGTCTTCCAAAATTCTTCTTCAAGAAATGTGTTAATGCCCACGCACGCCTCCACTATCCACTTCGCTCCCGTAATGTATTCCATACGGCGCCCTCGCGTCCAGCCGGCTGGCGGGTCGAACCCCATCATTTTCGTATTCACGGCCTGATCTGCTATTTTGATGCGCTTTACACGTGGCTCTTTATCTTTCACACGCTCGGCCTGCCATTTTTTCCTGATACAATCCGGATTCCCAGCAAAATGCGCAGGGTCGGTGAGCCCGTCAACCATTCCCCCAATATCTTCTCCGAATTCGCGCAAGATATCTTCTATCGTGACCGGCGTATCCTCGACAACGTCGTGGAGCCACGTGGCTGCAATTTCATCATCTGTCGCAATGGAAAGTTCGACAAGTTTTACAACCCGCCGAGGGTGCTCAATAAAAGGTTCCCTGGCAGCAGTCCACAGGAACTGCCCCGCGTGATGCTTGGTTGCATACTCTTGTGCTTTTTGAACTACGTTTTGCATTTTTTGCTTTTCCTAGCAGTGCGAAGTGGTGGAGGTTGTATCAGAAAGTCAGAACCCACTTCCGGAACAATCCGATCTGAATTCCTGCGCACGCGCCGCGTGCGCTGTATCGCATTCCAACAAGGTACGCGCGGAGCGCTTGGAAGAGCTGAACGCCGCCACCGCGCCAAAGCGCGGTACATCCCGCCCCCACGCCCTTTCCAAATTCCTTTCCATTTTTGAATGCGCGCGGGGGTATCCGAAATGCATGCGGAAAAGGGCGTGGGGGCGGGATGCTGCCC